>JAUYLV010000047.1 GCA_030699565.1 bacterium
TGGTAGAGATTTTTTGAGGAATGATACATTTTCTACACATCCACAAAAAGCCCTATGCGCTGTTCTTTTTGTTTGATAGTACAAACTGTTCTTATTCTTAGCTTCTTAGCTCATTAGCTAGTTAGCTTATTTTCTTTAAAAAGCTAAAAAGCTACAAGCTAAAAAGCCGGAAGTTATCTCTTTAGTTTGAGTTTTTTGACGATCGCGGCAAATCGCTTCGGATCGTCTTTTTCAAGATAATCCAGAAGCTTGCGGCGCTTCGATACCATCTTCAAAAGCCCCCGGCGCGAGTGATTGTCTTTTTTGTGCGTTTTTAAATGCTCGGAAAGCTGCTCGATCCGTTCCGTAAAGATCGCGATCTGCACATCCGCAGATCCCGTGTCACCGTCATGATTCTGGTATTTATCGATGAGTTTCTTTTTTTCCTGTGGCGATAACATGAACATGCACGCCTCGATCCGAGTTTCTCGTCGCGCTTATATGCGCGGCACAGCACCAAGAAGGGGCGGTTTTATTGATAAAAGGCTTAAAATAGCCAAAAGAAAGATAACACGAACCCGAAATATACGCAAGTAACCGATAAGAGAGAATACCAAATATCTAATATCAAATAAAAACCTTCTCGCCTACTGTCATTTGATATTAGATATTAAATATTTAGTATATTTATTCATATTTCCAATCGATCATATCGCCCGGCTCTACAACATATACGGCGGGGTCTTCTCCTTTTTTCCCGTTAACATAAAACGTCCATGTATTTTCCTTAGCCGATTTTTTTCCGTTAATGGCAGAGACGCGTACGCCGGTCTTCTCCGGTACGTATGCCAGATGCAAATTGCCCGCCGCCGTCGCATACGTCAGGGCTTCCAATACATTCATATTCGGCACCACTTCTCCACGAAATTCGCGCCGCACGCCGTCACCAAAATCAACCCGTAATGAGGCCAAGCGCGAAGGTATTACGGCATAGGAATCCGGTACCGGATCGGGAAACGGCTTATGCGCGATCTGCCAAATCAATGCGGCAGCACCCATACCCGCCAAGACGACAACGGCACAAAACAGCGCATTCGTTTTTTTGCTTTTTTTTCTGCGAAAATGGAAATAAGCGAACATAGGGATAGTAACTCGTAACCAGCAACTCGTAACTAGTACTTAGTATAACAAACTGCCTTAAAAAAGAAAAAGTCCTCTTGCGAGAACAATACTACCGATCATGATCTATCGCGCTATACAGCTTTTCAGGCTGGAGCCGATATATGGCGTCGTTCTCCTTAAGAAAGCCGCGCACGTTTTCCCAGCAGATCACCGTAACGGCAGAATCAAGCGTCATGTCGGGATAGAACCGTTTAAGCCCGTTCAAAAGATCTTTTTGGGTATGAAATCCGTCCGCTTGGTATTCTTCCTTCGTTACTTTGCGGAGCGTACAGTGCCGGACGATGGTAATATCCGCCATCACCGCCCATGGAACGATGTGGCAACAAAGCATGACGGGATGACCGGGTTTGTAATCCCGATGTCCCTCGCGGATCGATATGGCTTTTCCTCCATAGAGAATGTCCGTGCGCATGGCATGATCCGGCGCCACAAGCAACGCATACAGTGGCAGTTTCATATGCACCCTCCTTTCAGTAATACAAAGAGCTGTCGCCTGCATTGTACTCACCGATTCAACGACGTCAACGGATGCAGGCAAACAAAAAACCGGCTTGAGCCGGTCCGATGTCTCTTGGTCGCTCGTAAACGTTAGATCTGGGCGGTATCCCAATCCAACGCCCCCCCGGTTTGATATTCGGTAACCCGCGTTTCAAAAAAGTTCTTCTCTTTTTTCAGATCGATAATTTCGCTCATCCAAGGAAAAGGATTTTCCGAACCATATACCTTAGGAAGGCGGATGCGCTCCAGACGCCGATCGGCGATATACTGCACGTACTCCTTGATCGCATCCGCATGCAAACCGAGAATGCCACGCGGAAGGCAGTCATTGGCATAGGCAATCTCCAACTCAACGCCCTTTTTGATGTTTTCGGCAATGACTTTTTTGAATTCCGGAGTCCAGATCTCCGGATTTTCGTCCACAATGGCATTCGTAAGATCCGCGCCGAATGCCAGGTGCACCGACTCGTCCCGCAGAATATATTGGAACATCTCGCCAACGCCTATCATGCGGTTTTGGCGCAGGAACGAAAGCATCATAACGAATCCCGCGTAAAAGAATATTCCTTCCATGATTATGTAATAGCCGACCAGATCATGAATGAATCGCTGAATATCCTGCGTTGTCTTGGTTTCAAAACGCACGTCGAAAATGGACTTCGTCATCTGGACAACGAATTCATCCTTGTCGCGTATCGAAGGGATGGTGCGATACATGTTATAGACTTCATCGGGATCAAGTCCCAACGTGTCGCAGCAGTAAATGAACGTGTCCGTGTGCACCGCCTCCTCATAGGCTTGGCGCAGCAAATACTGGCGGCATTCGGGGTTGGTGACATGCCGATAGATGGCCAACACAATGTTGTTGGCGGTAAGCGACTCGGCGGTCGAGAAGAATCCGAGGTTCCACAAAATAAGCCGCCGTTCGTCGTCCGAAAGCCCGCCACGCTTTTTCCAGAGTTCAACATCCTGCTGCATGGGAACTTCCTCGGGCGTCCAGTTGTTGGCAACTCCATTTTTGTAATGCTCACGCGCCCAGTTGTATTTCATGGGCAGGATCTTGTTCGGATCCGTATCGGCGCAGTTCAAGATTCGTTTTTTATCGTGCAAAGATATCATATTGATTCTCGTATTTTTCCGTTGCTAATAATGTCCGAGTCCCACTCGACACGCTTATAGAAGCGGAAGGATGGGGATAATGACGCGGATCGACACAGAAGTTCAAACTCCGAATCGAGTTCATATTTTGGATGCATGACGAGGCGGGCGCGAGAAGCATAATGAGGCGTAGTATACCTACGACGAATGAGCATCGCAGCGCCCAACAAAGTCAGGCGCCAAAATATGAACTCGATCATTGGCAGGCTTCGCAGGTAGGGTCATCGATACCGCACACCTTCAATTTCGGCGCTTCCGCCTCCTGTAGTTTCGGCTTCTCCACCTTCACTGAAGATTCTTCAAGCGTATTTTCGCGGAATTCCTTCCATTTATTGATATCGATCGTGCTTTTTTCGATCGCGGAAGCTGCCAGCGTTCGCAGATAATACGTGGTTTTAAGGCCCATCTTCCATGCATACAGATACATGTCCGAAACCTGCTTGCCGCTTGTTCCCCGCACGAACATATTCAGCGACTGGGACTGGTCTATCCACTTGCCGCGATACGCAGCAGCCTTGATAAGCCACTCGGCGTCGATCTCGAACACTTCCTTATAAAGATCCTTAAGCCGCTGCGGAATGGCGGCAATTTGCTGGATGTTGCCGTCATAATACTTGAACATCTCCAACATCGTCGTGTTCCAAAGGCCGAGCTTTTTAAGATCCTCCACCAGGTACGGATTGATCACGGTAAATTCGCCGGACATATTGGACTTGACGTAAAGATTTTTATAGATGGGCTCGATGCACGGGAAGCAGCCGGAGATATTCGAAATGGTTGCGGTAGGCGCTATGGCCATAGTATTGGAATTGCGCATGCCGTATTTTTTTACGGATTCGCGCACGGGCGCCCAATCAAGCCTGCCGGTTCTTGCCACCTCGATTTGAATACCACGCTCTTCTTCGAGAAGATTAAGAGTATCTTGGGGAAAGATGCCGCGGTCCCACTTTGATCCTTTATACGTGGCATACGCGCCGCGCTCGCGCGCAAGTTCGCTGGAGCCAAGTATCGCATGATACGATATCACTTCCATGGATTCATCGGCAAACCGGACGCATGCATCGGAATCAAAACGGATGCCAAGCATATAAAGCGCATCCTGAAACCCCATAATACCCAGTCCCACCGGCCTGTGACGCAGGTTGGAATGCTTGGCCTCTTCCGTCGGATAAAAATTGATGTCAACGACGTTGTCGAGCATCCGCATGGCAGCCTTTACCGTGCGTGCTAGCATGTCTTCGTCGAGCGCCCCATGCGCGATATGCCGCGCAAGATTCACCGAGCCCAGATTGCAAACGGCCGTTTCTTCTTTGGACGTGTTTAGCGTTATTTCGGTGCAAAGATTTGATGAGTGCACCACGCCGACATGATCCTGCGGAGAACGAATGTTGCAGGGGTCTTTGAAGGTCATCCACGGGTGCCCGGTTTCGAAAAGCATCGTCAGCATCTTGCGCCAAAGATCCTTGGCGCGCATTTTTTTAAAAAGATGGACTTTGCCCTCGGCGGCCTTTTTTTCGTATCCGACATACGCTTCTTCGAACGCCTTGCCGTACTTGTGGTGCAGATCGGGAGTCTCGTCCGGAGAAAAAAGCGTCCATGATTCGTCTTGCATGACGCGCTTCATAAACAGGTCGGGTATCCAGTTGGCGGTATTCATATCATGCGTACGGCGCCGGTCGTCTCCCGTATTTTTGCGCAGTTCCAGAAAATCCTCGATATCATAATGCCAGGTTTCCAGATACGCGCACGTAGCGCCTCTTCGTTTTCCCGACCGGTTTATCGCAACGGTCACATCATTTGCGATCTTGAGAAAAGGAATGACGCCCTGGCTCTCGACATTCGTTTTTTTGATAAGGGCGCCCATACCGCGCAAACTCGACCAATCGTTTCCGAGCCCCCCGGACCACTTGGAAAGCTGGGCATTGTCCCCAAGACACTTGAAAATATGCCCCAAATCGTCTTCGACCGTCGTAAGATAGCAACTGGATAGCTGGGGGTGGATGGTTCCGGAATGGAAGAGCGTCGGCGTGGAGGGCATGTATCGCATGGAGGAGATCAGATCGTAAAATTCGAGCGCGCGGGCGTTTTTGTCGGCTTCGCGCTGTGCAAGTCCCATGGCAACGCGCATAAAGAATGTTTGGGGCAATTCCAACCTTCGCTCGTCATCCGCATCGGAAAGAAAATACCGGTCATAGAGCGTCTGCAGCCCCCGATAGGTAAAAAGGTTGTCACGCGTCATATCGATCCCTTTCGCAAGAACTTCAAGATCAAATTGAAGCAGCGCCGGATCGAGCCTGCCGATCTCCACCCCGCGCCGAAGATTCTTGACGAATGTTTCGCGATACACGCGATCAAGGTCGTTGGTAAACCCCAGCACGAGATTATGGGACGTCGGCACAAAATTCTTACCTGCCGCTTTTTTAATGCTGGCGGCCAGAAACAGACGGGCCGTCACATAATCATATGCCGGTTCCCGCTCAATGAAGGAGCGAGTCGTCAAAATCGCGACTTTTTCGATTTCATCGGTCGAGATGCCGTCATGCACCGCCATCTTGCATTGCTTGACCAATGCATCGACATCGACGTCTTTTTCGTAGCCCTGCGCCGCGCCCGCAAAAAGTTCGCGAAGCTTGCTCTCGTTGAATACCTCGCGCCTTCCGTCCCGCTTTATCACATACAGGGTCTTGTCGCTGATTTTTTTCAACTCTTCCTGCTTTTTCTCTTCACGGATCTTATGATGCTGCTCCCGATAAATGATATACGCGCGCGCGACATCAAAGAACTTGAATTCCATCAAAGCCTGTTCGACCAAATCCTGCACCTTTTCGACCTCGGGCATCCGCTCATCGCCACACCAGGCCTCAAGCTCCCCCCGTACGTACGCCAAAAGCTCCCGCACCTCTTCGGTGTGGGGGTTGCCGCGCACGGCCGTCATGGCCTTCTCTATCGCCACATGGATCTTCTCGGCGCTGAACACTACGATATCGCCGTTCCGCTTTTTTATTTTCTCTAACGTCATTTTCTTTCCGCGTTTTTCTGCGTTACTATCCGCGCTGATCCGCTTCTAGAAAGCCGTAGAAGCGGAAGGACGCGGATAATGTCGCGGATCAACGCAGAAGCTTAAAGTTTCGCGCAGGATGTAAAGACGCAACAAAGGTGGAAGAAATTACCTCCGGCGCGCTCAGGTTGCCCTTAGCCGAGGGAACGCTTGAGCGTTCCGGTAATTCCCGCCACCCTAGGTCTTGTTGAAAATTAACGTATCCATCTCGTTTCCACATTTACCCCATCTTCGACTTTTCCTCAATCGCGGAAATCCTCACCGTAGCCCTGCTACGCCTCGGATTCCGCTCAATCGGAAAAGCTGAATCTTGAGCAAATCTGAAACCGAATCTGGACACTTTATTTTTCAACAAGCCCTTGAGTAATTTCTTCTCTAAACCGTCACGGCCTCCAAGGCGCCTCTGGACAGCTTAGACAAGAACTCAAAGGTTTTGTGTGTTACGTTACTATTTATATCCGCGTTTTTCTGCGTTACTATCCGCGCTGATCCGCTTCTAGAAAGCCCAAAAAGCGGAAGAATGCTGATAATGACGCGAATCGGCGCAGATATACGTTTCGTAACCGAGTTATGTATCCATTGTACCGCCGCGCAAAAGCGTCGGTCAAAGATTTTCAAAATTGGCAAAAACGCTTATGCCTTCTGGGCTTTTCAGTTTACGGATTTTTTACGACGCGTCCATGTGGATAACTCACTCGGTATTTGATTTTCAGCCGCTGTTCGCGAACTCGGCAAATCACGGTGGCATTCTTTACGGAATGTGATCACCCTAGTCGGCTTTGAGGCCTCCAGGCATCGCGTCAAACGCGATAAATGCAAGCAGCGTCAGACGCTGCCCCCTTTATGGAAAAGCCACGTTTGCCGCGGTACCCACTTATATTCCTAAACGCCTTGTAATTTGCATCTCGTTCGCGCAACGCTTTGAAAATCAAATACCTCGCTCAAGCTTTTCTTGCGGAAGCTGGCGGAAAAACCGCCGCCAGCTCTGATATATCCAGATATCTGCGATTTGCGACTCGTTTTTGTAATGCTCGGTGAATTGGAAATACCTCGCTTAGACTTTTCTCGCAGAGGCTGCCGCCTAAATGAGGGCTGGCGGCTTTGATGGTTATAAGTATTTTGAGAATATGCAGTTAATCAGGAAATATTAAACCATCCACTAACCCACGATCGCTGGTTAGTGGAGGAGTGTGACTTCGCTGTTAAAAACAAAAAAGAACCGAAAGGTTCTCCAATGCTCTAGTTACCAGTTACTGGTTACTAGTTACTAGTTACTAGTTACTAGTTACTAGTTACAAGTCCCTAATCACTTCATCTTCTTGCGAATAAACGCGGGGATTTCGAATTCATCCTCGTCGGCAGAGCCGACTTTGATTATTTCCTCGAAAAATGATTCCTTTTTCGGTGATCGCTGCTGTTGAAACGTCTGTTTAGCCCCGGGCACATTCTTTGCGGACGCATTTACGGAATACCCAGTGCCATTGCCATTGCCGTTCCCGCTTGCGGTGAACGAGGCAGAACCATTTCCATTGCCATTGCCATTTTCGCTTGCGGAAAACGTTTTTTCTCGCGCGGTATCGGATTGGGTAGAACCGTTTCCGTTTGACTTTTGCACCACGCGCACCGGGGATACGTCGAAATCATCTTCTCCGTCCTCTTCCGTCGTGTCCATTGCCGCGCCGACCGTGCCGGTCGCATAGGCGGGCTTTGCGGGTCGGCGCGTAACACCATGCGCGCCGCCGAATCCCGTCGCAATGACCGTGATCTTCACTTCGCCTTTTTTCGACTTGTCGTTCACAATGGCACCGAAAATTACCTTCGCATCCGGATCGATCGATTCGGTAATGACGCGCGCCGCCTCATTGATCTCGGTCATAGCCAGATCCTCGCCGCCCGAGACACTAAAGAGCACTCCGCGCGCTCCATCGATGGCGATCTCGAGCAATGGAGAGCTGATGGCTTGCCGTGCGGCTTGTATGGCGCGATCTTCACCTTGCGCGGTTCCGATGCCCATAAGCGCCGAGCCCGCATCCCGCATCACCGCTTTGATATCCGCAAAATCCACATTAATGAGGCCGGGGTATGTGATCAGGTCCGAAATCCCCTGCACCCCATGCCGTAATACGTCATCGACAATGCGAAACGCTTCCAAAATCGGCGTTTTGCGATCGATAACGCCGAGTAAGCGGTCATTCGGAATGGTAATGAGCGCATCAACCTGATCGCGCAGCTGCGTCCAGGCGTCTTCGGCGATCCGCGATCGCTGAGCGCCCTCGAAGGCAAAAGGCTTGGTCACGACGCCTATGGTCAATGCGCCGACATTGCGCGCAGCTTCCGCAACGACAGGTCCCGCGCCGGAACCAGTGCCGCCACCGAGGCCGCAAGTGACAAAAACCATGTCCGCGCCCTTCAATACCTGCTGGATTTCCTCGCGATTCTCCTCGGCAGCTTGGCGGCCGATCTCCGGATTCATGCCGGCGCCAAGACCGCGCGTAAGATTCTTGCCGATATGCACCTTGACGGGCGCGTTGGAGAAATGCAAATCCTGCGCATCGGTATTGATGGCTATGAATTCAACGCCATGGATTTTTTGCTGCATCATGCGGGAGATGGCCTTGCCGCCCGATCCTCCCACGCCCACAACTTTTATTTTTGCGAATGTTTCGAATGCAGGATTTACTTGGGGACTCATATTTGTGTGTTGCGATTTTCTGCGTTTTTCCGCGTTACTGTCCGCGTTGATCCGCTTCTAGAAAGCTGTAGATGCGGAATGACGCCGATAGTTACGCGGATTTACGCTGAATTCACCCGTAGCCTACTCCTTGCTATAAAAAAAACAACACTCCCATTATACACAGGGAGTCTGAAGGTGCAACAGTATGCCGTCGCGTACGGATTAATTCCACATCACGGTATAAAAGCCTTGAAAATACGCTTAATAATGCTCTCTCCACCGCCAACTCTTCGGGGTGAAAAAAATGAAATTGACCCGGTATTGCGTCGGGCTTCCACATCTCGTCCCCACTGCACCAATCCGACCGCCGTTGTATAGGCCGGATCATCGATCGCATCGACCACTCCATCGACATTCAAAGGAAAACCGACCTGCGCGGGGATTTTAAGCTCTTCTTTGGCGATATCGACAATGCCCGGTATTTTCGCCCCGCCCCCTACGATCACCATGCCGCCCGGCAAAAGCGCTTCATGATGAATGGCCTTGAGTTCCTTGTTGGCAAGCTCAAACAGTTCGCGAACGCGGGCCTCGATAATTTCGGCGACTTCGCGGCGCGAAAAGACGCCAACCTCTCCCTGCGCAATCTTGCCGAATTCGACCGTATCCTTGCGATTGATCTCGCGAGGCAGGCATGAACCGTATTCGCGCTTCATGCGCTCGGCAACGTCTACTGCGGTACGGAAACCGATGGCAAGATCATTGGTAATGTGCGTAGCGCCCACCGGCAAAGAAGCCACATGAATCGCATTGCCATCCTCGAAGACGGCAATGCCGGTTTTCGCCCCACCCACATCGATAAGCGCGACCCCGATATCTTTCTGGGATTTTGTCAGCGACGAGCGGCTTGCGGCAAGCACATCCAGCACCAGATCGTTTATTTCTACCCCGATCTCCGTCATGCACTTTTCGATGTTTCGCAACAATTGCGCGGATCCCTCTACCACGATCGTATCGGCTTCAAGCCGTATGCCGCGCATGCCTACCGGATCAAAAATGCCGGTTTCCGCATCCACCGAAAACCATCGCGGTATTACATGAATGATTTCGCGGTTTTGCGGCAACGCAAGCGCCGACGCGGCATTAATTACGCGATTAACATCATGTTCCGTTATTTCCCCGTCCGCACGCGATGCGGCAACGACACCTTTTGTCAGGCGGCTGGCGATCTGGCTGCCGCCGATCGAAACATACGCGCTTTCGATCTTGACGTTGCTCGCCCGTTCGGCCTGTTCTTTGGCGAGTCGGAGGGATTTTACGACCTCTTCAAGGCTGACGACGATGCCCTTTCGAATGCCGAACGTCGGCGCCTCGCCCAGCCCGATGACCTGGGCCCGCCCCTGCTCACCGGAAAACAACGCAACCACTACCCGGATGGTGGTTGAGCCGATATCTATGCCGACGATGATGGATTCTTTTGGCAATTTCTAATTGGCCTAATTGACCTAATTTACCTAAACATGCATTGAGCAGTATTTAATAAATAATGCTGCTCAATAAGTTGTTCATCCCGATTACGTTCGGGATCCCGACTTCTTCATAGGAATATATGGAGCGTCGGGGGAAATTAGTGCAAAGAGAAATTAGGTTGATTTGAGAAGCGCAATTATATGTTTATTCCTTTTAATACACTGGCTTGAATTTTCTGCATCAGAATGTCGTCGGATTTTGAACGCTCATGATCATATCCCAGCAAGTGCAACAGGCCATGAACGAACAAAAAAATGAGATGTTCCGGCGCAGCATGATCAAACTGCGCCGCTTCTTTTTTGACAATTTGCGGCGCAATCAGTATCTCGCCTAATCGTATCACGCCATCCTGGTCCCTGACAGGCATAATTTTCCCCAGCGTTGCGCTAGAGGCGGCACGAATGGGAGAAAAATGGGGAAATGACAGCACATCGGTCGGCGCATCTTTTTTTCGCCATTGTTTGTTTAGGCGGCGGATTTCGCGCGGGGAGACAAACGCAACAGAAAGTTCGATGCGGGAACGCCGAACGGCGGATTTTGGATTTAGCAATGTAAGCGCGCGATCCGCTCCCAAAACAAAAAAACGCTTTTGCGGAAGCGTCGACGCCTTTATTTTATTTTGAATCTCAAGCGTAATTCGCATGATTGAAATGTGCCTTTATACACCGAGCTCCTTCTTTACGATATTCTGCACGGCAGTGCCATCCGCGCGGCCCTTGAAGCGCCCCATAACCGCGCCCATGACCTTTCCCATGGCTTTGGCATCGGCGGATGCCCCCATGCCGGCAATAACCTCTTTTACCGCCTGGCGGATCTCGTCCTCGGACGCCTCCTCGGGAAGGTACGCCTTAATAATCCCGAGTTCCCGCTTTTCGATTTCGGCAAGATCCGATCTGCCGCCCTGCTGGTAGCTGGTGATCGATTCCTTTCGTTTGCGGGCTTCGGTGGTGAGCACCTGCAGCATCTCGTCTTCCAAAAGCGCCTCAACGCGTTTTTCGATCTCTTTGTTTTTTAGCGCTGAAAGCATCATGCGCAAAACCGACACGACGTTTTGGTCGTGCCGTTTCATCGCCTCTTTAAGATCTGCGGTAAGTTTTTCTTTCAGCATGATTTATCCCGTTAGAAATAAAACCCATCGCTCTGCGGTATTAGTTACCGCTTAGTACGATTTGCGCGGAGATCAAAATACTCTGCGAGAATTTCTAACGGGATTTATCCCGAAAATTTCTTCTTCAGCTGTTGCGGGATCGGCTTGCCTTCTTCGATAAGTCCTTCCTTAACGAGTTGTTTATAGAGCGCGGAGATCTTAAGGCGGCGCAAAGCGCTTTTGCGCTTCTTAAAAGGCGACAGCGGACGCTTCTTGAACCGTTTTCGGCGCGATTCCGTCAAAAGCCCCGCAAGCTGTGTTTTGCGCTGAAACCGCCGCAACATCGCGGCTGTAGATTCTTTGTCTTTTCGAATTACGAGTACCATTATGACAGAGTGACGGAATGACGGAGTGACAGAGTGACGGAGTGATTGGTTTGGCTGAAATTTTATACAAAATTTCAGCCTTCAATTCACTTTGCCACTTTGTCACTTTGTCACGCGGTCACCATGTTTAAAATTCTTCTCCTTTCGCTCCCATTCTTTTACCACCAAGCAGATGTAAATGCAAGTGAGGGATCAATTGACCGCCGTCTTGGCCGCAATTGACGATAAGCCGATATCCCCTATCCGCAATGCCGGCCCTTGCGGCAATCGCTTTTGCCGCTAGCACCATCTGCCCCAATAGATCGGCGTCTTCCTCGGCGGCATCATTTACGGTTTCGATATGCTTTTTGGGCACAATAAGCACGTGCACCGGCGCTTTGGGGTGGATATCATCAAATGCCGCCACCGCATCCGTTTCGTAAACGAACGCTGTGGCAATTTCCTTGTTAATGATTTTACAGAATAAGCAATCAGACATAAAAAGTACTCTGGTGCCGTAGTGCTTGGGTGTTGAAGTGATTGGGTGTTGAAGTGATTGGAAGCATCGGGATTATGATCCTGATGCCTCACTGTACTTTAGCACTCGGGCACAAAGGTACTTAAGCACTCTTATTCGTTTCCGTTAGCGCAAATCGTTTCTGCAACTCATTGATCAGCTTTGAAAGCGGAACCGTCTCCTGGGTGCCGGCGGTCATATCCCGCACGATGATCGTGCCGTCCAGCGCCTCCTTCTGCCCCAAGATCAGCGCAATGCCGGTTTCCTCGCGATTGGCGATTTTAAGCTGCGATTTGATGCTATTGCGACCGAACGACTCCATTACGCGAAATCCGGCTCTGCGGAGTTCCTCGAAAAGCTTGAGGCTTTTTTTGCGGCCAAGCTCTCCCAATTGCGCCAAAAATACCGTCGGTATATCTTTATCTTTAACAATGGGCGCGCCGATCTTTTTCAGTTCGCCGGCCAAGCGTTCAATGCCCGCAGAAAATCCCACAGCCGGGGCCATTTTTTCGCCAAGCATTTCAACCAAATTGTCATATCGGCCGCCGCCCCCCAGCGCATACCCCGCCTGATCTTCCGGCCAGATCTCGAACACCGTTTTGGTGTAATAATCAAGCCCGCGAACCAATTTGGGATTCAAGTGATAGGGAATGTCTATTTCATCAAGATATTCCAGCACCTCCTTAAAGTGGCTGTGGCATTCCTGGCACAAGTGATCGACCGTCTGCGGAGCCTTCTCGGCGATCTCGCGGCATTTTTCTTTATCGCATTCGAAAACACGCAGGGGGCTTTCTTTCAGACGCCGCTTGCAGTCCGGACACATTTTTCGGATATCGGGCCTGAAGTAATTCACGACCGCCTGGCGATACCCCGAGCGGCAAACCTTGCAACCCAATGAATTGATTTCCACGGTATACGCCGTAATGCCAAGCTCTTTAAGCATGATCGTAAAAAACTGGATCAGTTGCGCATCGAGCACCGCATTGATCTCACCGATGATCTCAGCACCCAGCTGGTGGAACTGGCGATGGCGCCCCGCCTGCGGCCGCTCGTAGCGAAACACCGGGCCCCAGTACCAAAGCTTCAGCGGCTGCGGCAGATTGAACATGCCGTTCTCGTAATACGCCCGCACCACGCCAGCGGTGTATTCGGGGCGCATAGTGACCGGATCTCCGCCCTTGGTGCGAAACGAGAACATTTGCTTCTGTACCACATCAGTCGCTTTGCCGACCCCCCGCACAAAAAGATCCGTATCCTCTAAAATAGGCGTCTCAATGCCCTCAAACCCATAGGAAACCGCAATATTAAGAAAGGCTTTTCGGATGCGCTCCAAAAACCGCATTTCATCAGGCAAAATATCCCGCATCCCCTTGACGGATTGTATGGGACCTTGCGGCTTTTTCGACGAAGGCTTCTTGGGTTCTTTTGGCATAAAAGGGGATTATTGGCTTAACTTCACAAAAAATTCAGCATAACGTTGCCAATTGTACCGCGAAAATCATACCAAGTCAACAACAAAAAAGAGAGGCTATGCCTCTCATAAAATATCACTATTTTGACCCGAATTACCCACTTCTTCGTATCGGGCGAGCGCCGACCGTGCGTCCAATAAGTGGCGGATATTTTGCTTCAAACTCGGCAAGTTCTTTAAGCGTCATGTTCTCAAAGGACTTTTTCTTGCGCGACTTTTTGACAGTTTTTCTTCGCTGTTTAGAATTTGACCGGATGTTTCGTTTGCGCATTAAACCCCCTCTTTTCTCTTGTTAACTATATCAAGCTACGATCCGTTTTTGTTTTTGTCAACTCAAAACCGCCCTTTCGAGCGGTTTTGAGTTCAGGTTTCTTAAGTAATCCGCGAATTAGAGATCAAGATCTCCGAGATCGCTTCCTCCTGCTGCGGGAGCTCCTTCATGAGGACCCCGTTCGAAGCGACGCGCATGGGTGGATCCGGGCGGTTCTTCGATCTTGAAGTTGATC
>JAUYLV010000061.1 GCA_030699565.1 bacterium
GAAGCCTATTACCACGCCTTGGATGACGCCATTTACGACCAGGCCTGCGACGGTTTTGTCATTCTGCCGGGATGGGAAGGGTCGGGTGGCGCTCGCCGCGACAAAGCGCGCGCGGAAAACAAAGGCAAGCCGATCTTTGAATTGAAAGGTTATGCCGATGAGGACATGCTTTGCCTGCTCATCCACCTTCACACGTGGGCTTTGGGCGAGGAGCAAAACGATTAAGCGCTCAAAAACCCGACTCTTTCGAGAAGGGTTTTTTATATGGTACTTCCGGCCATGTGTTGCGGAAATCCCCGAAAATACGCCTTGATGTTTTCTGCCGTGGCTTCCAGAACGTCCTCAAGAGCATCCTGCGTGTTATATGCAACCCGTGATGTCACCAAAACATTAGGATGCATGGCAAGGGCCGTCCGCGCCGATTCTGAAAGTTCGCCATCAATGGCAAGCCCTCCCAGCCTCCCTTCCCGCATCGCCCAGACAAGCGCATCCGAATCAACCAAATCGGGATGGGCAGTATTAATGAAAAGCGCCCCCCGCTTCATGCTGGTGATCATATCCTTACCGATGATGCCTTCCGTTGCGTGCGGCCGATCGGGCGGCACGTGCGGCAGATGCAGCGTAATCACATCCGAGGTTCGAAAAAGCACATCTTCATTTACATATGTAAAACCCAACTCCTGCGCCATCTGATCGTTCGGCTTGGCGCTCCAGGCAAGCACGCGCATGCCGAAGCCTTTGGCGATACGGATCACCTGCATGCCTACATGACCGGTGCCGACAACGCCGATCGTTTTGCCGAAAAGATCCAATCCCCGCAGGCCGTCGTGGCCCGCCTGCCCCGCCGCGCCTCGCCTCGCCGCATCGCAAACCTTGCGCGAAAGCGCAAGCATTAACGCAAAGGTGAATTCCGCCGCCGCATGCGACGCGTATGAGGGCAAGCGCGACACCATCACGCGCCGATCGCGACAGGCGTCCATATCAATATGCGAAGTACGGCGGGACCGGGCGGCAATGAATTCACAACGCGGAAAAGCCTCCAATACGCGGCGGGAGATCATTGACGAGGCGCCGATACTCAGAACCAAAAAGTCCCGCTCGGCGACAAGCGTCTCTTCGCCCAACGGCTTGTCATAAAACCGCAGCTCAAAGCCGCCAAGATGCTTTGTGAGCCAATCCTTCTCCCATGCCTCGATTTCGAAAAATGCCAATTTTTTTCTATTGCTCATGAATATTCATTACATAACATATTCCACAAACCATCATACCATAGGCCTTGCACGGGGACGAAGGATTGCGTATAATAGTATTCGCGAATATATAAATCTGAACAAATATACAAATCAGCAGTCAGACATACAAATAACTTCACCATTCGTATTTTTTATTTCTATTCGTATAATTAGAGAAATTCGTAAATTTGCGATTACTCCATGATCACCATTGAATTCCTCAAAAAAACATTCGGTACCATAAAGGCGGTAGACGGCCTTTCTATCGAAATCGGCGACGGATCGGTCGTGGCGCTTTTGGGTCCGAACGGCGCGGGCAAAACCACGACCATGCGGATGCTTGCGCAAGTGTATGAACCGGACGGCGGACGGATCTTGTTCGACGGCGTCGAAATAGCCCAGGATCCGATCACGGCAAAATCCTATGTAGGGTACCTTCCGGAAAACAATCCCTTAGACGAAGACATGCTTGTTGCCGAATACCTCGACCTGATCGCGGATCTGCGGGATCTGGCGGGAGCGGATAAGACCCGCGCGATCGATGCGGCGGTGCGGAAGACGGGCATCGAAGACGTGTATTGGCGCCCCATCGGGGAATTGTCCAAAGGCTACCGCCAGCGCGTGGGCATCGCCCAAGCCATCCTGGCCGATCCGAAAATTTTGATCCTGGACGAGCCGACCGAAGGCCTTGACCCGAACCAGCGGCAGGAGATCCGTGCGCTCATACGCGAAATCGGCAAAGCCAGAACGGTCATTATTTCCACCCATGTACTGCAGGAAGTGGAAGCCATGGCAAGCCGCGTCATCATAATCTCGCGCGGCAAACTTGTTTCGGATAGCACCGTAGAGCATCTGGCGCATCGGGGCACGAAGAATATTATCCACGCCGAATTTGCCGGCACGGTCGACGCAGTCGCGATCGAAAAGGCCATTGGCGGGGCCAAGGTGGTTCGGACCCAACCGACCGAAGGCGGCCGCGTGCGCTATTACATCGAAACGGTAGATGATATTCGGCCGAAGATCATGACATTCGCCAAAGACAATAACCTAGAAGTATGGGAGATGTCGCGCGAGACCGCGAGCCTGGAAGACGTGTTCAGGGAGCTTACCAAGTAATCGCAAATATACAAATTGCAGAAGGCAATATACGAATATAAAATCAACCATACAAATATACAAAGAACTTTTCTTACATTTGTATGCTAATCCCTGATTTGTATATTTGAAGAAATTCGTATATTCGCGATTACTCCAATATGAAAAAAATCCTTACGTTCGCAAAACGAGAGCTTAAATCCCACTTTGATCACCCCGGAGGATACGTAACCCTCGTGGTGTTTTTGGGATTGACGCTGTTCTTATACTTCCGATCCATGTTGGTGGCGCCCGAAGCTTCCTTGCGGCCCCTTTTCGGGATCCTGCCATGGCTGCTGTTGTTTTTGGTTCCCGCCGTCACCATGCGATCGCTTGCCGCCGATGAAAAAGAGGGCACCAGCGAGGTGTTCCTTGCCCAACCCATCACCGCGCTGCAGTATCTGACGGGTAAGTATTTGGGATCGGTGTGCGCGGTCATGGCCTCGGTCTTGGCGACATTGCCCCTTTTGGCGGTGCTTTCGCAATTCGGCTCATTCGATTGGGGCCTTGTTGCCGCCCAATACATCGGAACGGTCTTTTTGATCGGCGCCTTATGCGCGATCGGCTTTTTCGCCTCCGGGCTCACCAAAAATCAGATCGTCGCATTCATATCCAGCATCGCGATCATTTTCGTGTTCATCATCACCGGCTGGGAGGCGGCACTGGGCGCCATCTCGCCCCGGGTAGCCGACTTGCTGCAGCAATTGAGCATTCTGTGGCACTTCTCGAATATTACCCGCGGCGTACTTGATCTGCGGGATGTTATTTACTTCCTTTCCTTCATTGCCGCCTTCGGATCGCTCGCATATGCGGGATTTATGCGTCGACGGCTGGCTTCTTTTTCGGCCGCATCACGCACGCTGACCTCATGGACAATTGCCATTATCACTATCGCGCTCGTATGGAACGGCGCCGTACAATTCATTCCCGCGCGGCTTGATATGACCGCCGGACGCCTCTATACGCTTTCGGCGGCCACCAAGCGCATTCTTCGCAATCTTCCCGAAGACGTCACCATTAAATTCTACGCCTCACAGAACCTCCCGGCCGAATTGGCGATCGCCTATCGCGACATTACCGATACGCTGGCCGATTACCGCAGCGCCGGCGACGGAAAGCTTATTGTCGATGTGGTGCGCCCCGAGAGCGACGAACAAAAACAGGAATCGGCCAATATCGGCATCCCGCCCATGCAGTTCAATATCGTACGCAAAGGCGAATTCCAGGTGCGTGAAGCGTTTTTCGGGCTTGCCGTATCGCGCAAAGATGCCCGCGCCGAAGTCATACCGTATGTATCGCAGACAAGCGATTTGGAATACCAGCTGACACGCCTCATTCAGCGCGTGGCAGGCAACGCACGCAAGCGCGTGGTATTTATTGAAGGCGAGGGCGAACGGTCCGATTCCGAGTATGGAACGTTCCGGCAGGAACTTGCCAAAACCTTCAATGTCGAAAGCGCGGCGCTGCATACGGCAACATCCCTTGCCTCCTCATCGCTAATTGGAGCGGATGTGGCGGTCATGGCCGGTCCCACGGAAGACCTTGCCACCAGCACGCGCGAGATTCTTTCGGAATACCTGGCCGGCGGGGGCAAGGCCTTTTTCCTCATCGACGGGACGATCCTGAATCTTGGCAGCCTCACCGCCACTCCCAACACCGGAAACATTGCCGCCTACCTGGAAGAGACGCTTGGCGTCAAAGTAAACCCAACGATCGTTTTCGACCCGGCAACGGCCCAAATCCTGCAATTCAACCAGGGCGGATCGCTCTTCATAGCCCAGTATCCGTTCTGGCATCGCGTGGGTGCTGCTATGGAATCCCCCATCATGAAAGACCTGCAAAGCATCACCTACACATGGGGTTCGTCGCTTGATATCATGAATGGGAAGACGCAAGGAGCCGAAGCAAATCCGCTTCTGATCACTACGCGAAACGCCGGGGAGCTGAAAGACGCTTACATGCTTGATCCGACCCAGCAGCTTTCCGTTGACCGATCGACCCTCGCGCAGCGCACGGTTGGCGTCATCATCACGGGCGTTTTGGGCGGCACGGGACGCGCCGTGGTAACGGGCAGCTCAACCATGCTTTCGGACCAGATCATCGGCGGAAAACCCGAAAACATCGTATTCGGATTAAACACCATAGATTGGCTTGCCGAAAACGAGGATCTGATCGCCATCCGTTCAAAGACCGCAAGCGCCCGGGCATTGGAATTTTCATCTCCCGAGGAGCAAAACACCGTTCGCCACGGCATCACCTTCGGCATTCCCGTACTTGTCGTCGCGTTCGGCGCCCTGCGCATCTGGCAGCGAAAACGGAAGACGAAAAGAATATACGGCAATCAGTAGAACGCTGCCCCTGATAGGAAATCGACTTAAACGCAATAAAATATCCACTTCTCACCGTTCGGTGAGAAGTGGATATTTTATTTGTTGAATCGCAACACAATTTAAGACGCCGCTTCTGTGCGCTGCCTTTCACGATGCGACGAAACATTACTTATAAGATGAAGTATCGTTCCGGAATTTTTGTAGGCAAGTTATTTGTCGTTGTCATTCTCATATTCTCAAGTTTGTAAGGATGATGTTTTAAGATGATCCGGAAACACCGCTTCTTCAATCAAATACGGGCCGATGCGCGTACGAACAAGCTTTTCCACGTATGCGCCGCAGCCGATTTTTTTGCCGATATCGCGCGCGAGAGAACGAATGTAGGTGCCGGAGCCGCAATCCACTTCAATTTCAAGCTTCGGCCATGTATAGCGCAAAAGCTTTATATCTTCGATATGTACTATGCGTGATTTTAATTCCGGCGTTATCCCCTTTCGCGCCAGCTCATATGCTTTTTTGCCTTTCAACTTAATTGCCGAATACGCCGGCGGCACCTGCTCAATATCGCCGATGAAGCTTTTTAAAACTTTTTCTATATGCTCTTTTGTCATCCCGGACTTGATCCGGGATCCATGTGCTGTCTCAACCTCTAAATCATGGATTCCGACTTCCGCCGGAATGACATCAGTAATCTTTCCGGTCAGATCATCCGTATCGCTTGTCGCTCCCAAGCAAAGCGTTGCCACATACGTTTTTGGCATCGACATAAACTCTTTCTGCCTTCTCGTTGCCTCCCGTCCCACCAAAATCAAAAGCACCCCTTCGGCGAAAGGGTCCAGCGTTCCCGCGTGTCCCACGGTACGCTCTCCCCTCACCTTTCGCACCAAATCCACCATATCATGCGACGTGGGTCCCGCGGGTTTGTTGAGATTGATGATATCTTGCTTGTTGTCCATAGCGGATTTAAAGTTTAAAACTTTTAAAACATAGCATGAAAAGCGGCCTCGCGTAAAACGCGAGGCCGAAGGGCGAAAAGTCCAAAGCGCTATACTATCTCATTACATCCGCCCCCCGCACATACCAATCGCGTTCCCGCGCGTTGATGATATACACCCCGTCCCATGAGCGGCCCGAAGGCGCAAACTGCTCTCCGGGTATATTGATCCAATGTTTGGTGCCGTCCCCGTTGATTTCCCACACGCGCGGGTCGCCATCCGCGCGCACCCAGGCGGAAAGCTTGTATTGATCAAGGTCCTGCGGCGATACGTCGATGACGTGCATAAATCCGAAATGCCCGTAGAAGGCGAAAATATCGGGGCTTACAATATGCCGCTTGAACTGCCCCTTGGTCACATAGACCTTGTAATCCCCTATCGCGCGCAGTAACGCCCCGTCGGGATATTTGGGAACGAAGGGTTGGGGCGTTGCGGATGGCGCGGGAGCCGGCAGGGGCGAAGGCAGCGCGGTCACCGTGGGTGAGGGTTGTGTGGCTCCCGCAAGTTCCGTAATGCGCAGCGCAAGAGCGCGTGAGGGCTCGCTTTCACCAAAGCCTTGCGTGCTCGTCTTCACTTTGCTGAACGGCAATAAAAGATAGGTCGCATCGGGAGAAAGCGCAAGCTCGATAACCGCGGGATTTACCCCGCCATCAATGCGCTGTACCTGATAGGAACCGTTTTCGAGCCGCAGCACGACAAGTCGATATGCCGCCAATGCGTCGGATGATTGCATCTCAATGCGCAAAACACCCGTCGAACTGCCAAAAACGCGCCATGCGTTATTCGCCCAGTCCTTCGTTGAAAAAGCTATTTCCATCTGCGCCCCGCTTACGTCATTCGGCTCAAGTCCGAACGTTCGGAGTCGCGAATTCAGGTACCCATGTCGCGCGAACTGTGAAATGTCGTTCAAATAATTCGCGATCATCCAATTGGCAAACACATCCTCGAACGAATCGGGCTTGGCCAGCGCCCGCAACGCGTCTTCCACGGCCTGAAATCCGGTCGTTCGGGCCCGAAGCATCTCGCCGAATATATTCGCCGTATACTGATCCGCAAGGTATTGCCCGAAAAGCGCGATCGGTCCGTAATCGTACGGATGATTGGTCCATTCGGTCACCGAGTCTCCCGGCTGCCGCAGGAACGTGTTGACCCGATGCTCGAGGTTGGATCCGTTATAGACGGCGTCATATCCAAGCAGCGTCGGAACGTATTCACTGCGAAGCTCATTCAGCCATACGTCGTCCCCCGTACCCAGAAGCTTGTCCTTCCAATAAAACGATATGAGGTGCTGGAATTCGTGCGCAAGAAATGTTTTGGCCCTGCCGCCGCCGATAAAGCGCGTATTCAAATAGATCATTTCGCGCTCGTTCGATCCGGGTACATAGACCCGTTCGAATTCATCGCGCGGATTGAAGTATCCGGCGGTCTGTTCGGATAACTGCGTCAACAAAATGGTTATGTGCACGTCGTTGTCGATTCCCGGTTCCCACGGCACGCCATACGTTTGCGTCACCAAAGGGTAGATGCGCTGGTCGAATTCGCTTACCAGCTCCTGCCCCTGCTCCAAAAATGCCGCCCGCTGATCCGGCACGAGCGAATCCAAATAGGTGTTTTCAACGTACAGGTAGGCGCGTGCTCCCGCGAATTGCAGCGTTGCCGTAACCGATGGACGGCTTCGCACGTCGTACGCCGGTTCGACAAAAAATGATTCGCTGTTTCCCACCTGGGCCGCCAGCGGCTCATATTGCTGCGGTCCCTGGGGATACGGATACAGCGGCACATCCAGCACTCCGTCGCCTTCGGCTGCGGCATGCGCCGCTAATGAAAAAAATAGTCCCGCGCATGCGAGGATTTTTATAAAAGCGGTTTTGTGGCAATCGTAGGTATTTGAGGACATAGACGCGGCTTAAACTCACCGGAACATGTTTTAAAATTTTAACGCAGGGCAGCCGGAACGCGTGCATCCGAAAAATCGGTTCCGGCCTTTTTTCCATATCGGATGAGAAAATTCTCATTGGCAAGAAGGTTGGTATATGCCTCCATATCGACTCGCTCGACACTGACGCTCTGAGACAGAGGCCATCGGATCTCGAATGCCCGCTGGGTGCCGTCGTTTAAGACACGGACATCGGTAGAGCCGGCACCGACAATATTCCCCGCCTCATTGCGCAGTAAGACCACGATATCAACTTGCTGAAAATCATATCCCGTCCGGTTTACGATGACACCGGCCGCGCGCGCCGTTGATTCGGCGTCACTTGAGGCTACCGGGCCATAGGAACGATCGCGGATAATAAGCGAGATCCCCGGAAATTCCGTGACCTCCATCCACGATTCATCGAATAGTTCCAATGCCGCCCGATGAGGAATTTGGGCGCTTTGGAGCCGCCGCTCGACCAGATACTTCCGTTCACCGGGTAAGGCATAAGACATGCCTTCGCGCGAAACAATGACCGTTCCGGAAGCGTCCAGAAGCGAGAAGCGATAGCCGAATGACACGGCGCCGAAATCGGTATTTTCGTTCTCCACCTGCCCAAGCAGATCGTATGCGGATGTCCCGACCAAAAAGTGCGTCGAAGTCACTGCAATCAATGACGGATACAGGGGCTCTTTCTTGCATGCCAAGGTGCAGATCCCGCCGCAGTCAACGGCCTGCTCATCCTGATTATGCATACCATCGAAACAAGAAGGCTTTGGCTGTGTCGCAAACCAGATCCAAAGCGCAACGCCAATAACCACCATTAAAAACATGGATCCGATGACAAGCTGTTTTGTGAATCGATAGAGCGCCACGCTAGTAACCAGTATATCGAAATAATAAAAATCCCGCAAAGATATTGCGGGTAAATCAATAATATGGGGATTGTCTAATTGGCGCCGGGCGCCTTCTGCCGCACCTCGATAAGCCTGCGTACCGCCTGTCGCATCCGCAACTGGGCGTCGTAATACCGTTCAACCAATGCAACGCCTTGTTGATCGATAACACTACCTTGGAGCATGTAGGCAACCAGCATTTCGGGTTGCCTGGCACGGATCTTTGCGATCTCCTCCGCGCATCGCCGTACGTTCCGTTCCACCTTCTTCGCCTTCGGCGAATTTGCCGAAAACAAAAAAGACCTTCGCGGCCGACTTAACCCCATCGCACCTCCTTTAAGAAAATTGTGAAGCATGCCATTGGTGGCTCCGACGCACTTCCCCGCATGTAACCCCAAGCGATTTCCGCGCCATCTGTGCATTGCGCAGGATACCCGCTATCGGTTATGTAATTTGAAGTGCTCTGTTCGCGGCACCGACCTACTCTCCCTGGGTGTAACCCCAAGTACCATGGGCCCTGGTGAGCTTAACGACTCTGTTCGAGATGGGAAGAGGTGTGACCCCACCGGTATAGACACCGCGAACAGAGCACTTCAAATGCGAGGTTTGCGAACATGGGCGTCTATTCCAACCGAATAGACGCCACCGACCGAATGCTGCAACCTAAATAAGCTTGTCTTGAGTTATGTGTTTGAGTGATGCAAATATGCCTTGCCAGCCTCATGCGCTGGCAATCTTGTCATGGTCCCGCGGTTTCGGGATATTAGTACCGCTCGGCTTAACGCATTACTGCGCTTCTACCTGCGGCCTATCAACGTGGTCATCTCCCACGACCCTCTCCCGCCTTGCGGCGGATCGATGCCTAATCTTGAGGTGCGCTTCGCGCTTAGATGCTTTCAGCGCTTATCGCGACCGAACATAGCTACCCGGCGATGCTCCTGGCGGAACAACCGGTACACCAGAGGTTCGTTCATCCCGGTCCTCTCGTACTAGGGACGACTCCTCTCAAGCATCCACGCCTGTGGCAGATAGAGACCAACCTGTCTCACGACGGTTTGAACCCAACTCGCGTACCTTTTTAATTGGCGAACAGCCAAACCCTTGGGACCTTCTCCAGCCCCAGGATAAGATGGGCCGACATCGAGGTGCCGAACTTGGTCGTCGATATGGACTCTTGGACCAAACTAGCCTGTTATCCCCAGAGTAGCTTTTATCCGATGATCTTCCGCCTTCCTACGAAGGACGGTCGGTTCACTATGTCCCGCTTTCGCGACTGCGCGGCGTGTATGCCTTGCAGTAAAGCCGGCATTTCCCATTACAGGACCACTCCGATGTCCATCCGGAGCTAGCCGACCTTAATGAACGCCTCCGTTACGCTTTTGGAGGCAAGCGCCCCACTTAAACTGCCCACCACCCACGGTCCCCTGCCGTTTTTGCCGTCAGGGTTAGTACGTGCAATTTTCAAGATGGGTGTTGCATTGACGGCTCCAGCGTGCCCGAAAGCACGCCTTCAAAGCCTCCCCACTACGCTACGCATGAAAACCGCAAGCACAATGAGAAGCTGCAGTAAAGCTTCTGGGGTCTTTTCGTCTTGCCACAGGAAACGAGCATCTTCGCTCATACTGCAAGTTCACCGGGCGATGGGTTGAGACAGTCCCCCAGTCGTTCCGCTATTGATGCGCGTCGGAACTTACCCGACAAGGAATTTCGCTAGATATGTTATCTGCATGTCGCCATGCAGGCCGAACTCTATCTTCCCCGCCATTGCATTGAAACCTTCAATGAAGGACGAAGCTGACGTTTGGTTTCTGAGGATTCCTGCGATGCACAAAAAGCGCATCAGAGGCCTTTCCTGCTGATCATCTGCACGAGGCGCATTTTTACTGCATGCTAAAAGCACGCGAGTAGCGCTCGATTCACCAGATTTTCCAGCATATAGTCAGATTCTGACGCTTCCGTAAAACGGAAGCAGGCAGTTACTTTTCCTTAATCTATACGCATTTGGAACTCATAATTACTATGGAAACAATTTATCAGACCATAATCGTCCCAGTCCTTTCCGGGTCCATCTTGCGATGCATCCGGAAACCTTAGGACGATTATAGTTATCGCCGTCGTTCATCAGCGCTTCGGGCGGTCACCCTAAACACCTTGCGGCACTTAGAGCCCCACCGTTAACGTTCTGACACTGGACAAGCGTCGCCCCGTATACATCCTCTTTGGGAGTTAGCACGGAGCTGTGTTTTTGATAAACAGTCGCCAGGGGTCTGTAGCTGCGTCCCACCCTTCACTTTGATGTAATCTCATGAATGGCGGGAAGGCCTTATTGCGAACTTACGGCCGTTGTATTGCCGAGTTCCTTAACCCACGCTCACCCGTTCGCCTTGGTATTCTAGCACCAGCCCACTTGTGTTAGTTTGCGGTACGGTCGCTTATGGCAGCCTAGCGGGTTTTCTTGGAAGCGGCTCCCCACGCCTTTGTTTTCCTCGCGGAAAACTTCGCCGCGCGCTTCGACGTTTTTAGCCCTTGCGGGCCGCAAACACTCCGGATTTTCCTGGAGCGTCCGCCTACTGCGCGTAGACCAGAATCCAATAACTGGCGCGTGCTTCGCTGCTCCGTCACCACATCGTAGACCATAAGCGGTCACGGAATATTAACCGTGTGTCCATCAGCTTCGCCTCTGGGCATCGCCTTAGGACCGACTAACCCTTCGCCGATTGTCGTTGCGAAGGAAACCTTGGGCTTTCGGCGGTGGGGGTTCTCACCCCACTTGCGGTTACTTATGCCAACATTCTCACTCCCCAGCGCTCCACCGGCCCTCGCGGGTCCGGCTTCACAGCCCTGGAGACGCTCTCCTACCACGCACGCGCTCTGCGCTGGAAGTCGAATGCAGAAGTGACGGAGTGACGAAGTGAATTGAGAAACATTATTTTAAATAATGTCTACACCAATCACTCTGTCACTTTGTCACTGATTCGTTTCCCAGTGCAAAGCACGCGCATCCGCATCTTCGGCAGTATGTTTAGCCCCGGTGTATCTTCGGCGCAGAAACTCTCGACCAGTGAGCTGTTACGCACTCTTTAAAGGATGGCTGCCTCTAAGCCAACCTCCTGGTTGTTTGAGAATTCCCACCTCCTTTGACGCACTTAACATTCCTTTGTCCGGCCGAAGCCGGACTCCAGATCCCGAAAAATCGGGAACATTTAGGGGCCTTAGATTGCGGTCTGGGCTTATCCCCTCGCGAACATGGAGCTTAGCCCCCACATTCTGACTCCCGCGACATGATGGCACGGCATTCGGAGTTTGTTAGGACTTCCGAGGTAAAACCCCAAAAAGTCCTTTCAGTGCTCTACCTCCGCGCCAATAATCGCAAGGCTAGTCCTAAAACTATTTCGGAGAGAACCAGCTATTACCGGGCTCGATTAGCTTTTCACTTCTACCCTCAAGTCATCCGAGAGCATTACACGACTCACCAGTTCGGACCTCCAGCCGTCTTTCGACGGCCTTCATCCTGCTCAAGGGTAGCTCGCTCCGGCTTCGGGTCTTATCCATGCTACCAACACTCTTTCAAAAAGCTGCCCATCCCGAAAAAACGGGACATTCAACTTTTTGAAAAGAGTGAAACGCCCTATTAAGACTCGGTTTCCCTGCACCTCCATCCCAAAAGGATTTAGGTATGCAGCATAGATAAACTCGTTGGCTCATTTTGCAAAAGGCACGCCGTGGACCTGCGCATCTTACGACGCGCTAGGTCGCCGACTCCTTGTAAACGCACGGTTTCAGGTACTATTTCACCGCCCTTACCGGGCTGCTTTTAACCTTTCCCTCACGGTACTAGTTCACTATCGGTGAGTATGTGTATTTAGTCTTGGCGCGTAGTCACGCCGGATTCAGACGGGGCTGTCGTTCCCCGCCCTACTCAGGGACAGAAATAAGAAGGATGGCTAAGGTTTCGAATACGGGGCTATTACCCGCTATGGCCGCCCTTTCCAGGAGCGTTCTTCTACAATGCCATTTTGTAACCTTCCTCTAATTAAATAGATACTTCTGCCCTACAACCCCCGCTTCATGTGAGTAAACCCATATGAAACGAGTTTGGACTGTTCCCTCTTCGCTCGCCGCTACTAAGGGAATGAAACGCATACCCATGCCAACAACTAGCTCCCAACCACCTCGATCGGCAGTTGAAAGCTAGGAGTCGGAAAGATATACGCCACAATTTTTCCTTTCCTCCGCTTACTGAAATGTTTTACTTCAGCGGGTACGCTCCCGTCACTTGCGTGACGGGTTATCGCATTTTATGCGATAGGGTTTCCCCATTCGGAAATCCCCGGATCAAAGCCTGCTACGCGGCTCCCCGAGGCTTATCGCTGCTACGCAACGTCCTTCATCGCCACATACTCCCAAGGCATCCACCGTGCGCCCTTAACGAACCGCGGAACCATGACAAGATCCCATCTCGATTAAAAGATGAGAACAGGTTCCCTTACTTAATTACTTCTAAACCAAGGCACACTTGCATCACTCGTTTACAAGATCCCCGCACTTCAAGACAAAAGACCTACTAAAGAAAAGTGCGGGGCTCAATTTTCAAAATGCTTATTCATTCAGGACACACGAAGAATGTTTTCCTTCGTCTGTCCTCAACGACATTTTTAGGCAGCCTTTTCTTCGCCCTTAAGAAACCATCCGTCGGTTTTTTCATTCCAATTCCCCACTTGGCGCAATACCATCTCGATTCGATCGCGCGTTGCCGAATGTGCGGCGTATTTTTTCTCAAGCTTTTTAATAACCTCTTCCGTGGTCAGACCTGCCGGCGCATCGATGAGTATGGTTTCTACATCCAACCTCATACTATCAATAGCCTCATGATGCGAAGATGACTCCCCCTCAAAATTAGTCCCCAAAAGCCCTGTATGCACCCAACAAAAAACCGCTCTCGGAGCGGCGATGGCTTGCATAGGCCAAAAATGGCGTATCAGCTGCCGCTACGTTTTAGCTTGTTTCTGTTGAATTTTTGCATAGATAACATTCGCAGGCTTCATTATATAGCACCGTAAAAACATGTCAACCCCACCAGAAGTAGGGCGTCAACGCCTGCAAAGATTGCCTTAATTTCCTATTATAAGGTACCAATCGTATGCGTTGAATTCTTGTTATACAGGGAAGGCGTTCGTGACTTCTTACGGGGTCAGGCCCACAAAAAAAACCGCGGACACCCGTCGTCTGGGCCCAATATAGTAACGGACGTCGCGCCGTTTTATTCCAGCCCCCTCTCCATCTTTTTCAAAACACCCGCGGCAAAATCCTTGCCGGCAATGCCGAAAGCGATACCGCCGCCGAGCGCGATCATGGCCACGACACCGGTCACCACGATGTTGATAATGTCTTCGGCTACACCAAGCTGCTGCACCGCTGCCAAGTAGCCGAAAAGCAGGATTGCCCACTTTGTTATGGAGCCGAGCGTATCACCTCCGTGCAGTTTTGCCGTCTCCATCGACGCATGCACGAGCTTTTCGAAAAAGCGCGCCAAAAGCGTAGCCGCGATGATCATAACGATCGCAACGATCAGATTTGGCACATAGAGCAACACTTCCTGTAAGAATGCCGTAACACCTTCCAGTTCCAAAATATTGGCCGCAGCAAGCAGGGATACGACAACGAACGTCCACTGAAAGATACCCCCCAAAAATGCCGACGAATCGAGGTGTAATCCGGCCCGCTCGAGTCCCTCCTTGAAACCCATTTTTTCCAAGCCCTCATCGAGCTTAAGATTCGCAACGATGCTTGCAACCAATTTGCCGATCGCCATGGCAATCGCCCAGCCGATGACGATAACCAGAATCGCGCCAAGAATCTTCGGAACCGCCGAAAAAAAATCAAGCCACAATGTTTCGAATGAGGTCGTGATAACGTCAAAGCCGTCTGTAATGCCCATATGGATCATTGGGGTCGATTTGCCCAAGAAAACTTACCGTTTTCATGCGCTCATAACCCCAATATTAGTATTGATTTTTACCTACCAGAGTATAGAGCACTTCATGAAAATTGTGAATACCCCCGTCGAATGCATTGTTGATAACTTTATAGCGTCTATTTCCGAATGATTTCGCTCATTTATCCAAAATAAAATCCCGTCGAAACGGGATTTTATTTTATCGGTGGGTGCGGAAGGACTCGAACCTTCGAAGGCCGTCCGGCCGCCAGATTTACAGTCTGGAGCAATTGCCACTATGCGACGCACCCGTTTTATATACAAATGGAGTGTTATTCAGTATTTTTTCAAAGCGTTCTTTATGTTTTGGATTTTTTGGATCAACATTCTGAAAAAAATCCAAGATGTCCTCTCTCCGCGTCAAATATATGCGCCCGCCGCTAATTGCGGATGGATGATAACCAACTTTTGCCAACATGCCATGAATAGATTTTAAAAGCGGAGCGGATCGGTTCGTAAATGATAATTGAATTCCCCAGCGTAATTTATAAACAGAGCCATCGGTGTCAAAAAATCCGCGAAGAAATTTTACCATATAACTCCGTTTTCTAAAAATCCATCTCGGAGCATTCACTTGCAACAATACCTTATTAAAAACCAAACCTTCATTCATGAGCCATCGTGATGCGGTCACCGATCCAAAGTAGACAACTTTGTGGCCGGTTTTTCTGAAAGAAATTTTCGGTCGGACCGAAAAAATAATCTGAAATAGTTTGCAAATCCACTCTGCGTAAGCCATTTCTTTTGTACCGAGCGTAACCATTACTTGAGTCTTCGTCAACTTGCCATCACCAAGCATAATACCAAAAAATTCCGCAAGATCTTCTGAATACCGCTCTGGGAGCGTAATATCAGTCCGGGTATTGTTACATCGAGGCTTCTTAGTACGCAGTGTCGGAATGCCAAGTCTAATCAAACGATCATAAACCGTACTACCGGATAAACCAAGCATTTTTCCAATATCTCCGATCGTTTTATTCTCTGTAACATAAAGCTGGAATAGTTCTTGATATTTACCTCCTGCCTCTGCTTGCGTCCATTTTCTTGGCATAAAAAAGTCTATCATCAGAATAAAAAACGTCAATTTATTCTATTAACCACTTTGACAGAAAAACCGCTTGCACCACATGGGTTAATTGTCAGAAGAAATGTTCTACGAACAATGGCAAATCCCACTTAATCGTAATCAGGAGCATTAGCATCAGCAAAAGTATGAATGCGATGCCGTGGATCTTGGCTTCCAAAACCGGCGAGACCCTCCTGCCTTTTATTTTTTCGATCGCCAAAAAAAGGAGCCTGCCGCCATCGAGCGCGGGAATAGGCAAAAGATTGAGTACGCCCAAACTTACCGAGATGATACCCGCAAACTGCAATAAATAGGTAAACCCCCGCTGCACCACCATATCAGTGAATACTACGATCCCTAGTGGGCCCGATACGCGATCGGCTACCGTACCGTGCCGCACAAGCTGCACGACAAGGTTCCCCAGACTTTTCAGAATTAGCCAGGCAAGCGCCGCCGTATCTTTAGCACCTTCAATGATCGCTTTATGAATCGGAAGGCTCCGAATGCCTGTCTGTGCCATGGCAAATCCCAGCGGCCCCTGGCCTTGGGGCGGATCGATGCGCGGCGTCATGCGCAGGTCTACCTGCTCGATGCCGCGTTCTACCCTCAACGTAATTTCAGCGCCCTTATGCGAAGCCACATACGATTGGATGGCATCGATGTTTTCGATGGCATTCCCGTCGAGCCCGACAATGACGTCGCCGATCGCAAGTTCCGCGGCCAATGCGGGTGATTCCGGCGCGACTTCCACGACCTGAATCTTCACATCGCGAACGTTCGTGATGTCTTCGGCCTCATCCAGAATAGTCGGCAAGCCGATGACGTGGCCGAATGAAAAAAGCAGCCATGCCAAAAGCATATTCATTGCAACGCCGGCAACGATGACGATGACGCGAATCCAGACGGGCTTTGCGATGAAACTGGTCGGATCGTCCGACCCCTCGCCTTCCTCGCCGAATATTTTCACAAAACCGCCAAGGGGAATCCAATTAAGCGAAAAGATCGTCTCGCCCCGCTTGATGCCGACCGCCCGCGGAGGAAACCCGAAACCGAATTCGTCCACCCGTATTCCCGCCTTGCGCGCGGCAAAAAAATGCCCGGCTTCATGCACGAGCACTAAAACGGCCAGCACGAGAATAAATATGAGAATCGTTACGATCATTGATTGGTCATAGTATACCACATCCTTGCGCGCGCGCAATTCGTTTCTCACCCAAAGCAAGCTGCTACCCTAAAAGCTAGTGGCTTAAAAGTGAATACCGCAAAAACGGTATTTTTTTATTTGACAACACAATCGAAAATCGACCCCTCCACTGACTCACGATCGTGAGTTAGTGGAGGAGTGTCATTTTCATTCGTCTCATAAGCATTACACATTTTTTTTCGGGTTTTAATACAACAATATGGCTATCTTCTCTAGAAGCAAGATGAAATCAGGGGGGGTATCCAAAACTTTTAACGGAACTCGTCCCGTTAGAGATGCACCGGCGATATTATTGAGGAATAATCTTTGATTCCCGTTTAAATACTTCACGTGACATCTCTGCTGTTAAATATCTAACGGGACTCGTCCGGGGGCACATTGAAGTAGTTGAGTAAATATACCGCCAAATCATGAAACGCGGGTGTTAAGGAATTGGCCGCAAAGCGCACCCCGATGGGCTTGTCCATTTTAATGAACGCGACGAACCGCGGCGCATAGGCAGGCGCATACCCGACAAAGGTATGGATCACCCCTTCATCCACCGGAAGATATCCCCCGCCGTTGGGATCCGGAATCTGGGCGGTTCCGGTTTTTCCGGCGACAAAATAACCGTCGACGCCCGCACGCTTCTCGAACTTCCCACGAACGGCGCTCACGAGCATTTGCGTCATCTGGCGCGAAGCCTCAGGCGTAATGACGCGCCTGACGATACTCGGCTCAATCGTCTCTGCGGAGCCATCGGCTCTAATGATCTTCTCGACCACATACGGACGCATCAATACGCCGTCGTTGGCAATCGCGGCGATGGCATTCGTCATCTGCAATGCGGTGACGCTGATGCCCTGGCCGAATGATGCGGTCGCGAAATTGATCTCGGCTTTCTGCCGTAAATTCGCAGTGGAGCCCTTCAACTCTCCGGGCAGATCAACGCCAGTCACAGCACCGAAGCCAAAGGCTTCCACATACGACGTAAATCGCTCTCTGCCCAAGAGCCGCTCAACGTACACAACGCCGGTATTCAACGAAAGCTCTATGACCTCCGCCATGGTTCGGACACCATACGCCTTGTCGTCGAAATTACGAATAGTATAGCCGCCAATGCGTACGAGCCCGTCATCCGTATAGGTCGTCTGCGGCGTCACAAGAGCCTCATTCAACGCGGCGGCCATGGTAACGGGCTTGAAGACCGATCCCGGCTCGAATGTTTTTTCGATGGTCGAATTGAGGAAAACAGAAATATCCTCCACGTCGCCATAGCGATTCGGATCATAGGACGGTTCGGAGACCATTGCCAAAACTTTTCCGGTTGCGGGTTCCATGACTATGACCGTTCCCGCATCAGATGACCACTGCGCAAGAGTTCGCCGTAGAATCGTGCGAGCGGTAAATTGAATATTCCCATCGATGGTCAAAACAAGGTCACTGCCATCCTTGGACGGTTTATCTTCCTCGATCCGAAACGGTATCCAGGCGCCCAGCGCGTCCCGCTCGCCACCGCGAAATCCCGCCTCCCCCGCCAAACCTTCGGCGTTATCGTATTGCCGCTCAATGCCGTACAAACCCCGAGGAACAGTCCCATCGGAGGCGATCCCCACGAATCCAAGAAGCGGCTCGACAAGATGCCCATCGGAATAATACCGCCACGACTCATCGCCAAGTTCAATGCCCGGAAAACTTTTTGCGGTCAATTGCGCGGCTTCCGCGTCCGAAAGACGCGCCTTGAGCGGCTCATACGGATCGGCCCGCTTATTCAGGCGCTGGGCCACGACGGCCGCATCCATCCCGAGCGCCTGCGCTATAAACCCCGAAATCTCTTCGATGCGCTCACGCGGCACATTGCGGGGAACCGCATATGCAAAGAAGCCCTTTTTTGTCACCGCCACGGGGGAAAGATCCCGCAACGATGCAGCGGCGCCCCCTTTGGACCGGTCTTGCAAAAAAATATCGCCTCGATCGGGCGCTAATTCCTGGGATATCGAATGCTGGTCTTGCGCGAGTTTCCGATAAAATTCATACTCGCGGATCTGTATAAAAAAAAGGCGTGCGACAACGCCCACTCCCACGAGCACGATCACGCATGAAAGAATGATGATACGACCGGAGTAAAGCCGCTTCATAGAATTGCCCGATATGGCGGCATGCGATTCTGCCGCTCACTGCGCATGTACCGCATCAAGCCGGGCAACGGCGGCTCCGCCATCCTTGACATGGTTTACCGTATCGGCAGCAACGAGTTGGGTGGAGGCAAGGTATGCCGTAAGCGCCTCGCCCGTTTTCATCTCCGCAAGCGTACGGTTGAGCGCATCCTGGTTTTCGCGCAACGTCATAAGGTGTTCTTCCCTATGGCGCACTTCATAACCGCGCGAAACCAAATTTTGCATAATCATAACATATCCGATCACCAACACGCCAACAAGTACAAAGAGGGCGATATTCACCATCAGGAAAGCACTTGCGCTTCCGCGCGAATAATTTTTTCTGATTTCATGGCTATGAACGCAGGGTGTGGTGATGTAGGGACTCATAAGGAAAAGTTTCTTAGTGCTGTAGCGCCTATGTAACTAAGTGCTTTGCATACCGCCTACGGCGGTTCTATTGTAATTTTAAAATGTTTTGAGCGTTAGCGAGAAACTTCCGAGCACTCAGAAAATTGGGCACTTAGTCACTTTTTGACTGCTACTCTCAATTTGGCGCTTCTTGCCCGTGGATTATCGGCGGTCTCTTCGTCTGACGGCACTATGGGCTTTTTGGTGCGCACCTCGACCACGCCGGCCCGCTTGCCGTCTCTGAAAATATTTTTTACGATCCTATCCTCAAGTGAATGGAACGCTATGACGGCGATACGCCCGCCCGGAGCAAGAACCTCCAGCGCACCCGAAAGGCCCTTTTGGAGGTTTTCAAGTTCTTCATTCACCGCAATGCGCAGCGCCTGGAATGTCCGTGTGGCGGGATGCAGGCGGCCGCGATGATACGGCGCAGGCGTCGCATGCAAAATCACCTCGACCAATTCCTTCGTACGCGTAATGGGATTGCGCTTTCGAGAAGCTACAATGGCCCTGGCGATACGTCCGGCAAATCGTTCTTCACCGAATTGCCGAAATATGTTTTCAAGCTCCTCCCCGGAATACGCATTAACAATGTCCGCGGCATCTTCCGTCTGCTTGCGATTAAGCCGCATATCCAACGGTTCATCCTTTAAAAAACTCAATCCTCTTTCACTTTGCTCAAGCTGCCAACTCGACCACCCCAGATCCATCAGAACGCCGTGTATTGGACCGAATTTACTTTCCGAAACAATTTTTTCAATATCCGCAAAATTCCCATTTATAAGAATAATTCTGCCGCTTGATTCATGATTCTTGATTCTTGATTCCAGCTCTTTTAGTGATTCTGCATCCAGATCGAGCCCCAACACCTTCCCGTTCGGCGCCGTCCGTTCCAATATTCCCAACGCATGCCCGCCCTGCCCCACCGTGCAATCGATAAAATTTTCGTTCGGCTTGGGATCGAGATATTCCAATACCTCGCTCAGCATGACAGGTACATGCAACATGCTTCGCGAAATTCCTAATTTCTAATTCCTAATTTCTAAACAGAAGGTGAGTAATATTTTCAATAAATACGACTCAATGCTCTATTTAGATCAATTAGATTGATTAGATCAATTAGAAAATTAATAAACTCCCAACTCCCCCAGTTTCTCCGCGGTCGCATCCGTAGCGCGCTCCGCGGTCTTTTTATATTGTTGCCAGCGGTCCGCATCCCAAATTTCGAGCCGGTCGAATACGCCGGCGATCGTGACGCGCTTATGCAGGTTTGCATATTCTTTCAAATAGTCGGGAATGAGCACGCGGCCCAAAGCATCAAGCTCAACCTCTTGGGCTCCCGATAGCATCAGGCGAGTAAAGCTCCGGGTGTCTCCTTTGCCCTGAGGAAGTTCCGCCAATTTTTGGACGAGCTTTTCCCATGCGGCGAACGGGTAAATAACCAAACACGCATCGAGTCCCCTCGTTATAACCGCCCGCTCACCCAACTCCTTACGAAGTTTCGCCGGAACCGCCAGGCGCTTTTTTGCATCTATAGAATGTGCGTATTCTCCAATGAACATGGTGTTTGTTATTTAAGTTATCCCCTTTTTGGTCACTTTATGCACTTAATCATCCACAATTGCCCACTTCATGACACTTTAATGCCATTTTAACCCACTTTACATACAAGTGTCAAAATGATTATCCACTACGCTCGCTTATACATGCCCAATGCGAATAAATTCGGCTCTAAAGAGCCGAATCGAGATATATGCCCGCAGTGGGGATGAAT
>JAUYLV010000063.1 GCA_030699565.1 bacterium
GGCAATCTTTTCCTTAATCATTTTGCAGTGAATTATTGAATAGATCCCCTGGGCGGATTCCATTCATCGAAAACAGGGATGCCGCCCGTTAAATGCTCTACTGGAACATTTAACCCACGTTCCTGCGGAGTACCGCATGAACTCGCGATGACAGATACATTCTTCTACAATCTCAATTTAAAGTAATATGCTTCGCTATTACATTATTGCGTTTTTTTCCGGCGCCGCCGTTCTCATGCTCGAAGTGCTCGGCGCACGCATCATCGCGCCATATCTGGGAACGTCGTTTTTTGTGTGGGTAAACGTGATCGGAGTGATCCTGGCCTCGCTTTCATGCGGATATTGGCTGGGCGGAGTGCTCGCGGATAAAAATCAAAGACTGCTGCCATGGCTGTTTCTTTTCGGAGCTTTTTTTGTCATTGCGATACTTCCCGGGCGAGCCCTGATACCGTATGCGGCAGCACTTGGCATCCGCGCCGGATCATTGGTTGCCTCACTATACCTTTTTGCCGCCCCGAGCCTCGTACTCGGCATGGTGTCGCCATACCTTATTAAACTCGTCGCGCGGGACATGGATCGGCTTGGCAAAACTTCCGGATCCATGTTCGCCCTATCAACCATCGGCAGCATTGCCGGAACATTCATCACCGGTTTTTGGCTTGTTCCCATGTTTGCCATTTCACAACTGCTATGGGGCCTCGGCGGCGGCTTGGTGACGCTGGCCGGGCTTTCACTGGAAAGGCGGAAAAGCCGCGTCGCGATCATTGCCCTCGGCCTGGCCATAGCCGTAATCGGACCCCTTGCGCAAGAACGATTTGGAAACACGGAGAAAAACAGCCGCGTTATTTTCGAAAAAAACAGCCGGTATTACAATATCCGCGTCCACGATGCGCCGACCGCGGACGGTGCGGTTGTGCGTACGCTGTTATTGGATGGCTCCACGCAAAGCGCGAAGTTTCTTGCAAAACCGCAAATAAACGCGAATAGCAACGCGGACGAACTCGGATTAGAAGATCGGTTATTTCCGTACACCTACATCGAGCTCTCCGCGAAACTTATTTCCGCGCTCGCCCCAAACCCCGCTTCACTGCTTGCCATCGGCGGCGGGGGGTATTCCATTCCGGAGTACGTAAAAACCCAGTCTCCGCATGCCGACGTAACCGTAGTGGAGATCGATCCGAAAGTGACGGAAACCGCGCAGCGGTTTTTTTTGCATGATCCCGGCATCGCAATTCAAACGATCGCCGAAGACGGCCGCACATTCCTTAACAACAACCGTGAAACATTCGCTGTTGTGTATACCGATGCGTATTCCGGAGCGTTTTCGGTTCCGGGGCATCTGGCCTCGCGAGAGGCATTTTTACTCATGGAGCATGCGCTTTCGGAAGACGGCGTATTGATTATGAACATCGCCTCCGCGCTGGAAGGGGAGCGCGGCATATTGTTTAGATCACTATGGAAAACATTCGACGACATATTCCCGCACAAGATCATATTGGCAACCGCGCCGCGCACGCCCGCGTCTTCCCAAAACATCATAGTTGTCGCCGCAAAACAACCCGCCGCGCTCAATGCACAGGCATTACAAAAATTCGAATCTTGGCGATACAAAAAAACACCGGACACGTCCGATGTCGCCTCGCTCACCGATGAGTATGCGCCGACCGATCATTTGGTGGAATCGCTCGTTGCGGATGTATACCCGTATTTGCGGGCTTACCACCAATAAGACAGCTTATTGGCTTGTAGCTTATTAGCTTCTTAGAAGAAATTCATGACAATTCCTAAAAAGCTGCAAGCTAAAAAGCTAATAAGCTCGGCTGTTACGGAGCAATAACGTCTCCCGATGCGCCAAAGAACCGCGCAATGATGTTCACGATGGAATAGGAAAGTATTAACACGATCACTCCCACGATCGCCCAGGTGATCGTTTTTTTGCCTGTGCCAAGCTTGTTTTGATCTCCACCCGATGTCAGTATCGAGATGCCGCCAATGATGATAAAGACCACGCCCAAAATAATACCGAACACCAAAATCCACTGCGCAATGGCCTTCAGTGCATCGTAAAAATCATTAATGCCCGTAATGGAAGGCTCCGGAACCGAGGGAAGCGGTTGTGCCAATGCGGCTGGCATTCCAAGCAGCCAGGCGCCAAGCGATGCGATAAATTTTTTCATAGAGGTTTCGTTAATACCACATCTCCAGCCTATCTAAACACGCCCACCTCGTCGAGGGAAAAGAAAAACCACTCCGTCGGAATAACGGAATGGTTTTATTGAATACAATTATTAAACCTGACAGAAAGAGCTTCCGAGGCTAAAGCCGAAGGCCCCAAAGAAGCTTGCAATAATGCGAACAATCGCCACGGCCAACACTAGAAATACTACGCCGATAATCGCGTTGATAATAATCTTTTTCGCATCTCCCTCCCTGCTAGAATCTCCCCCGGAGGTAACATATTTAACGCCACCCCAAATAACAAACAACACCCCCACAATAAGACCGAACACCATGATCCACTGCGTCGTAATACAGACTACGTCATAAAAATCGCCAATATCATCTATATCTGATGTCGGAACATCAATACCGAAATCACTCGGACGATCTATTGCCAGGGCGACCCTTCCCAATAAAAGCATCAGAATACTCCCGCCCGGAATATACCTTATGAGGTGGTACGCTGTTTGTTTCGATATGGTCATACGTTTATTTTTTAGATTTACAATTGTTATTTTAACATGCCCCACCAAGCCAAAGGTGGATAACTCCTCTTGCCAAAAGAGGTTTTTTGCGCTATATTAGATGATAGTTCTTAAGCAATTATCATTAATCCAGCTGCCTATGTCGCTGTCTTTGCTGGACGTTCAACAGCGGGATATGAACCTATATCCCGTCATGATCAGTCTGGGGCTCTTTGTGGTGATGCTGTCTTACATGGCATCATTCCTCGGCTTTATACTAGCCTAATGCCCTAGATACAAAATACCACCTAAATCGGCTTTTGCGCGTTTATGCGCGTAAAATCCGGCTTAGGTGGCTTTTTTTATACATAGAAGCGGATGAACGCGGATAATAACGCGGAAATTTGATCGTGCGCGATCTTGGGTTTTATCCGAAGAATTTTGCAGCCCGAAACACGCGATAGATGTATTCTCCCTTTCTTAAAGGGAGTACCCGAAGGGGGAGGGATTTATATTCTCCCTTCTAACTAAAAAATCCCCCGACTTCGCCACCCCCTTTACAAAAGGGGGAATCAGAACCCTATTTTTTGAATGATCCGTTGACTGGCGCTTCGGTCATGTGGAAACCTGAACGCCTTAACGCGCGACAACAGGCACGCGCACAAGGCGCAAGCGGCGTATTTCGCCGCCACCCACGTCTTCCACGATAAAACGCAGATCTTTCCACTGCAGCGCCTCGCCCTTTTCGGGTATGCGGTGAAGTTGTCCCTGCACAAATCCGTTCAGCGTTTTCGTCTCCGGCAACGCCGTTTGAAAAAAGCTGTTGACCAATCGGCCCTTGGTGTCACCATGCACCAGAATCTCATCCTTGGAAATGCGCTTGATGAGTTCCGGAACAATGTCCTTCTCGTCGATCAATTCTCCGACCAGTTCTTCCAGGCAGTCTTTCAAGGTCACCACGCCCGATATTTCTCCGTGCTCATTCACCACCACCCCCAGATGCGTGTGCGTTTTTTGAAACAGATGCAATAATTCGTCGGCGTTCGTGCCGCCGGGCACAAAGAGTGGTTTTTGCGCAAAGACCGCCAACACCTCTTCTCCGCGACCGCCAAGCAGCGCGGCAAGCAAGTCCCGCTGATGCGCAACACCCACAACATTCTGCAGAAGGGGCGAGGCTGTCACGACAATGCGGGTATGTTTGGCGCCGACGATCTTATCCTTAAGTTCCAGAAGCGATTTTGATCCTTCCAAAAAAAACACGCGCTTGCGCGGCGTCATCAGATCACGAGCTATAATATCGTTCATGCGAAATACCCGCTGGATAAGCGCGGCCTCTCCGCTCTCGATGGCACCGGACTTTGCGCCCAGCGAAGCAAGCGCGGTTATTTCTTCTTCGGAGGATATAGACACCCGGCGCCCCTGCGCAAAAAACTGCGCAATGCGATAGGCAAACCCCACGAGCGGCGCAAATACCTTCGTTAACGCCCTCAGCGGCACCGCAAACGCGAGCGACACGGCTTGCGCATACCGTTCGCCCAGAATCTTGGGAACGATCTCGGCGAATACGATAATAAGAAATGTAAGGATCGTCGAAACAATACCCGTGGCGATATCGCCAAATCGATTACCGGTGATCACGCCGACAACAAACGCGCCCATGATCGTGATGATGTTCGACAACACGATCAGCGTTCCCAGCGGCTGTTGGATCTCGTCTTTCAGCTTGGCCAGCGCCTCGGCGCCCGGTTTGCGGGCAACGCGAGCCGTTTCGACCTGTGAAGGCGGAACGGAAAGCAGTGCCGCCTCCGCTGCGGACACCAAGCCGTCGAGTACGAGCACCGCTAATATGACAAAAGCAAGTTCTAGCACAGATTTGACGAGCCGGCATGCCAACGAGTGCCGTTACAAATTAATTCTGTAACCTTAGTGAGATAAAAAGAGGCTTGAAATAGAAATTCTTTAGCGCATTAATCATGCAAAATTAATTTGTAACGGTACTAGCGGCAGGCCAGACACGTAAACAGTATACATAAAAACAGCCCTTTTCACAAGCCGCCTCCCTTGGTATGGTGGGAACGACATGAACGCCATTTCGGAAAAAAATGATTTTTTAGACGGGTTAAACGCCGCGCAGCGCGAGGCGGTAACGTCGCCACCCGACGTCCCGCTGCTTATTATTGCGGGGGCCGGATCGGGCAAGACCCGGGTTTTGACCCATCGCATCGCGCATACGATCGCTTCCGGCGTCTCGCCGGAACACGTACTTGCCATAACCTTCACGAATAAAGCCGCGGATGAGATGCGAAACAGAGTATTGCGACTCATTACCCAACAACCTTTACATCCAACAACCCTTACAACGGGCGGCCTGCAACCATTGTCGGTTATCGGTCGTCAGTCGTTGGTTGGAGCGGCCATGCCGTTCGTCGGCACATTCCACGCGTTGGCGCTCTTGTTGTTGCGTCGTGACGCACACAGGCTCGGCATCGATCCCCGCTTCAGCGTTGCCGATGATGCCGATACGCAATCGGTTATGAAGCGGGTCATGAAGCAGCACGGCGTAAGGCCTGATACGCTTACGCCGTCGGCGGCGCTCGGACGCATTGGGCATGAAAAAAGCGAACTGCGCGGACCCGATGACATGCGCGTTGAAGGAGCAAACGATGAGTTGGTGCGCACCCTGTATCGCGCATACCAGACGGCGCTGGCGGCAGAGGCGCTCGTGGATTTCGACGATCTGTTATTTTTTGCCGTGCGCATGCTGCAGCAGCACGAGGCGGCGCTCGCTGGATATCAGCGCCAGTTCCGTCATATTCTGGTCGACGAATACCAGGACACGAATACCGCGCAGTATGTCTTGGTAAAGCTGCTCGCCGCCGCCCATCGGCGGCTTACGGTGGTGGGAGACGATTATCAGGCGATTTACGGATGGCGCGGCGCCGACTTTCGCAATATGCTGAATTTTAAAAAAGATTACCCCGAGGCGCGCACCATTACACTTGAACAAAACTACCGCTCAACCCAGATGATCCTTGATGCCGCCGACGGCGTCATACAGCCGGTCGCCGCCCGCAGTGAAAAATCACTCAAAGCCACGCGCGCGCAAGGCAAGCCCGTCATGGTTACCGAATGCGCGAACGAGAACGACGAGGCGGCATTTGTCATCGAAACCATTCTGTCACTGCGCGCCAACGGCCTTGCGCTTTCGGATGCCGTGATCCTTTACCGAACCAATGCCCAGTCGCGACCGTTCGAAGAATTGCTGGTGCGCTCACGCATCCCCTACCGCATTGCCGGGGGTTTGCGTTTTTATGAGCGTAAGGAAATCAAGGATATGCTCGCCTGGCTGCGCTATCTTAAAAATCCGCGCGACCTGACAAGTCTTGCGCGCATCATAAACACCCCGCCGCGCGGCATCGGTAAAATAGGCCTCGAACGCATCACCTCTATTGGATTGGAAGAGGCGGCGCGCGCATCGGAACCCGCACGCGCCTTTGCCGAGCTTATACACCGACTGCGCGCTTTGCTGCCTAAAACACCGCTTTCGCAATTCCTCAAAACCCTTGCCAAGACCATCGAGTATCGGGCGTATCTGCGCGCAACCTATGCGGCAACGCGCACCTGGCGCGAGGATTCATCCGATGAGCGATGGGATAATATCGAAGAGTTTTTTACCGTTGCCTCCCGATACGACATCCTGGCGCCCGACGAAGCCCTTGAGCGGTTTTTGGAAGATGCCGCGCTTTTCAGCGGCGCCGATGCCATCGGCTCCTCGGTCGCGCAAGGCTACGGCATGCATGGCGCCGCCGCGTCCGCTCTCAACTTAATGACAATGCATCTGACCAAGGGATTGGAGTTTGACGCGGTTTTTGTCACCGGATGCGAAGAGGGATTATTACCGCACGCGCGAAGCCTCTTTGATCCGACGGCGCTCGACGAAGAGCGGCGGCTCTGTTATGTGGCCCTGACACGCGCAAAAAATATTGCGCATCTTACCTATGCCCGCAGGCGCAGGACGCATGGCGAATATCGCTCTACCATGCCGTCGCGATTTATTGCCGATATTCCGGAACGACTCATCGAATTCCAAAGCCGTGGCACAAGCGATCTGCGCTATGACCCGTATGACGAAGATGTGATCGAGATAGATGATGAATAGCTTTACGAAATACGAATACTACGAAATTACGAAATTTTTAAAATGTCATCCTGATTCGATAGTTAAAAATAAAGGAAGGATCTCATATATCACGGAAGAGGCGGATTTTTCTTTTACTTCATAGTTATGATATTAGAATAACAATGACAGAACTTTCGTATATTCCTTTGCATAACGAAATGCAACCGATTGTCATTCCCTCTCTCAACCCTGTCATTCCCGCGGAGGCGGGAATCTATATAAACCATGATAATTCTGGATTCCAGCCTCCGCGAGAATGACACAGATAAGGAGTTTCGTTATTCAAAGTATATTCGTGAGACTGTAGAAGAACGCGTTGTCATCGCGAGTCAAGCGCGGTACTCCGCGTTTGATGTGGCGATCTTTTCAATAGTTCACTTTAAAATGATAAGGAAGAGATTGCTTCGTCGTTCCTCCTCGCAATGACATTCTTCTACAATCTCATTCGTATATTTCGTACTTCGTAAAACATGAATCTCACAAACACCGCCACAATAAAATCATTACTTGCAAAGCATGGATTGCGTCCCAACAAGGTGATGGGGCAGCATTTTTTGGTCTCCGAATCGGCGCTCGCAAAAATCGTCAAAGCAGCGCGGCTAGATAACACCGATGTCGTGCTGGAGGTGGGTCCCGGACTCGGTGTATTGACGCAGGAACTCGTCAAACACGCCGGACGCGTCATCGCCATCGAAAAAGATCTAAAATTAATTGAGGTGCTGGCTGATGTCATTCCCGCCAAAGCGGGAATCCAGATCGTTCACGGCGATATTCTAAAACTTGATCCTGCAGACTATGGGCTAGGGGCTTTGGGCTATAAGATCGTTGCGGACATTCCCTATTACCTTACGTCCCGCCTTTTTCGCCAATTCCTTGAGTCCCCCCACCAACCGTCATGCATGATTCTTCTGGTGCAAAAAGAGGTTGCCGAGCGCATAGGCGCAAAACCCCCAAAAGCAACTCTTTTAAGTAATGCTGTGCAATATTATGCGGATGTCGTTATGGTCGGCAAGGTTCCTAAATCGGCATTTTACCCACCGCCAAAAGTTGACTCAGAAATAATAAATCTCGTCGTTAAGCGTAAATATGATGCTATATTTGACAATATTTTCTTTAAATTGCTTAAAGTGGGTTTTTCCGCTCCAAGAAAGCAGGTCTTTGGCAATATCTCAAAAATCCATGGAAAAGAAAATGCAACTAAATGGCTTTATAAAGCCGGTATAGCGCCGTCGGCTCGTCCGCAGACAATAACGCTCGATCAGTGGATCGCTCTTGTCGCCGCATCATCAAAATAAAGGTGTCAGACACCTTTATTTTGACATTAGACGCGTTTTGTGATGAAAAATCCGCCATGCGTATGCATGGTGGATTTTATTAAATTCGCCTCACAATTTACGCATCCTTATTTTTTATCTTATTTTACTCACGAGAAGTCGCGGATACATGCCGAAGGCTGGTAAAATCTCGTATTTCGGATTTTGATTTTCCATGGGCATTTGCGCGTGGTTGTGTGGATAAGTTAGTTAAAAACATATTGATAAATTGGTGGTATACTAGTGATGATGGAAGGATTATCTGTCAATAAAAAGGTGTTGGCAGCCCTGGCGCTCACCATGGGCGCCGTCATCGCCGTTTTTTTGTTTTGGCTAAGCGCCGGTCAGCGCGTAGTAAAACCTTTTTCGCATACCGCGTACGTTTCATCCTTACCATCACCCGATCCTGAAATCCCACTTATTGATGTCGACAATGACGGCCTGACCGACGAAGAAGAAGCGGCTCTTGGAACAAATCCCCGAAATCCTGATACCGACGCGGATGGTTATTTGGACGGAGAGGAGATTGCCCAGAATACCGATCCGATGGAACACACCAGCATGCCGGAGGCGCCGTCATTGCAATCGCTTGCATACGACCCATCGGGCAACTTCAGCCAAACCGTTGTCGGCGCCATGCTGAATGACATCGCCGACAACGACCGGCTTTTTTATACGGAAACAACGAGCACGGGCGACGTGAAACTGCATGTGGACTACAGCCCCGAAGATATTGCGACATTCGGCGAGATGGTTGCGTCGGGATTTCTGCAAAGCCCCGAAATAGAAAAACTGCGCGACATTCCCGATGCCGACCTTATTATTCTTCCCGATACAAGTAAGGAGGCTGCATCAGCGTATATGGAGCGCCTGATGGCGATCATCGGGGACGATATGGTGCTTGCGGAATTGCAGCAATTTTACCAGGAGTTGGAAAAAACCATCGTATCGGAGGCGGAGGGAGCGTCGCCCCAACTTATCGCGCTCGGACAAAAAACGATCACCCCGTCGCTTGTTATTGTTGAACGCAATCTGCGCGCCTTGCCGGTGCCGGAAATGTGGAAGGAACTGCACAAAGATCAAATCGCCATGATCGCGGGGCATCGCCTGGCAGTATCATATCTCGTCACGTCATCCGGCGATCCTATGAAGTCGCTCTATGGCTTGGCGCTGTTGCAACAACTGCAAACGGATGCCGACCTTTGGCGCCAGCAGGCGATCGAATTGTTGCAAGCGTAATTTTCTTTATCGTTCCGGCTATTAATCCGGAACAGTAAAGAGTCATTTATGAAAAATGTTTATTCCGTCAAAAATTTATTTCCGACTTTTTACCGCGCATATAAATATATCCGCTCGCATGCGCGCGGCGCAGCACGACACAGTGGCGTAGCCGGCGGGATAAAACCCCTCATTGCGCTTTTGTTGGTCGTTGCCATATTAGGCGCGGATATATCGCTGGGCATCATCGCGCAAAAAAATCCTTTTGCGCCGAAAAAGGCGAATGCGCAAGTCGGGGTCATTTTAAACACCACCATCGGCGACCTGGCGCGGATTCTTACGGAAAATGTTGTTCATGTGGGTGTTAAAAAAATCGTCCAGCGCATCTCGAGAATATTTTTGGAGTCGCTTACCAATTGGGTGCGGTCCGGATTTAAAGGCAAGCCGCAATTCATCGAACGGCCGGATCAGTTCTTCCGCAATCTCGTGCGCGACGGGCAGCTGAACCACCAGCTCAACCTACTTGCGACGAAGCTTTGTTACCCCCTAGGGCGGGCGGGCCTTGGCATAAGCATCTCCACCCCCGATGTGCCGGGCTACCCACAACTCAAGTGCACCGCGCGCAATCAGAACTTGCAGGGATTCTTCGATGACTTTTCCAATGGCGGGTGGCAGACATGGGGTGATATCATTCAACCCCAAAACAACGTTTACGGCATCACGTCGCTTGCCGTAAATGCCGAGGGCGTGCAGGTTGCGAACAAAACCTCGCAGGGCTCGCTTGAATATGTTGCCTCGCAGGGATTTTTAGGCATCAAGCAATGTGCCGTCACTGCCATATTCGCCTCTGCGCTCGCCGGCGAGGAATTCGAGAATAAAAGCTGTGCAGAATACAAGAATGTGACGCCGGGCAGTGTTGTTTCCGAAAAACTTAAACAACATCTTACGCAAGAAAAAGATCAGTGGGTGGAAACGGAAACCATCGCCCAGCTCTTAGCCGCGTTCATCGACACGGCACTCAATAAATTCGTCGGCACCAAATTTATGTGCCTCTCGTGCGCCCGCGGAACCACCGCGGGAGGCGGAACCGTCATACGCGCACGAAGCGGTTAACTTGCCTACATCTAAACACTGTCGTTTTTTGAAGTTTTTCTTCTTGTCAAAAAATTCCATGCGCCTATTTTTAAAAAAAATCGGTAGAGCCCGGATCTTTTTTGCATATGCCTTGCTCGTCGCCGTCGGCGCTTTGGCCCTTTTTGCGCCATGGCACGCATACGCGGCCGATCCGCTCGGATTGTTCGCTGGCATTGCGGCAGAAGGCGTCGCGAATATTATTTCGGTCATCACGTCGATACTTATTCATATCATCGGGCTTTTCGTGCCGCTTGCCATAGGGCTTTTGGAAATATTGCTTGAGTGGTCAAGCTTCCAAAACGTACCCATCGTCGAGATCGGCTGGGCGGTCGCGCGCGACTTCGTCAACCTCCTTTTTATTCTTATTCTTTTGGTTATCGGGTTTGCCACGATCTTCCGCCGAGAAAATTTCGGAATTAAACGTCTCCTGCCGCGGCTGATCTTTGTGGCGCTCCTTATCAATTTTTCGAAAGTCATCGCGGCGTTCGTTCTCGATATCGGCAACCTGCTTACGTTCTTTTTTCTCAACCCCATCCAGGGTGGCGAGGGCAGCTTGGGCACGGCACTCATGAATGTTTTTAATCTGCAGAAAGTATTTGACACCGGATCGATCCTTAGTGCCGGCGTACACGCCGGCACTACCGACGCGATAAAAATGGCGGGATTTAAGATTTTCGGATCGTTGCTCAGCGTGATGATGATGCTTATGGCCGTCATCGGGCTTTTACTCTATTCCGTCACCTTTTTATATCGCGTGGTCATGCTCTGGTTTTTGATTATTCTTGCGCCCTTTGCCTGGATCGCGTACATTTTGCCCGGAACGCAAGGCTACTGGAAAAAGTGGTGGGATCAATTCATCTGCTGGACGTTCGTCGCGCCCATTATGGTGTTCTTTTTGTTCCTGCTTGCAGCCTGGTCGCAGAACGTAACGACCTACGGACTTACCAGCAGCATTGACGCGATCAATCCCAATGATGTTAAGAATGGCATCCTTACGGAAAGCGGAGCCTGCGTCAGCGTGATGAGCTGTGATCTGCGATTTATGCTGCAATACGTCATTCTTATTCTTATGCTGTACGCGGGTCCGTTTGCGGCCAAATCGATGGGATGCGCCGGCTCACAAATGGCGATGAGCGCTGCTGCGGCGGGCAACGCATGGGTGATGGGCACCACCGGCCGAGCCGGCCGCGCCGGCGCCCGTTACGGCTATGACCGCGCCAAAGAACGCATTGCCCCGCAAATGCAAAAAGCAGGTGACTGGCTCGCAAGCTCACCCCTTGCTCAATCCCGACTCGGCAGGGCGCTTGGTGTGGGAGCTCTGGCTCGTGCCGGTGTCCAAGCTGGTGAATCGAATCGCGCTGCAGTGCAGACGGCTATGAAGAAATATCAGAGCCTCTCTACCGCGGCATTGATTGCCACCGCGCAAACAAAAGGCGGCCTCAACCAGACCGATCGCATTGCCCTGGCCACGCTTATGGCACAGCGACGGGACATACATGAGCAAGATGCGGATAAACGTGCCTATGTCCAGCGTGAGCTTTCAAGCGTTATCGATGTCGGGCGCGCCAAGCGGGATTATGAGCTTATCAAGCCGCTGCTTGCCGTAGCTCCACAATTCGCCAAAGATTCTGCAGAACTGGCCAGAGCCGTGCGCGAGGCTTTTCGGACTGGCGCACACAAGAATTGGGGTCCGGAGGTATTTAGATCGGCGGCAAATGTTGCCATGCTTGATCAAAACGGAAATCCAATAACAGATGCTGCGGGCAATCCGGCGCTGAAGAATGCGAGCGCATTGGTCATTCAGTCGCTTTATGAAGAGTTGGGTGAAAACTCTGAATCGATAAAACGCTATGGCGAACAACTCGGTAAAAAAGAGCGTGATGCGCTTGTTGAAGGTCTAAAAACAACATTTACTACCGGCGACGATGTCACCGACTTCA
>JAUYLV010000066.1 GCA_030699565.1 bacterium
AAGATGGCGCGTATCATTGTCATTGCCGCACGCGAGAGAGGGGGCGACCCGGCCACCAATTCCACGCTGCGCATGGTGATTGAGAAGGCGCGCGGCGCAAATATGCCCGCCGATAATATTGAACGCGCCATCAAGCGCGCAACCGGGGAAGGGGCAAGCGATGCGCTTGAAGGCTTCTTATATGAGGCATTCGGGCCGGGGGGTGCTGCGATACTCGTCGAGGGCATTACCGACAATAAAAACCGCACGCTGCCCGAAGTGCGCAAGATCATCACCGAACATGGCGGGCGCATGGCAGATCCCGGATCCTTGCAGTGGATGTTTGAGCGGAAGGGATATCTGGAATTAGCAACCAGCAACCAGCAACCCGTAACCAGCGAAATGGAATTGAAAGTAATCGATGCGGGTGCGGAAGACTTGAAGCAAACGGATGCAGGCTTGGTGGTGTACACCGCGCCGGAGAAGCTTATGGAAGTAAAAAAGAGTCTTGAGGGCGCGGGAATCGCTGTGGGCGAGACGGGCTTCGAATATATCGCTAAAAATCCCGTTTCGGTTTCCGACGAGAAGGTTCGGGAGCAGCTTGAAAAATTCTTTGAGGTGCTGGATGAGCATGATGATGTGCAGGAGATTTATTCAAATAGTGCATGAAGTGCTTGAGTGCTTACGTGCCTAAGTGCTTGGAATGCCGGCGAAGCCGGCCTCTATGAACTCAGGTACTCAGGTACTCAGGTACTTAGGTACTTTGTGATGATTATCGGCATCGATCCGGGAAACGCCCGTTGTGGCTGGGGAATCATAAAAAAGGAAGGCGGGCGCATGTTGCATGTGGCTTGTGGCTGCATAGAGACGTCAAAAACACTCTCGGAAGCCGAACGGCTTTTCGCCATTGCCGAAGCGCTTTCGGAAATTGTGAAGGCGTATAGCCCTTCTGAAGCCGCCGTAGAGGCTATTTTTTTGTTTAAGAACCCCAAGACGGTTATTGGCGTAGCCGAGGCGCGGGGGGTGGTCCTTGCTACGCTGGCAAAGGAAAAAATTTCCGTCTACTCCTATACGCCGCTTCAGGTCAAGCAGGCAATAACTTCCTATGGCAAGGCCGATAAAGATCAAGTGCTGGGCATGGTTATGCGCATATTGAAGTTGGAAAAACCCCCAAAGCCGGATGATGCCGCCGACGCATTGGCGATCGCCTTGTGTCATGCGGCCGTACCCGACGTCTTAAAACGCATCAGGGAGGCTCGTTCCTAGTACCGTTACAAATTAATTTTGCATGATTAATGCGCTTAAGAATGTCTGTTTCAAGCCTCTTTTTATCTCACCATGGTTGCAGAATTAATTTGTAACGGCACTAGCGATAACAAAATTCCCCCGCTTAAAGCGGGGGAATTTTACATTATTCTTCTGTTGCAACCTCTTCCTCTTCTTCCTCTTCATCCATAACCTCCAGGTCTTCCGCATCATCCTCTTCTTCACCTTCTTCGTCCAAATCCATGTCGATATCCGCATCATCGCTTGCAGCTTCTTCATCCGCGGCGAAAAGATACGGGCTTGTCAGTGTGAGTGCCAACATAGGCATGTATATTAATGGTTAAGGTAGGCTCCGGTTTCGGTTGGCTTGAAGATTGCGTCCGAATACGCGCCAAAATATTGTAGGAAAGTCGGCGCCGCGCAACCTAAGTCCAGTTCGGACAGCGCAGAAAGTGATCCGCGACTGCCGCAGGATATGCCCCCAAATCCGTTTTTAAACAGATGACAGGTGCTATTGTAGGCAAGTGATTTTTATTGTCAAGGCCGTTAAGGTTTTTTCTCTTTATACGAGATGGTTCCCGGCTGATAGATGTACAAAATCGATACGTATATCGGCAAAGTCAAAGTCAAAAGCTTAGGCAGGTTTCCGAAAGCGCGCAAATCGCCGCTTTCCCACCTGCAAAATTGCTGATGCGCCGACATCCGCTTCAGAAATCGTCATTCGCCAATCTTTCACCTCTTTGCCGTCAAATGAGACCGCGCCCTGTTCCACGAGCCGCTTGGCCTCGGTTTTAGATTCCGCAAACCCTCCGATTTCCATAAGGTCGATAATGCCGAATGATTTGGGAAGCGCGTATTCGGGCATTTCACTGGGCGCTTCCTTTTTTTGAAATATGCGGGCAAATTCCGCTTCAGCCGCCTCGGCCTTTGCCGTGCCGTAATAGAGAGAAACCATCTCTTTGGCCAGCCGCATCTTGGCATCGCGGGGGGATAGGTTGCCTTGCTTCATAGTATCGATAAGTCCCGATATCTCTGCAAGGGAAAGATGTGGACAACATAGCAGGTAATACTTTGAAATGATATCGTCGTGAAGCGACATAATTTTTCCGTACATATCCGCCGGCGGATCGGTAATATTAACCACATTACCCCATGACGTGGACATTTTCCTGCCGTCCAAGCCCTCGAGCATCTGCGTGGTGAGAATATCCTGCTGCGGCTTGCCGTAATGCTGCTGGATCGCGCGCCCCGCATGGAGGTTGAATAATTGGTCGGCACCGCCTATTTCCACATCGGCTTCAATGGCAACCGAATCATATCCCTGCATGAGCGGATAGAGCAATTCCCTCAGGCTAATATCTTCCTGCCGCTCAAGTCGGTCCCTAAAGTTTCGTCGCGCCAGGATCTGCTGTACGGAGAATGATTCGGCGAGCTTTGCGGTTTCCAGCAGCGTAAGCTTGGCGAGCCATTTGCTGTTATAGGCAATTTCGGCTTTTTTCAGATCGATGATCTTGCCGATTTGCGCAAGGTAGCCTGAGAGGTTTTTTTTGATCTGGGCTTCGGTGATGAAGGGCCGCTTGGCAAGCTTATCCGATGGATCGCCGATCTGTGCGGTGAAGTCTCCGATGATAAGCACGATCGTGTGCCCGAGGTCTTGGAATGCCTTAAGCTTCCATAACGAAATCGCCCGGCCGATATGGATGTTTGGGCCGGTAGGGTCGATGCCGTGCTTGATGCGAAGGCGCTTGCCGCTTTGCAGGGCATGCTCCAGATGTTCGCGCACGATCACATCCTCGATGCCGCGGGTCAAAAGCTCGGCTATTGTTTCTTTGGAGGGCATTGCGGATTTTTTCTTTGCCTTGTTCATGCGTGTCCAGTATCGCATACCCATTTTTTGGCTACAAGGGGATTCTACGTCCGGAAAGATGGCGATATTTTGACAGAATGGCTTGCCATAGTATGATAAAGCGTTCTTTATTTTATTAATAACTCATCATGTCCTCGGAGGTTTCGCGATGCGTATCGCCATTCCACGGTTCACTCAGCCCGATAACACGCCCCATTGCGGACCTACGTGCGCCCGGATGATTCTTGCCTATTACGGCATGCATTATCCGCTTGGCCGGATCACGCGGTTTTTTCTCATGACGCGGCAAGGCATCGATATCGCCTCGCTAGGCATCTTTTTTCTGCGGCAAGGGTATCGCGCCACGCTTATGATATGGAACTCGGAATTTCCGAATAGGTTCTTTGGCGCACGCACGCCCATTGCCTATGCGGATATCGCCGCTTGGGGGCGTCGCACGGTCGGAAAAAAGGGCGATGATCACCGGATCTATCGCGTAACCTTGCCATGGTTTGCGCGTGAGGGCGGACGCATTATTACGCAACCCGTAAGCACCAAGGCTATGGAAAACGCACTCCTGAGACGGCAGCCCTTTATTCTCAATCTTAATGTGGCTCAATTATGGCAGATGCCGCGCGAAAAGCATGCCGGTCATTACGTGGTTCCATGCGCAATAACGCAGACTCGCATGGCCGTTAACGATCCGGCAACGGGAGGCATTGTAAGACTTCCCCTGGAACAAGTGCTCCACGCCTGCTATACCTGGGATGCCGCCGCTTTGTTTGTTGATCCTCCGGCTCGTTTGAACCGGTGTCGAACCGCTGTAAAGCCATAATCAGCGGTCTTTTTTTGTTTTAGGGTCTCGAGCCGAATATGCTACGTGGCGAAATCGAGAAATTTTGAGCGAAAATGTGAAAGGCCGAGGAAGCATATGTGGCTAACATACGTTGACGAGGCATTTCACATTTGCAGCCAAAATTTCTCGATTGCAGCGGGTTGATATTCGGTAATAGACCCTTTAGGAAGCTTGAACGCTCTGGGTGATCTGCTACACTGTAGCCTATGCGTTCAAATCGTTTCATGAAGAGGCGGTCTCGGAGAGTTCTCACCCTCACCATACTCAAATGGCTGGGTATTACTCTGATCGTACTTATATTTGGGGGTGCGGCAGCCGTTGCCGGGATTTTTGCGTATGTAGCCAAGGATCTTCCCGGGCCGGAGGCTTTTGCGGCCCGTCGGATCATTGAGTCGACTAAAATCTATGACCGCACCGGAACGGTGCTTCTATACGATATTCACGGGGAGGAGAAGCGCACGGTGATCGGTTCGGAGGGCATTCCCGACGTCATAAAAAAAGCTACCATAGCCGTGGAGGACGACAACTTTTACAACCACATCGGCGTAGAGCCCAGGGCTATTTTACGGGCGGCATATGCCAATGTTCGCAACCGATCCATAAGCCAGGGGGCGAGCACTATTACCCAACAGTTGGTCGGCAACACCCTTACCAATCGTCGCGACCAGTCCCTTCCGTGGTTGTCCCGTCTTTTTCGCAAGATCAAAGATACCATTTTGGCGATCGAACTTGAGCAAAAATACAGCAAAGAAGAAATCCTTGCATTCTATTTGAATCAAATTCCCTATGGATCGAACGCCTATGGGGTAGAAGCGGCCGCGCAGACGTTTTTTGCGAAATCCGCAAAGGATCTTACGCTCGCGCAGGCTGCAACGATCGCTTCGCTTCCCAAGGCACCGACATATTATTCTCCTTACGGGTCGCATCTGGAGGATTTGACGGCGCGAAAGAATTTTGTTTTGAAACGCATGCGGGATCTTGACCTTGTAGCCGATGGCGAATACGAAGCGGCAAAGAATGAAGCGATCGAGTTCAATCCTATCCGGCAGGAGATCAAAGCGCCGCACTTCGTTTTTCATGTGCGCGAAATTCTCGAAGACCTGTATGGCGAGCGGTATTTGGAAGAAGGAGGATTGCGCATTATCACGTCGCTCGATTGGGATCTGCAGCAAAAAGCCGAAGCTTTGGTACACGAATACGCGCTGAAGAACGAGAAGCAGTATAAAGCGGCCAATGCGGCGCTTACCGCCGTCGATCCGTCGAGCGGGGATATTGTCGCCATGGTCGGCTCGCGCGATTACTTCGATGAGGCGGTCGACGGAAACGTGAACGTGGCGTTGCGGCCGCGGCAACCCGGCTCGTCATTTAAGCCGTTTGCATACGTGACGGCATTCGAAAAAGGCTTTACGCCCGATACGGTGCTATTCGATCTGGAAACGAATTTCGGCGTCGAGGGAGCCGAGCCTTATATGCCGAAAAACTATGACGGTGAATTCCGCGGCCCGGTTACGATGCGACAGGCGCTGGCGCGGTCGCTGAACGTGCCCGCGGTAAAAACCCTGTATCTTGCCGGGGTTGAAAAAACCATTCAAACCGCCGAAGCCATGGGCATTACCACGCTTGGCGATCGGTCGCGTTTTGGCTTGTCGCTGGTGCTGGGCGGGGGAGAAGTGAAGCTTGCCGAACTGACAGGCGCGTACGCGACGTTTGCGGCAGACGGCATACACCGGACACTCCGGCCGATTCTGGCTATCGAGGATGTTAACGGCGTCAAAATTCGCGAATATCCCATCGAGGAGCGGCGGGCAATTCCGGAAGAAGCGGCCCGGCTCATCACCGACGTGCTTTCCGATAACGCCGCCCGCACGCCCACTTTCGGGGAGCGCAGCTCGTTATTCCTTGGCGAGAATATCCCTGTTGCGGCAAAGACGGGCACTACCCAGGAATCGCGCGATGCGTGGGTAGAAGGGTATTCCAGCGGCATCGCAGCCGGTGTATGGGTTGGTAACAACAATAATAGTTCCATGACCCAAAAAGGAGGCGGCATTTCCGCCGCAGGACCTTTGTGGAACGCATTCATGAAGGAAGCGCTGAAGCTTTATGCCGCCCAACCGTTCTCCAAGCCCGAGGCGGCCAAGACGGGCAAGCTTATGCTCGACGGCCAGGCGGGAGAGGAATTGCTGGTGCCGATCGATACGCTTTCGGGAAAGCGCGCAACGGATTATACGCCAAAGCACCTTATTGAAATGCGACCGTATCGTCAGGTGCACAACATTCTGCATTTTGTGAATAAAGACGATCCGCGGGGCCCGATACCCGCCGATCCGGCGCAGGACTCGCAATACTGGAATTGGGAACATCCCGTTTCCCAATGGGTCATCATTGAAAATACCAAAGGAGCGCACTATAACGAATCGCCGCCGCAGGACTACGACGATCTGCATACCGCGGGAACCCAGCCGCAAGTGCTGTTGCGTACGCCCTATGACGGCGAGTGGCTGTATTCCCGTACGCTTTTGCTTTCGGCCGATGCCACCTCGCCGCGGCGTATTACGCGCGTTGAGTTTTATTTTGACAACTTGTTCATTGGAAGCGATTTTACCTCGCCCTACGCCTATACCTATGGGTTGCCGCAGCGCGTCATCGGCCAGACGCACGCGATCACGGCAAAAGCCTATGACGATATCGAAAATGTGGGTCAGGCGGTGCATGCGATCACGATCGATCCGGCCTCGGGTGTGGTGATAGAAGAAGCCTCGCCATTTGGGTATTCCGGCGAGGATGGGGGTTCAGCGGATAACGGGGCAACCGGCACCGTGCTATCGGCTTCTTCGGACGGAGCGACTCTCGATCTATCCGAGGTAGAATAGGGGGTGTATGATTGATTTTCCTGTTTGCGAATGCTACGTTATCGTCGCTCTTTTACAATAATAAGGATTTTAAACATATACTCAGGGAGGGCTTAACGCATGAAGGCTCTTTGTTCGAATTACTTTTGCAGCACAAAAGGCGCCGTCATAGATATCAATCCGGATGACACGCATTGCTCCCGATGCGGAAAGCGATTTTCCGATGAGGAGTTGGAAAAGTTTCGAAATACTCATGAAGCAAGGCAGCGATGGGATCGGGCATCCACCGAATACATTTTGCGCCGGTTCTTTGTGTTTACGTTTACGACGTTCTTTGCGGGATATGCGGCTGTGCTTCATTTCATTCCCCTCGCCGAGAGGTTTTCCAGCACCATACCGATGGTACTTATCGGTTTATGGGGCGTTTCATTGCTGCTTATGTTCTTCTGGCTGAATCGACGCGCGAAGAAGAAATTTCCTGAACCTCCACCGTTGAAAATCGATCAATAGTAGCTCGCGTGTTCCGCGGGCTTTTTTAATTGCCTTGCAGCTGATATGCTATGAGTAATCGCGGATATACGAATTTATATTATCTTGTATTACTAAACTTTCTAAATCTGTCATCCCCGCGGAGGGTGAAATGCAAATGTCTTTGCATTTCACGGGCAGCATTCTTGTCCCCAATGTTAATGAATGGCTGCCCAGGAGGGGATCCAACTGAATGCAATTTGTATAGATTCCCGCCTTCGCGGGGATGACGAATCGAGCCTCTTAATTTATAGGAATAATTTATTTTAATTCGTATATTTGCGGACATTCGTATATCCGCGATTACTCTATGACGCCGTTTGAACGGGAAATGCAAAAATTAAATCCCAAGCAGCGCGAGGCGGTTGAAGCCATTGAGGGGCCGGTGATGGTCGTTGCCGGTCCGGGCACGGGCAAGACGCAGATTCTGACCTTGCGTGTTGCAAATATTCTCGCCAAAACCGATGCGTCGCCCGACGCCATTTTGGCGCTGACGTTTACCGAAGCCGCCGCCGCCAACGTGCGAAAGCGCCTGGTGGGCTTGATCGGCAGCCGCGGCTATTATGTGCGCATCGGCACCTTTCACGGGTTTTGCAATTCACTGATCCAGCAATATCCCGACAGGTATCCGGCTATCATCGGTGGGACGCATGCCATGCCCGCCGATGCCATGCGCATCGTGCGCGACATCGTCGAGCGTGGCGCATGGGAGAAGCTTCGGCCGGCAGCCGATACATATTATTACGTTCCCGAGATCCTAAAAAGCATCAATGGTATCAAGCGCGAAGGGTATGATCCCGATGCGTTCGCCAAGCTTGTCGCGACCGAGAGGGAGCTCTTTGACGCGCGCGACGACCTTCGGCATGCGGCGGGCAAATATGCGGGCCAAATGAAAGGGGAGGCGAAAAAACGCCTCGAGAAGTTGGAGCGGAATTCGGAGTTGGCCGATATCTACGCGGCGTACCAGCGCACACTGCGCCAGAGGCATCTTTATGACTTTGACGACATGATCCTTGAGACGATCAAGGCTATGGAGAGCGACGAAAACTTTCTGCGCGAATTACAGGAACGGTATCAGTACGTGCTTGTCGATGAGCATCAGGACACCAACGGGGCGCAGAACCGGGTGCTGGAATTGCTGGCGAGTTTTTACCCCAATCCCAACCTGTTCGTGGTGGGCGACGAGAAGCAGGCGATCTTCCGGTTCCAAGGGGCCTCGCTTGAAAATTTTTTATATTTCAAGAACAAATATCCGGACGCGCGCTTTATCAATCTTGAAGAGAATTACCGTTCCACGCAGGCGATTCTCGATTCGGCGCAATCTCTGATCGAAAAGAACAAAGCGGTCCTTTCGTTCGCGCTGCGTGCCTCCGCCCGCCAGGGGACAGATCCCATTGAAGTATGGAAGTTCGGTGTACCCGAAGGCGAACTTTTGTTTTTGGCGGACCGCATCAAGGCGCTTGCGGATGCGGGAACCCCATGGAATGAAATCGCGGTCTTGTATCGCGAAAACAAGGATGTGCGCCCGATCGCGGATTTTTTTGCCGCCAGGCAAATTCCTTTCGTTATCGAGTCCGATCGCAACGTGATGGATCACCCCGAGATCCTGAAGTTCATCACGCTTTTGGAGGCGATATGGCGTTTCGGAGAGGATGAATCGCTGGCGCGGGCGCTGCACGTCGATTTCTTGGAGCTTGATCCGCTGGATGTCTATGTATTGCTTAAAGAACTTCCGCGGGGTGCGAGCGGACTCTACAAGCTTCTTGCCCGACCCGGGTATATCGAAAAAATGGATCTGGGAGATCCCGCCAAGCTGCGCGAATGCTATCGGCGCCTTTCCCAGTGGAAAGTTCAAAGTCAAAACGATGAAATGGCTTCGTTTATCGCCCGGGTCATGCGCGAGTCCGGTTTTTTGGAGATGGCATTGCAGCGGGACCGCTACATTGGGAATATGGAAGTGATAAGCGTCTTTTTCACCGAAGTAAAAAAAATATCGCAAAATCACCCCGCATCTCGGCTCGATGATTTGATGGAATATCTGCAGGTGCTGCGATCGCATGGCAGCACGCTGAAAGAGCGCGTGGTGCGAGTGGGCGGGGCCGTGCGCCTTATGACCGCGCATCGCGCCAAAGGGCTTGAGTTCGAAGCGGTGTTCATTGTCGGCGCCCATAACGGTCACTGGGGAAACCGGCTGTCGCGCAAGTATTTTGAACTGCCATTCCGCACGGCCAGCGATGCTTCGGAATTCGAAAAGAATGAAGACGAACGCAGGCTTTTTTACATGGCGCTGACGCGCGCCAAGCGCCACGTGTTCATTACCTATAGCGCCATGGCTGAGGACGGACGGGAATGCGTTCCGAGCCAATTCATCGAGGAGATTAGGCCGGAACTTAGGCAGATGCATTCCGGCGAGGGGATTGAGGAAACGTTGCCCCAACGCCGGGCGGAGTTTCTGGCCGCGCCGGCGTCGTCGCCTATACCCGATACGGCGTACTTTGCCGAAATTTTCAGGACGCGCGGCCTTTCGGCGACCGCCTTGAATAATTATCTTTCGTGTCCATGGAAATACTTCTATCAGAATCTGCTGCGACTGCCGCAGGTGCCGACCGCGCTGCAAACATACGGCACCGCTACGCATAAGGCATTGCAGATTTTTTTTGATGCCAAGGCGAAGGGCGCAATAGACGCGGGGAAGGAATTATTGCTTGAATCGTTCCGCAAGGAACTGGCATTGCATCCCTTAACGTCGCATGATGCGGATGCGCTGCGCATCAAAGGCGAGAAGGCTTTGGGAGGCTATGTGGATTTTTGGCAGGCGGAGTGGCATACCGATACGGTAAACGAATTTACCGTCTCCGGCGCGTTGCTTGGCGACATCAAGCTGACCGGCAAGCTGGACAAGCTTGAACTCAATGCCGACGGCAAAAGCGCCGTTGTGGTCGATTACAAGACCAAGCAGCCGCAAAGCCGCAATTGGATCGAGGGCAAAACCAAGGATAAACAGAGCGGCGACTATAAGCGGCAGCTGGTGTTCTATAGACTGCTTTTGGATTTGAAGCCGGACAAAACCTATCGCATGACGGCAGGTGTCATAGACTTTGTGGAGCCCGATGACCGGGGCAAATACCGGAAAGAAACCTTCGAGATCGCGGATGCGGAAAAAGAAGAGCTTATCGATGCGATCAAGCGCATGGCGGGCGAGGTGGTGCGCCTGGCGTTCTGGGACAAGCGATGCGATGATGCGAAATGCGAATATTGCTCGTTGCGCCGATTAATGCGCCAGTGAAAAGGCTCGCATCTTCATGTGGCGCGTGGTACGATGCATGCCATGAAACTTCTTTGGCAATATCTTAAAACCTATCGACCACTGCTTTTGGGAACCCTGGCTCTGGCAACGATCAACCAGGTTTTTTCGTTGCTTGATCCGCAGATTTTCCGGCTCATTATCGACCGATATGCCACCAAGGTGGGAGAACTGCCGGGTGATGTTTTTTTGCGCGGCATTATCATGCTGCTTTTGGCTTCGGTCGGCGTGGCGTTCGTATCGCGGGTGGCAAAGAATTTTCAGGATTATTACGTCAATGCCATAACCCAGCGCGTAGGCGCCCGGCTCTATGCGCACGGCGTCTCCCATGCTTTTTCACTGCCGTACAGCGTATTTGAGGATCAGCGTTCCGGGGAACTTCTGCGCAAGCTTCAGAAGGCGCGGGATGATTCCCAGCGGCTCATTATCAGCGCCGTCAATATTCTTTTCCTGTCCCTTGTGGGGATGCTTTTTGTCATCGTGTATGCGCTTTGGGTACATTGGCTTGTCGGCCTTATCTATCTGCTGATCATTCCCGCCTTGGGAGCGGCAACCTATGCGATCAGCCGCAAGATCAAAATCGTGCAGCGAACGATCGTGGCGCAAACCGCGGAGCTTGCCGGTTCCACCACCGAAACATTGCGGAATGTGGAACTGGTTAAAGCGCTGGGGCTGGAAGCGCAGGAAGTGACGCGGCTTAACGTGGTCAATGACCGCATCCTCGAGCTCGAATTGCAAAAGGTCAGGCTCATCCGAAAGCTGAATTTTCTCCAGGGTACGCTGATCAATGCGCTTCGCTCGGCGTTGATGCTTTTGATGCTCTGGCTGGTTTTTGCGGCAAGCATATCGTTGGGAGAATTTTTCAGCCTGCTGTTTTATTCGTTCGCTATATTCGCTCCGCTTTCGGAATTCGGTAACGTGGCTTCGCAGTATCAGGAAGCCGAGGGGAGTCTTGAGGCGTATGAAGAGATCCTGCGGCAGGAGGCGGAGCCGAAACCCGCCGTTCCGGCCGTAATCACGTCGATTGTCCCGGTTCGATTCGAGCGTGTTTCGTTCGGATACGGCGAGGCGACACCGCTTGCGCTTGATGGAGTGGATTTTTCCATAAATGCCGGAAGTACCGTTGCCTTCGTTGGTCCTTCGGGTTCCGGAAAAACCACGATCGTCAAATTGCTTGTGGGGCTGTATCGACCAACGTCGGGTTTCGTGCGCTTTGACGGCGCGGATGTCACGACTATAGATCTGGAATTTCTTCGCGCGCGCGTGGGGCTCGTTGCCCAGGAGACGCAGCTTTTTGCCGGAACCATTCGCGAGAATCTTCAATTCGTACGGCCTCAGGCAACGGATGCCGAATGCATCGAAGCGTTGCGCGCCGCCTCCGGCCTTTCCATTATTGAACGTGCTTCAAGCAATCCCCCTCCCTTAGAAGGAGGGGTTGGAGGAGGTGGGCGGGGCCTGGATACGAAGATCGGTGAAGGAGGGATTAAATTGTCGGGAGGGGAGCGGCAACGGCTTGCGATCGCGCGGGCGTTGGTGCGGAGGCCGGAACTGTTGATCTTCGATGAGGCGACCAGTTCCCTGGATTCTCTTACCGAAAAAGCCATCACGGAAACCATTCGAGGCATTGCACATGCGCAACCGTCTCTTGTGACGGTGCTGGTAGCGCACCGGCTTTCGACGGTAATGCATGCCGATCGCATTTACGTGCTCGAAAAAGGCCGCATGGTCGAGCAGGGAACGCATCAGGAACTTTTGGCGCTCGGAGGGCTTTATGCGGCCTTATGGCGTCAGCAGACGGCGGAGCGGCAGTGATTGCGACACTTCTTTTTATCGAGGAAAGGTTTGGGTCGACACGTTAATCCGTACGGCAGATATGCGGTAGCCGCGCGGTAGTTTGACAAGAAAATTGCCTTGGCTATAATGTACTTGTTTTCCCAGGACTGCTGGTCGCCGACATAAAACGGCTGTAAATCCAGCACAGGAAAGGTCGAATACTCCCGGCGCTGCCGGGGGAGTGTCTTGCGGAAAGGGTCCGCATTTTTTATTTTGGAATAGTGATCAAGTGACAGAGTTACAGAGTGACAAAGTGAAAGGTGTAGATATTTAAAATAATATTTATTCATTTCACTCCGTCACTACGTCACATAGTCACTTCTTCGCTTAGTATGCCATTAAATCGTTCTCAGAAGGAAAAACAAATTTCCGAAGTCACCGATCTGGTGAAGGATGCGCGCATGATCGTGCTTGCCGATTATAAGGGCATGTCGGTCGCAAAGAGCATGCAATTTCGGCGCAAAGTGCGCGAGGGAGGCGGCGCGTTCAAGGTGGTTAAAAAAACGCTTGCAAAGATCAGTCTTGAGCGGGCGGGATTTCCGGCGGACATGCTGACAGGCTATAAGGATACGCTCGCGCTTGCCGTGCATGATTCGGCCGATAGCGCTCTTGCCAAGCTGTTCCTGAACACCGAAAAGGATTATCCCGAACTGAAAGTGGTCGGCGGCGTTTTTGAAAGGCGCGGCATCTCCAAGGCCGAGGTTATGGCGATTGCCAAGTTGCCAAGCCGGGACGAGATGCTTTCCATGTTCCTTAATGTGCTGTTGGCGCCAGCGAGCGGATTTGTGCGAACGCTCAATGGTCCCGTATCGGGATTTGTTACCGTACTTAATAAAGTAGCAACACAATAACCATGAAGCATGAAGCATGAAGCATGAAGCATGTAAGATGATTCAAGTTTCAAGTTTCAAGTTTCGAGAATTGTATGTCCGAAGAACAAATCGAAGTTCCCGCAAAATTTGAAAAGCTTGTCGATGAGATCTCAAAGATGAGCGTCTTGGATTTGTCGGAACTGGTAAAGGTATTGGAAAAGAAATTCGGCGTGTCCGCTGCGGCTCCCATGATGATGGCCGCAATGCCCGCGGCCGGAGGCGCAGATGCGGCGGCAGAGGAGAAAACCTCGTTCGATGTGATTTTAAAGGAGGGCGGCGCACAGAAGATTGCGGTCATCAAAGTGGTGCGTGAGGCGACCGGTCTTGGTCTGAAGGAGTCTAAGGATATCGTTGACGGCGCTCCCAAAGCCGTGAAGGAAGGCTTGGACAAGGCTGCGGCCGATGAGCTGAAAAAGAAACTCGAAGAGGCGGGCGCTACGGTCGAACTGAAATAGCAAGCCAACAATCTCTCAAAGAAAATCATAAAACACCGCCCCGCCTTTGGCGGGGCGGTGTTTCTTTTGCCGGCCCCAAGTCACTGGTCTGCTGGTTACTTGTTATACGGCATTTTAAGTAATTTGGTCGTCGTCAGAATGAGCAGCGTATTGTTCTGCGTGACGATAATATCGCGCATATCCGTGAAAAGATCGTTTCGGTACTGCCGCGTAACCTTACCTTCGGGTGTCATCATGACAATGCGCTTGTTTTGACTGTCGAGCAGCGCAATAAGCTGCACGTCAGCAAGCCCGATGATGCGCAGATCTCTGTCGCCTAATGGAGTCGGCAAATCGATTACCGTATCGTTACGAAGGGATCCCGTCGTAAATCGCAGGAGCCGATTATCGTCGGTGACGACGTAGAGCGAAGGCGTCAGAATTCCCGCTCCCTTCCATGAAGAGGCTTTCAGCGATGCGGGAAGCGGAAGCGTTTCAAACTTGTTCTCCGCCGCATCGGTCAAGCGCATGCGCGCGAACGGCCCGTGCTCCGGGATGAGATAGACTTCGTAAGTACCGCTGACGAACAATTGCGCATCGTGCGGGAATCCCTGGGGGTACCGTACGCGCTGCTCGCGGAGCGATTTATCGCCCGGATCGAAATACCATGCGTGTGATTGATCCAGGTATACCGCGCGGGGGGGATATTCGAGGGTTCTTGCGGCGGCAAGGGGATTGGCAGGCTCCGTCAATCCCGTAATCACCACGCGCGTTTTTCTATTATCGGACCGTTCGATACGTGCGAACTGCAGGGGGCGCGCGGCCATGATCAGGTATGCGTCTTCGCTTTCGATCAAAAGTTCAGGCTCGAATTCTATCGCAAATGCGGAAAAATCCGCCAATATCTCGGGCATGAGGGATTTGGCTTGAAGGGCGAGGCGGTCCAATGCCCCCCCGACAAGATTGCGGTATTTTGCATGTTCGCCCTCGAGCGCTCTGGCATATGCGGCGTTTTCGTTAAGATGTTGCAGCAGAAGCCCAAGGTGCTGATATGCGCCGAGGGCATCTTTTTGGTTCCGCGATTCCTTAATATTACTGATGGTGCTTGCGACTTGGCGATCAAGCTCTGTACGAAGTATGATTTGATCGCTCAGTGATCGCTGGTAGGTGTTCCACGCGCCGTAACCAAGTACCGCCATGACCGGCACGAGCCAGTACCAGCGCATGCGAACAAAAATTTTGGAGAGTAATTTGACGGCGGGGTTCGGTTCTTGCGGCAGGTGAGCCGTTTTGGATTCGGCAGGCTGGGCGGCGATGGCGATGCCGGCCAATATTTTACGGAGTGTTGACTGTGTCGGAGTCGCCAGGGGCCTTGAGAGCGTGCTTTCGAGGGTGAAATTTGGGCTTGTGTCGCCGGGAGCCGTGCAGCGAAGCATGAGCGCGGCCGCCGCATGGTCCTGATATGCCTGGTGGTCTCCCGCATGCGCGTGCGCATTCATATGCCGGCGAATTTCTGGCAGGGCGGGGTTTGGACATTCCTGTAGAATGTTTTCGGTAAGGGCAGTGTCAAAGATATGCGGAGACAACACAATGACCCTATCGCGGGGCATTAGCGTTCCCCGGGCGAACTGTCCGAAGTTCGGGCGCAATGCATCCAAAGCCTCATCATCCCGCTGCGCGCTATTTGGGGACTTGCCGATCAGGGTTAATTTTCCGTCACGCAAGAGATAGGCGAACGCGGATCCGATCCTGCCGATCAGCAGCGTATGATCGCAGACGGCCATGAGCGAAATATGGTAGCGCCACATCGTTTCGTTTGCCGCCTGTTCAATGCGGCCAGTAAGGTATTGATTGAGATGCCGGAGCGTTTTTCTGAAACGCTCCTCCGCGGATTGTTGCCGGTGCGCATGGTAGTATATTCGGCGGGCTTCCAAAAACAAAGAGCCACCGAGCATCCCTTCTTGATGCGCGGCGTTTTCTATGTGTACGAGAGCGTAGAGATTCCCCAATGCTGCTTCATCGACATGTGTCGGCTCGTGCGTGTAGGTCGCCGCAATATCGGGACTGTGGCGTGGCAAATACACGAGTTCCCGTACCTCCGATTTCCATACGGGGTACGCGCTTCCAGTTCGTTCTGTTTTTTTGGAACCTTGCTGCATAGCCCTTTCTCGGATTACACTCGCTCATCCGCCTTGGGCTATAGGGGCGCTGTCGCAATTTGCGTCAGTGCCTATTTCGGCACAATCAGTCGGTGCTGTGCACTTGGATATCTTACGGACGTCTTTTCATCTATACGGGCCTTAGGTAATGCCTCCAAGATATCAACTACACATCACCTGCCTTCTTGCCTATTTATTATAAACCTTCTTCATGAAGACATTACCATTGACAAAATATAGAAAATAATTTGCAGTATAGGTCCATACAAATATTATGCCCAAGTTATCCATAGGGAATCCATATGTTTTGCCACACACCCTTGGAGTGCATAGTGCAGCTTGTATTTGTTTTAGAAAATCGCTATGGTTGTTTAGGATGCTCATGAAGTGCTCTTTTCCAATAGGAGGTCGTCATGATAGACGCCCAGATAGCTAAAGAGATGTATTTTAAGTTATGCCATCGCGTTGACGCGATCTGCGAGCAGCTTTCGGTCGATGAACGGGTGCGTGCCCGTCTGCAGCGGCCATACCAGATTCTTACCAGATTCGTGACGCTCAAGCGAAGCGACGGCAGCGAGCAGAATTTTCCGCTGATTCGCGTTCAGCACCTCAATCCCTATACCACGGGAGCCAAACCCTATGGCGGGGGACTGCGCTACTACCAATATGTCGATTGGGACGGCAAAGGCATTGTCGATCCGAATATCGAAATCATGACCTGGCTGATGCAGCTTGACGCGGCCAAGATGACGTACAAGCATGCGGCGGTCGGCCCCAAAGATCATCTTCGCGTTCGCTTCGGCGGTGCGAAGGGTTGTCTGGGCGTCGATCCCCGGAAGGTTACCAAGCGGGAACTCATGCAGCTTACCCAGCAGGTTGTCCAGCGTCTGAACAGCGAAATTGGTCCTTACGATGACCGCGTGGCTCCGGATATGGGAACAAACGAAGTCATCATGGACGAATTCATGACGCACTACGGCACGTTGAACAAGGGTAAGCATATTCCCTGCGAAGCCATCGCCACCGGAAAATCTTTGGACAATGGCGGCTGCGAAGGGCGCCTCTGGGCGACGGCTGCGGGCATGTACGATGTATTCAATTGTTTTCGGACGTCCGATGAATTCAGGCACCATTTCACCAAGCCCCTGACCGCGATCATTATTGGCTGCGGGAACGTAGGCGGCTGGTTTCTGCGCTTTGCGAAAGAACAGGGGATTTCGGTGGTCGGCGTTGCCGATATCGACGGGACGATCTGGCGGCCGAATGGCGGCCTCGAAAACGAAGTCGATGCCATCTTTCAATGCATCAAGGACAAGGGCAGCATCAAGCATTATGCGGCAGGGGAACACCTTTCGCTGCCCGAATTGCTCGCGCAGCAATGCCATTTGCTTGTTCCCGCCGCCCAGGAAGGCATGATCACGGCTGAAGTCGCAAAGAATCTCAAGGCCCGGGTAATTCTTGAAGGCGCAAACAATCCGACGCTTGAAGATGCCTTTCCGGTCCTCAAGGCAAACAAGGTTCTCGACATTCCCGATATCATCGCCAATGCCGGGGGCGCTACCGTATCGTATTTTGAATGGCAGCAAGGCATTCGTGGATCCACTTTTACACTCGAGGAGATCAATAAATTCCGTAAGGAATACCTCGAGGGCGGCGTCATTCGCACCATACGGTATGCAAAAAAGTACGGTACCGATCTGCATACCGGCGCCCTGATGAATTCCATCGATTTCATTGCCAATCGCTTGAAGCACAAACATCATTGGGATGATTAGCGCCGATGGTGAAAAGCATTCCCGCCCTAAATGGACGGGATTTTTTATCCCGTTAGAAGTAGGGCGCCGGACACCCGCGAACATTGCCCCTATTCCTTATTTTTTGCGAACTGAGTCTGCGCACTAGGTTTTTTAATTGTGCATCGGAGGCGTCCGCGACTTTTAACGGGATTATCCGCAGGAATCCGATATTTCATATTTGCAATTCGCGTTTTCTGTCGTATACTGGCAAACGTCGAAGATTCGTCGTTACCCGCGAAGATTAAGCCATATGGATCAGAATATTCTTGAGGAATTATTCGAATCTCCCGCAAAGGTCAAAGCCTTGAAGCTTTTTTTGCGCAATCCTTCCGAGGCTTTTTCCCTCAAGGACGGTGCAAAGCGCATCAAAGTGCTTGGACGCGACTTAACGCGGCAGGTAAAGAAGTTTTTGGCCATCGATCTGGTGCGCGCACGCACCGTTCGGAGCGAAAAAAAAGTCGGCAAGCGCATTCGCCGCAAAAAGGAGACGGTATATTTCGCGAATCCGCATTTCGCGTTCTATACGGAATTGCGGAATCTGGTGCTGAAGTCATCGCCGACGGTATGGGACAAAAAACTAAAGGCGCTGATGAAGCTGGGAAGGGTGAAGTTGGCGGTCATTAGCGGATGGCTTCTGAATGACGAGAAGGCGCGGGTGGACGTGCTGGTGGTTGGCGACAAACTTAATATGCGATCCGCGGCTGCATTCATGCGCAATTTGGAGGCGGACGTCGGCAAGGAATTGCGCTACGTGCTTTTGACGCCGCAGGAATTCATCTATCGGTTCGGCATGTATGATAACTTTCTGCGCGACGTATTCGATCGCCCCCACAAAAAACTCGTCAATAAAATGAAAACGATAGTGGGTGATTAACTAACAAGCAATTATGCCCACAGCAATTATTTTAAAGTCTTTCGCTACACTTTTTATTGCCGCTCCGCTCATGGGAGAACTTTCGGGTTATATGTGGCATCGTTGGGCGGCGCATCGCGGAGTATTTCGATGGCTTCCCAATGATTTTTTGCGGAGGCGCCATTACTATCATCACATTGAGCAATACCCCTTAAAAAATCTTCGCACGGCGCGATATGTTCAGGTTTGTGAACGCGCTTTTCATCCGCTTGGTATTCTGGTTATTATAAGTCTTTTTGCGCTTTATTATACGAGTTTCATATCGCTTTTAACTTTTTTCCTGCTTACGGGGGGAGGTATTCTCTACGCGATTCTCTTGGATTATGTTCATGCTTCGTATCATATTGAATTGGAAGTCTTGAAAAAACATTGGTTTTTCAGATTTACTGTCGTGGAGCGGACATACTTATGGCTCCGCCGCTGTCATGATTTACATCATCTTGTCCAAGCCAATTACTTTATATTAATACCAGTAGACTATATTTTCGGAACACTTGTTACTTCGGGCACTCTTAAAAAAGAAGATATTTTTCCCGGGTTTAATCCTGTACTTTCAAGCACGTGTGGAAGTCCTCTGATCGGGCGGCAATAAAATGAAAACGGTGGTAGGCGACTGACGTATGGGCGCATAGCTCAGCTGGTTAGAGCGTACGGTTCACATCCGTAAGGTCTCAGGTTCGATCCCTGATGCGCCCACAGTGCAGGGGGCGAAATGCTCTGGGAAAGCATTTCGCGGGGTAAAAAGCAAATGTCTTTGCTTTTTACGGGCGACTGCAATGTTTTCAACTTATAACAAGTCGCCCAGGAGGGTCTGCGATGTTTTCAAAAATGGAACCCGCCCAGGACTACAGGTTCTCCCACGGGGATTCCGGTCTCTTAATTAATTCAAAAAAATGAAGAGACCATCAGAATCCTGTACCGCCCACAGGTATGTAGCTTAGCCGGACGAATCATCCAGTGGAGGATTCGCGTATAATCGACCACCCCGTACGAGAGCGGTGCATTCACATTGCAAAGGTCGCTGGTTCTCCCGCTTCTCATTGTTTTGAATATAGGAAAGCGAGGAGGGATCCCGGCATCACCCACAAAAATTCGTTAGCGAAACGAGCGAATGCTCGCAGAGCATTTGCGGGCGGTTCTGTGAATATTTTTGGAATTCCTATCTTTAAGTTATCTTCAGATATATACTATAGGCTATAAGCCATAACCTAAAATCTATCTTATATGACACCACGTCTATCATTACTCAACCGTCAGCGCCGCGCCATTCGCTCCCGCATGGCGCGTGATGCCAAAGCCTATACCGCCGCATCGGCAAAGATGGTTGCGGAGCTGGAGAAGCTTTCCAAAGATGAACTTTCAGAATTTCTGAAGAAAAACCCCGACACCCTGCTTGATATCGGCGGGGGTATCGCCGCAAAAGTGGGTAGCCGCGTCAAAGCTGCGGCCGCAGCGGCCTTAAATGAATGGAAAGGGGAATTGAAAAAACAGGCGACACATGCGGCGGTAAAAGGGAAAAAGCATGCCGCTTCCACTCGCGAAATGCTGGAGGATAAGGCGCTCGGATACTTAAAGAAAGCCCTGAAAATTTAAATCGCAATTCCCAAAGCCCCTCCTTATAAAGGAGGGGCTTTTGAGATTCCGGATTAAGGCGAGGCAAGAGTGGGAATGATTAAAATGCCACAATGCTCCCGATTTGAATATCATACTGCTTGGTAAATCCCTGGTTTACTTCGAGCGCGTAACGGTAAGGGCTCGGCGGTAGATAGAGCGCGCACGGATCGGTACGACACGGATCCATAGGAAGAATTTCGATGATACGCTTTGTCTCGTCGATAAAAATAATATCAAGGGGAATGAGCGTATTTTTCATCCAAAACGCTCCCTGATTATTTTGTTCAAAGACAAAAAGCATGCCCTGATTTTCCGGAAGCGATTCTCGATACATCAATCCCTGCGAACGGGCCTCGGGCGTGTCGGCGATTTCAAGCGTGACGCTGACGGGTCCCTTCGAACCCTGGAGAGTTGCTGAAGGGAAGGATGCCTGCGCATGCGGGGTTTGCGATGGTGGTTGCTGCGGCGCAAACTCTTGCAATACAGGCGCCTCCGGGGCAAAAACAAGCGCGGGTACCACAGCTATGGCAGCGCCCATAAGCACGATAAGAGTGATTTTTGAGGGAGTCAGTTTGTGAATTGTCATTAAATGAA
>JAUYLV010000069.1 GCA_030699565.1 bacterium
TTATATAAAAAAAGAAGGATATTTTTATAGCATACGCGGGAGGGATTTATTCTCCCTTTCTTAAAGGGAGTACCGCGATAGCGGGGAGGGATTTATTCTCCCTTTCCCCGATGTTCCATAGTTATGGCATGAAGAAATCGGTCCCGATTACATCGAGGATCCCTATCTCCTTATAGCAAATATTTTGAAAATCGGGGGATCCCGACTTGAGTTGGGGCTCAAAAATCCTCCGCCCTTCCCTCCTGCGCCTAGGCTGCGGACGGGCACAGTGGGCACCTCCTTTACGAAAGGAGGAATAAAAAAACCGCCGGAATGGCGGTTTGAATTGGTTTACTGATTATCGATCTGCGCGCGTTGCATCTTTCCCGAGAAGTCGACATAAATGGTCTTCTGTTCCGAAAAGATGTCGAGCGCGCCGAGGCCTTCGCGGTGGCCGTTTCCGGTTTGCTTGGTGCCTCCGAACGGCAAATGCACTTCCGCGCCGGTCGTCGAGCAAGAGCCGACGTACGTAATGCCGGATTCGAGGTCACGCTTGGCGATTTCGCCATTGCGAATATTCTGCGTGATGATCGCGGTCGACAGGCCGTACGGAACGCCGTTGGCGATGCGGATCGCGTCTTCCAAATCCTTAGCCGGCATGATCGCGGTCACCGGTCCGAACATTTCTTCCTGATTGATGCGCATCTTTGAGTCCGGGGCGGAAAGAACCGTTGGCTTAAAGAAGTATCCCTTCGCCAAGTCGGGCCGTTCGGAACGGCTATATGGCTCGCCCCCGCAAAGCAGATGCACTCCCTCGTCGCGCGCAATTTGCATGTAGCGAATGATCTTCTCAAGTGCTCGCTTATTGATAAGGGGTCCAACCTCGATTCCGGGCTCAAGGCCGTTGCCGACGCGGGTTGCGGCCGTTCGTTCCACGAATCGCTTCGTAAACTCATCCAAAACTTTCTCATGCACGATAAGGCGGCTTGAAGCTGTGCAGCGCTGGCCGCAGGTGCCGAATGCGCCCCACCAGCATGCGTTGACCGCCAACTCCAGATCCGCGTCATCCATTACGATCGTGGCGTTCTTGCCGCCCATCTCGAGCGAATACTTTTTGAATTTCGATGCGCATTGCATCGCGATCATTTTACCTACCTCGGAGGAACCCGTGAACGACACGAGTGCCACGTCGGGATGGTTCACCAAGGGTTCGCCGACTTCGGGCCCGTAGCCATGCACCATATTCAAGACGCCGGGGTATTTGTCGAGGCCTGCTTCAAGTAGAATCCGCACGAACGCCTCGGCGCATGCCGGGGTGTCTTCGGCGGGTTTGAATACCACGGTGTTTCCGCAGAGCAATGCGGGCGCGATCTTCCATGACGGAATGGCGATTGGGAAATTCCATGGGGTAATGAGTGCCGCCACACCCATAGGCATGCGGCGTGTTTCGGCGTGTTTATTCGGAAGCTCGGAAGTGGTGGTGACGCCGTAAAAGCGCCTCCCCTCCCCTGCAATAAACTCGCACATGTCGATGGCTTCCTGTACATCGCCCTTCGACTCGTCCAGGTTCTTTCCCATCTCCCGCGTCATCAGATTTGTGAGCTGCTCCTTGTCGGTCCGCATCAATTCCGCGGCTTTAAAAAGAATTGCGGCTCTCGCGGGCACCGGAACCAGGCGCCACTTCGGATAGGCAGCCTTTGCCGCCAATACCGCGTCTGAACTTTCATATGTGCCTGATCGGGGAAATATTCCAATAACCTCATCGGTATGCGCCGGGTTGCGGCTTTCGAAATAATCACCTGCGGCAGACATCCATTCCCCGTTAATTAAATTGGAATGGCGGAGCGGGCTTTTACTCGGCTGTAGCATCTTGCCTCCTTATAATAAATAAAAGAACTTTCGAAGTTCTTTTATACCATAACAGAGAGTACGCCGCAAGTTTAGGGCAGATACTTTTGGGGGTTGATCGTGCCGCCAAGGGGCAGTAGCCCGAACCAGCGATCTTGCGTTAAAAAGGTGTTTGAGGCGTATACAGTGAAGTGCAGGTGCGGGCCCGTGGCGTAACCGGTTGCGCCCATATAGGCGATAGCCTGTCCCGTCTTTACGGCAGTGCCGACCCGCATACCGGCCGCGTAGCTGGAAAGATGCGCATACAGGGTGGTGAGATTGTTATCGTGCTCTACGGCGATCCACCGGCCATACGCGTACGGGGAATTATTGCCGATCGCCTTGATCACGCCGTCCCGCGCGGATCGAATGGGCGTGCCCGTATGGTTTGCCACGTCGATGCCATTATGGAATTCGTAGGCATCATTGATGAATCCGGTATCGCTGGTATTGCCGTATGCCTGCGACATAATGCCTTTGGCGGGCCATTCCAAAACGCCGGGGCGAAAGGCCGGAATGCTCTCGGGGTCGATCGTGCGTCGAAGCTTGTCTTCGAGTTCCTTAATGTCCTTAAGGATCTCAAGGCGCTGTTTTTCGGCATCCTTGAGCAGTTGCTGATATCGCTTCTCCTCGTTCCGTGTTGAAGTCAACAGCTGGTTCTTCTGCTTCTGCTGCGAATTCTTTGCCCCGTTCTCCGCCACGAGCCTGTCATGCAATTCTTCGAGGCGCTGCTGTTCGGTTTGCAGCGATGTTTTTTCCCCTTCCAGATCCTTTTTTGTCTTTGTTAAAAGCTGCGTCTGATCGAATAACTCTTCCTCCAACGATTGGGTATAGGTGAGCTGTCCCAAAAAAGCCGAAAGCGGCTGATTGGCAAGCATCAACGACACGAGGGTTCTGTGGGTTTCGGCCTGTTCGTGGAGTGTTCGCAAGACGGCTCCGATTCGATAAAGATTTTTAGCAATGGCGGATTCGGCCTGATTGATCTGCGTTCCAAGCGCCCGGATGGAAAGTTCCGTTGACGAGATTTGCGTGACGGTTATTTTCTGTTGAACCTGCAGGCGGCTGATCTCGGCATTTAAGGCGGCAATGGTATTCTGCAGGGTGCGCTGCTGGGTCCGTTTTTGGGTGATTGTACCCTCATACTGCTTTTTTTCGGCCTCAAGCTGCAAAACTTCGGCCTCCTTCTGTTGAATTTCACGTTTAATGTCGTCAAGAATCCCCGCTTTCAGGAGCGACGGAAAAAAAGCATGCATACTGAGTGTCGCAAATAAAATAAGGTAAAACGGTATGTGAAAATGCCTCCGCATGACTTCATGATAGCATTTTTTTGACTTCGGAGCAACGAAAAAATATATGCGGATAGCACTTTCGGGTAGTATGTACGCGTGGAAAATAAAATAATAAGCCCCACGGGAATATCCCGAGGGGCTCGTACCTATTACCTCCTTTCCTATTTTTATGCGGGATCCGCCCCGCATCATGCCGCCATCTGATTCGCTATATCCGGGTGGCAAACCTGAACTACCTCGACAAGTGATGCGGCCGGGCCAAATCCTGCGGCCCCTTCCAATACCACCTGTAACGGATCAAGCTGATTGATTTCTCCTCCCCGGATCTCCACGCATCGCATCGCCGGCAAAACGTTAGCCCGTCCGGTTTTTGTCGCATACATCAACTCGTCGGCCATGCGCATCAAGTCTGCGCTGAAGCGCAATGCCCGATTGCAGCGTTCCGAATCGTTTGCGCTGATCCGGAAGCAGACGATGCCGAAATCGACATCGACGCTTCTTTCCAGGCCTTCAATGCCGAGTACTCGTGTCCAGTTGCATCCTTTGCACTCTTCCTGGAAGCGCATAATGGCAGCACGGGCTTCACTCGGATGTGCGATCTTCAACAATGCGCAGAACTCGTCCCCGGCATAGCGGCAGTGCACATTCTGACGCGTGCGCCGCACGTTTCTGCGGAAGAGATCCGCGATGATCGAGATCACCTGGCTGCCCGCGGGGTGTCCGTGTGTATTGTTCCAATACCGGAAATCCCGCGCGTCGCCAAAGACCAGCGCATACCATCCGCCGCGCCTGGAGCAGAGTTGCCTTTTGAATCGTTTCATGAACGCGATGCGATTCCAAAGCTTGGTATGGGAGTCTTTCTCTTTTGCTGTTTCGGCCTTTCGTTTTTCCGCTTCGGCCCTCTTTCGCTCCTTTTCGGCTCTTTTTCTTTCTCCTTCCACCTTACGCTGCAGTACTATAAAAAGTTCCCGCAGCGTAGCCCGTTCTTCCGGGGTCCTTTCCGAAAAATCGGACAATTCCGAGGTCCTGCCAAAAAAATATTCCGCGAGAGATTCAAGTTTCTCGCAGTATTGTTTTTCCAGGTTGAGCGTGATCATTTTTGCGATCGCGCTGTGTTCCGGTGACAACTCTCGGTCTAGCGCCAGGAGCGCCTGACTTGCGACAACTGAGGGAAATTTCAACGCTACTGTTTCTGTCCCGCCATTCATGTGAGGCTCCCTTCGCGAGTTTATCGGGGGGTTCGGCCATGTTGGGGATATGTCAAAAAACAAAACGCAGATGGA
>JAUYLV010000071.1 GCA_030699565.1 bacterium
AATACTGACGGCATAACCTTTTTGGGGCTTTACCATGCCGACGCTTAATATATATGGTTTTCGGACGGCGGGATGGGAAGCATTACCGGACGTAAGCCAAAATCCACCGGTCCCATTTGGAATAACGGAGGAATGTAAAAATGCAAAGCCAGCTGCCGCTTCAACGGTTTTTCGCGTATAGGAGCTGACCGTTACGATATGATCCGCCCTCTTGAGTGCTAGACAATACAATCGCTTAATATAGGACCGGTTATAAAAAGGGTCCAGCGCATAAGTGCCGTGAAGGGTAATAATAAGTTTCTTGCGCAACAGAAATGCCGCAAGCATTCCGATGATGGCATAGGGGTATCCGTCAAAGGCATGAATTTCATCGCACTGCGCAAGGCGCGGCAGGACCCGTAAAACGCTCGCAAACAAAAAAAACGGATGCGCCTGCGACCGTGCAAGCGCCACCCGCTCACCGATGAGCCCGCCCCCCTCTTCAACAAGTATGCACACATCCGTTCCGGCATCCTTAAGCGCCAAAATGAGCCCCTGCGAGGCGCGCCCCCAGCCGTTATCCATTCGTGTATTGTTCGTGAGAAAACCGATTTTCATCCCGTGAGAAGCAGATCGCGACTATTGCGGTCTGTAAAATTATTTTAAGACTATAGAAAAATGCATTGTCATCGTGAGTCAGACGTGGTACTCCGCGTTTAACGGGCGGCATCAATGTTTTCAGTCAATGGAATCCGCCCAGGGAATCTGTTTAATAATTCACACTAAAATAACCAAGGAATGGATTGCTTCGTCATCCCCTGACTGGCGGACTCCTCGCAATGACATTCTTCTACGGTTTTATTTTATAAAATGTTCCATTAGATTAAAATGTTATTCGATGGAATGATCGCACCTTCTGACGGAATCATGGCGCGTGTGTATACCATTGGCCTTAGGCGCGTTGCGCAAGCCGATAAACCCGCAGCCGCGCGACATTTCCGGTAAAATAAACCTGCTTAATGACGCGGCCGACGGCACCGGCAACCCGCCGAATATCTTTTAGCCGAAACACCTTGGCCTTGCCATAGCTTCTGGGCTGAATAGGCATGGCGGCATGCGTATACGAAAAACCCGCACGCACCAGCTGGACTAAAATTTCCATCATGAAGGCAAAGCCCGGATTGGTTTGGCCAAGTTCGCGCAAAATTTTCGTGCGAATAATGCCCGGCCCGGTAAGATATCTGAGCCGGGTATTGAATAGCATATTCATCGAACCCGTAAATGATTTTGAGATGATCTGGCGCAAAAGCGGTCGCACATGGGGATTGGCGATATAGGAGACGATGATGTCGGCCTTTCCCACTGCGGATAAAAGGTTGTGCACGGCTTCTTGCGTAAGTTCATTGTCGCCGGGGATAATACCCGTATACTCGCCTTTCGAAATATTCCAGCCCAGCATAAAATTGAATCCGATGCCTTTATTTTCTTGATTATGCACAACGCGAATACAAGAATCTTTCATCACAAGGTTATCGGCAATATTCGCGGTGCCGTCCGTAGAATTGTCGTCGACGATGATAATCTCATATGCGGAGTATTCTCCGGTTTTCAATTCTGCCAAAACCGCATGCGTAGCTGCGGCAAGATTTCCAGCTTCATTGTATGCCGGGATAATAATGGTAACGGATGGCTTCATAAAAGCCATCATCCCAAAAAATATGCGTTAAGTCAATAAAAAGCGGCCTTACCTTGGCAAGACCGCTGTGTATTCAGAGCCGGATGGCAATTCGGTGGAAAAAAGAATCGGTCGGCATTATATCAAGACCCCATGTCCGAAATTTCGCGATTCCCGCGTGGGTTAACGCGCAAATCGTGGGCGTGATGATCCTGCGAACACATTCCGGTGCAAAAAATTCAACTCGCCTGATTTGTTCTCCTGCATCGGGATACTTCCCGGACGCTTCCGCGCTCACCCGCACTATGGTAAGCATATGCGCCGCACCTCCACGAGGCGGACTGTCTTTCACGTCACCAATATCGATGATCTCAATGACCTTTCTGCCGATCTCTTCCTCGACTTCTTCGGCGCTTTCGGATGCAAGCCCGTGCGGCAATTCATACTCTTCAATACCCGTCACCAACTCAAGCGGCGGAATTACGCGCGGGCTTACCTTGAAAAATTTCCGAGAAAGCGCGGGCGGAATCGCCTTTTCCCGCCGGATATATACAAATCCGATATTACCCTTATCGTCCACGGGAATGGAAAGCTCGGCTCTACGTTCGAGAAACACCTGCCCCTCATGATCAAGTAGGCCGCTTTCTTCATCAAAAACATCGACCATTTGATCGGCAACACCGAGCTTCGGGCTCCAAAGCCGCCGCTGATGCGCATCCCACTGCCAGAATGGCTTGGCAAGATCCCGTCTGCCTTCCGGACCGGGTTGGCGTACAACCAAATGTTTTCCGGACATGAAAAAATCCTCCTTAATGTAAAAGAACTTTAAAAATATTATTATAGCATATTATTAGAATCGTCGTCAAGTTTTAAAAGGTAGAGCTTGGTGAATAATACCATTCCTGTCATTCCCGCCAAAGCCTGTCCTCGTCATGGATTCCCGCCTCCGCGGGAATGAC
>JAUYLV010000090.1 GCA_030699565.1 bacterium
ATAGAAGCGGATATACGCGGATAGTAACGCGGAAAAACGTGGAATTTTTTTCTCCAAGAAGAGATGGAGTGATGTATCTATACTGAGACTGCGGAAGAATGTCATTGCGAGGAGTTCGGCCAGCTCAGGCGAACGACGCGGCAATCTGTTCCGTAATAATTTTGAAGTGAGTATGGAGGGGATTGCCACGCCGATGCGAAGTACCGAATCGGCTCGCAATGACGGGCGTATTCTTCTGCAAGGCCAATCTTTATTTATGTTTATTCACTCGGCATATGCGGCTACCGATGACGAACTGCGGCAGGCTATTTCCGGCTGGAGCACGCAGGATATTTACGCTATGTTCGATGCCGCCTCCCAGTGGGTACTGGTATTCGGCATTATTGCGGCGGTGATCGCGTTTATAATCGGCGGCTATGCGCTATTTACCTCGCGGGGAAACCCGGCAGAGGTTGCAACGGGAAAAAAGACGCTTTTGTGGGCGGCGGCGGGGCTGGCGCTCATTGTGGTAGCGCGCGGCATTGTTTATATCATCGGTAACTTTTTTTCCTGATAGAAGACGAGGAATTTTCTTTACGCGTCATCCTGATTCGATATTTTTAAAATATAAGAAGGGTCTCTCTATAAAAACATAGATTCTTCTTTCATGTTTTAGATATCCATTATATCAGAATGACAAGATTGGCGCATGAAGATTCGATTGCGGTATGTAACATATGCGGCACTTGCACTTCTGCCGTCGCTGGCCGCAGCGCAGGAAGTTTATGATCTGACGGAGCATAATCCGCTGCCGTCGCTTTCGTTTTCCCGGCTTTTGTGTACCGCGGCAAACGTGGTGGTGTCACTGGGATTGGTGGTGGTTGTGGTCATGATCGGCATTGCCGGCATCATGATTCTTACTTCGCGTGGCAATGAACAAAAGCGCACAGGCGGCAAAAAAGCGCTGGAAACAGCGATCGTCGGATTCCTCATTTTATTGCTCGCCAAATCGATTATATTGGTGATTCTCGGATTCCTCGGCGTACCGCTTACGTCTATGACGTGCTAAATCGTATTTTTATGAAGGAGCCTTTTCTCAATCGAGCATTTCGGGTGGCGCTACACACTGCTCTTATCAGTGTCTTGCTCGCATTTTTTGGGCATGCGATCGCGATGGATGTTATCACATTCAATGGAAACATCCCCTTGCCGCTTGACGATAAGCACATTTTTAACGAAAAATCATGCGGTTCCGGCGTTGAAGATGATGACGCGTCGTATCTTTTCATGTCCAAAGGGGCACCTCGCGTGAGTCCGGGCTGCTTTTGTCCAGATGACAAGGTTATCTGCGGCGTATGGGCACAGAGTGGAACACTTAAAAAACCGCTCTGTTGCGATCTGACGTCGGAGGCGGTTTCTGCCGGGGTTGGACTGACAGGTGACCAAATCTATAAAATAGACAGCGAGGCGAATGGCGGAGAGATGCAGTGCAGCCCCGGAGATGTTCTTGTCGGTTCGGTCTGGGCTAAAAGCGAACAGATCGACTTCGGCCTTTGCCAGCCATTGGGTGGAGTTAAACTTGAAGAAGGCCGAGAAGTCCGTGCTACGGTTTCCGGAGGAGGCGGCCTCTATGCGTTTTGCAATCTGGATGAGATCGCCTGCGGCGCAAAAAACATCAGCGGAGATAATGATGAGTGGGGATCGATCTATTGCTGCAAGGTCACGCTTTCAACAGTGGTTGTTTCGGCATTCAAAGCCGAAGATCCGGGTACGCAGATCGGCGGCATCGCATTTGATCTTGCGCGTCCGGCCGATACCGTCTCCGACGTAACCACGTATACCAATGAGGCTTCGCCTCCCGGAAGTTATGTTCTCACTGTTCCGGATGAAACAACTGATAAATTTCCCGGATATGCCTGCAAGATTTATTCGACAGCGGACAGTACCGAGGCGGACTGCGCGGATGGCTCGGCCGCGGCGGCGCTTTTGGCCGGGCAGCAAGTCGAATTTTTTATCAAGTATGAAAGGGGGGCTTGTGTTCCGCAGAATTGCGGAGACGTTGTCGCGGGAGGAGCGCAATGCGGCCAATTTTCCGATGGGTGCGGCACATGTAATCCCCCCGATGACATGTCGGGCTGCCTGGATTGCGGTATATGCGTAAATCCGGGAGAAGTCTGCACGATCGACGGCAAGTGCACAAGCGAATTTAATGCCTCATGCCGCGTAATCCCGGGCATTATTACCGAAGGAGAAAGCGCCCAATTTACCATCAATACCGCAAATGGCACGGAGCCTTTTACATGCGCATGGTCGTCGACAAATCCTGTCGTTAATGGAAAGGCGTCATGTTCTTTCAGCGAAACATTCGCGGCTGCCGGCACGTATAACGCACAGGTAACGATTACCGATAGTTCCTCTCCGCAAAAATCCAAAACAGCTTCCTGTGTTCTTACGGTAAATCGCCGAGGCGGTGGAGGCGAGCCTCCGGAGCCCATTGTTCCCAATTACAGCCTTTGTGAGGCGTATAAAGTGGTCATCTATTACGGCATGACGCTCTTTGGCATCATCGCGCTTATCGGCGGACTTATGATGCTGTTTGCGCTGGGAGATCCGTCACGCGTTTCAAACGGAAAAAAGGCGCTTGGAGCCGGCATTGTAGGGCTTTTGGTTGTATTGCTTGCAAAGCCGATATTCTCGGCCATTATGCTCTTTTTGGGGTTTGAAGTGCTGTTGTGCGGGCAGATAATTCCGTAGAATAACTTTCAGCCATTACATCCATCAACCTTTACGACTCTGGATTTTTGTAGGTAGACCTGATTATTCGTTGTATAGGTCGTAGAGGTTGTAGAGGTTGTTGGTTCTTTGTTGTGCGTCGCATTAGTATTGGCATCGGCATTGTCTTGTCGGGTGTTTTCATAGTATATTTCTGGCGACCCTTATGGTCGATATTTTCGGAACGCGTATTTCCGCCTTCTCGTCCGGTTGGGCAGCTCGTCTCGCCCGCGCCCGGCGAAGTAGATCAGTCACGCACGGAAACGTTCCGGATTGGCGTACTTCCAAAAGACGTGCCACGGGATCTTATTCCGCGCAATGCGTTTCAGGCGCTTTCGTCCCGCCGCATAACATATCCTGACGGCACCGTACAAGTGATCGCCACCTATTACCTGGCAGGATCACCGGATTCGATACGGCAGTTTTACGAAGATGCGCTTGGTAAAGGCGAATGGATAATCAATGGCCGCGTTACGGAAGATGCGCGGATCATTCTGCGCGCAGTTCGCCAAAGCGCAGAATCGCTACATGTGCTCGCTGCCTCAGCGTCTGACGGAGTCATCAAGGTAACGATGGTATATACGAAACAGTAACTTTCAGCTATAACAGCCGGCGATCCTTACGACCCATCGGGTGACATTGAATGGGTTGTAGAGATTGTTGGTTTAAAGGTAAATCATGTCCACTCCGTCCGAAGAAGTAAAAAACCGTCTCGATATCATAGACGTTATAGGCGGGTATGTTCGTCTGCACCAGGCCGGCGCAAATTTTAAGGCGACCTGCCCCTTTCATCACGAAAAGACCGCCTCGTTCTACACAAGCCGCGAAAAGCAGATATGGCATTGTTTCGGTTGCGGAGCGGGTGGCGACATATTTTCGTTCGTAATGAAGATCGAAGGGCTTGAGTTTCCGGAAGCGCTTAGGCTGCTTGCGGATCGTGCGGGTGTCACCATTCAGCAGGAAGATCCGCGCATCCGGTCCGAACGGATGCGCTTGCAGGATCTTATGAAAAGCGCAGTCGCATTTTATGAGGAGGTATTTGCACGCGCTTCCGAGGCCGAAGTTCGGGAATACATAAAGAGGCGCGGTGTTGGCGACGAGACGCGCGGGCGCTTCAATATCGGTTATGCTCCTCACGATGCATGGGATGGATTGATGAGACACCTGTCCTTCAAGGGTTATCGGCCCGAGGAAATCGAGCGGGCAGGGTTGGCTGTTCGGGGTGATGACGGACGATGGCGCGACCGGTTCCATAATCGTCTTATGTTTCCGTTGTTCGACGGGCAGGGTGTGGCGGTCGGATTTTCCGGCCGGCATTTCGAAGCGCGCCATCCGGCTACGTCGCGGATGACTCCGGCAAAATACGTCAATACGCCGGAGACGATATTATACAATAAAAGCCGCCTGCTATACGGTTTGCATCTTGCCAAAGAAGCCATTCGGCAAACCAAGCATGCGGTGCTGGTCGAAGGGCAATTCGACGTGGTGCTTTCGCATCAGGCGGGTATTATGCAGGCGATCGCCACCAGCGGCACGGCCCTGACGGAAGATCATATCAGACTGATCAAGCGCCATACGACGCGTATTCGCACGGCATTCGATAATGACGCGGCGGGTGCCATGGCGACCAATCGATCGGTGTTGCTGCTTCTTGCCAACGATATTGCGGTGGAAGTCATTCGCATCCAGTCCGGAAAGGATCCGGCGGATCTGGTGCTAGCCGATCCGGCCGCATGGCAGAAGATCGTTGAAAATGCCGAACCGCTGCTTGATTTTTATTTGCGAAATGTGCAAGAGCGCGCCGAGGGTGCGGATGCGGCGCAAAAACGGGATTTACTCAATCAGGTGCTGGCACCCCTTGCGGTCGTTTCCGATCCCGTCACCAAGGGCCATTACGTGGGAAAACTTGCCGATGTGTTGCGTGTTGAGGCGCGGTATGTGCAGGAGGCGATGGATCGGCTTTTAGCCCAGGCATCCGGTGTTCGGCAGGCGAAGGCGCATGACATGCAAACCGCGCGATCTCTAGCGGTACTTCCGCAAAATCGCTGGATGGACATTGAGGAATATTTGATTGCATTTCTTGTGGCGAACAAGGATCTCGCAACCAAATATCGGGCGGAACTCTCCGAAGATCTTTTTACCTTCGCGCATACCAAGACTCTTTATGCGGCGCTTCTGGCGGAAGAGTCGGGCAGCAAGAATCAAGAGAAAATTTCCGATGAATTAAAGCTTGAGCTGGGGCGTATGGCGCTTAAAGCCGACCGATTTGCGGAACGACTTGGACAATTCGATGCCGAGCAGGAAATCGCCTCGTTCATTCATGAACTGAAGACCAGCCGCATCCGTAGCCGCCTGCGCGAATTGACCAATGTGCTGCGCTCCGCGCAACATGAGGTTCGGCAGACAATTCTGGAGGAATTTCAGCAACTCTCAGCCCAGTTGCAAAAAACGGAAAAACATGTCAAAATGCCTGCCGTGGTTCGTTAACCCTGTATTCATAGGTATTTCACGTGATTTGTGGATGCTCTTAAGCATAGCAGTGAATGCCAAAACATGAATTTCCGATTAAGGGCGTGAGATCGCAAAAGGGAAACGCGAGCGCTATTTTTGTTGCGTAAATGCGTATTTTTATATGGCAAAAAAAACAATTAAAAAGCCAAAAAGGGTATCGACCGTTACCCAGCGCCAAGCGGTAAAGCCGCGAAAGGCAAAAGCCGTTGCGGTTAAGGTTGGCGCCCGGTCCGGACAGGCAACGGTGCACGCGGGTGGGCAAGAGCCGGCCTTGGCGATCCGTATCGAGGATCTTTTAAGGCGCGGTCGCGAGCGGGGATTTGTTACGGAATCGGAGATCTTGCGCTATTTTCCCGAAGCGGAAGAGGATCTTGAGACGCTGGAGCGGCTTTACCGCGAGCTTGAGGTGCAGAATATCTCACTGATCGAATCGCGGGGATTCTTTGATGAGGCGCCCGTAGAGAAAAAAGGAAAAGCGGGGCATGCAACGGCAAAGTCGAAGCGCGAGGAGGAATCCGAGCACGTGCACGATTCGGTGCAGATGTACTTGCGCGAGATCGGTCGCGTACCGTTACTCAAGCCATCAGAAGAGATCGAACTGGCAAAGCTGATCGAAAAAGGCGACGAGGCCGCGCGGCAGAAGCTTACCCAGGCGAACTTGCGGCTCGTCGTATCGATCGCCAAGCGCTATGCCGGACGCAGCACCAATCTGACGCTCCTTGATCTTATTCAGGAGGGAAATATCGGCCTTTTCAAGGCGGTAGAAAAGTTCGATTATCATCGCGGTTATAAATTTTCGACTTATGCGACCTGGTGGATACGCCAGGCGATTACGCGGGCATTGGCCGATCAGGCCCGTACGATCCGCATTCCCGTGCACATGGTCGAGACGATATCCAAATATACGCAAGTAAAGCGGCGGCTATTGCAGGATTTGGGACGGGAACCCCTGGACGAAGAACTTGCCTCCGAGATGGGCATGGAAGTCGATAAGATCCGCCAGATCCGCAAGATCTCGCAGGAAGTGGTCTCGCTGGAATCGCCCGTGGGCGACGAAGACGACAAGGATTCGACACTGGGAGAATTCATCGAGGATGAGAAGGAAATTTCCCCTTCGCAGCAGGCGGCGCGAAGACTTCTGAAGGATCACTTGGGCTATATTATTCAGGATCTTACGCCGCGGGAGCAGAAGATTCTTCAGATGCGCTTTGGCCTGGAGGATGGCATTACCCATACGCTTGAAGAGGTCGGAAAGGAATTCGGCGTTACGCGCGAGCGCATTCGGCAGATCGAAGCCAAGGCGCTGGAAAAGATACGCCAGCACGCGACATTGCGTAAATTGCGGGGATACTGAAAACGCTCAATTGCCGTAGTGCATGAGTACGGTAGTGCATAAGTGCCTGGCGATTTCTCGCTTCCGCGAGAAATTTTTTTAATACAAAAAAAGCTGTCAAAAACAGCATGTAATGCACTACAGAACTCGAGCACCAGTAGACTCAAGCACTTCTTAGTAGACTCTTTTATTTGCGCCTGCGCCGCTCTGTTTTTTATACTGGATCGCCAATCGAAACAATTTTTCGTATGCTTTTGCGGAGCGTTGCCATGAAAAATCTTTTTGCATGACGATGCGTTGCAATTTCCGCCATGACCGCGTGTGCTTCCAGTTGACGAACGCGCGCGTCAAAGCGATCAGGAATGCATATGCATCAAAATCAGTGAAGAGAAATCCGCTGCCTCCCATATCCGGCTGGTAATCCTCGATCGTGTCGGCTAGGCCTCCAACCCTACGCGCCACGGGCACGGCTCCATACCGCATCGCCTCCATTTGGGTCAGACCCGATGGTTCAAAGTATGACGGTACCAAAATGACGTCCGAACCCGCAAAAACCAGATGCGGCAATTCCTCGTCAAATCGCAGTGTTGCGACGATCTGCGCGGGATATTTCTTGCTCAAATCGTTGAAAAGCGTCATCAGCTCCGTATCGCCATCGCCCACGATGATGAGTTGCCCTTTCGTTTCCTTCAGGAAAGGCTCGGCAACCTCGGCCAGAAGCTTGAATCCCTTTTGCTTGAACAGGCGCGAGACGATACCCATAAGAAACACATTCGGATCCTGCGGCAAGCCCAGCCGCTGCTGGAGCGCGAGCTTGTTTTCCTTGCGTCGTTCGATGGATCGGGCCGAAAATGTGGAGGCCAGGCGCGGATCCGTTTCGGGATTATTCGTTTCATAATCTATGCCATTTAAAATCCCCACCAAGCGTCCCCGCCGTTCCCGTAAAAGACCGTCAAGGCCTTCACCGAATTCTTCAGTCATGATCTCCTTGGCATAGGTTGAGGAGACGGTGTTTATGATGTCCGCGTGCATAATGCTCCGACGCAAAGGGTTGATTTGGGCCATGCGAGGGCTGAAAAAGTCGGGCAGGGGGCCATGCCCGTCATCCTGCTCGGATTCCTGTATGAATCGGGGATTGAACGTGCCCGGATGGGACGCGAGATTATGAATAGAGAGTACCGTTGCGATTTTTTTCAACGTTCGGTCGTTTGCAAAATCAGTGTTAAGAAAATTCGGAATATACCCCGTCATCCAATCGGTACAGACAATAATATTCGGCTTCCATTCACGATGTTTTTTCAGGAATTCCAAACAGCCTCGCGAAAGGAGCGCGAAGCGGATAGGATCGTCGTTGTAGCCGTAAACATTCGCGCGCATCTCGAAATATTCCTGATTTTCCAAAAAGTACGTGGGGACCGGGCTATGGCTATCTCCGGTTGAAGAGACGTATCGTACGTTGCAGATGAGTTTTTTTGCATCCGGCCCCGATCCGGACGGCACTTCCAGGCCCTCCGAAAGCATCTGGAACGGATAGGCGGCCAAGTCAATATGGCCGTAGCGCGGCATCATTACCCGCGCGTCGTGGCCGATCGCCCGAAGGGATCGCGGGAGCGCGAACATCACCTCACCAAGCCCGCCTGCTTTTGCGTAGGGCGCTTGCTCAGATGAAACGAATAGAATCCTTAATTTCGCCATAAACTGCGAATATTACCACGAGCACTTCGCTATATTTGACATCTTTTGCCAATGATTACCTGGTGCGCAAACCCCGTATATCATATCATAAGTGAATGCACTTGAAAATATATGCGTCGGCATTTATGATGGATATCGCTATGCGACGTACATACTTTTTATGGACGGCATTAATGGGGGGTGTGACGGTGCTTGTGAGCCTTGGCGTAATGGAGCGGGAGGCGGCTTTTTTTATTACGGCGGCCATTGCTATTGGCATTGCCTTGCAGCCGATTCGGGAAGGTTTGACGCTCTTCATCATCACCATTCCTTTTTTTCTTGCCTTGCCATTCTTTGAACATATCGACAGTATGGCCAATTGGCGTTTTTTACTCGCCATACTTTTTTTGCGGTACCTTGTCGAGCAATTGCGCGCTACGCGTTTGACGATACTTATTGCTCAACTGTTTCGATCCCGCCTGTTCTGGGCAACGGCGGTCTTTTTGGGATGGGGATTGGTCAGTGCGGCCTTTGCGCCGTATCCGATCATTGGCGTAAAAAAAATAATTTTTCTGGGACAGATTTTCCTGCTTTTTCCCATCGTGCGCTTCACGGCGTTTCATGATGCCGAGACGGGTAAATTCAAATATCCGGATATCCGCAATGCCGCGCTGTGGTCTTTGGGCTCCGTGAGTATTATTGGTTTTAGCCAGTTTGCCGGTCTTTTTTTGGTAACCCTCGAGCAATTCTGGAGATTTTGGGCCGGCAAAGTTATTCCCGTGCTTTACGGGTACGGCCTTGGAGAACTGCTTCAGACGTCCAATACCTGGTTTTCATATAGCGGAGACGGACCACCAACCCTGCGCATGTTTTCGGTTTTTCCCGACTCGCATTCGTTCGCTATGTATGTAATGCTGGGCGTAAGCATCCCTGCGGCACTTTGGATCGAGCGCGGCATGGAACATCCGAATCAGGGATGGCTCCGCGCAATGCGCAATAAATGGTTTTGGATTGCGCTGGCGCTTCTTTTCGCAATTGTGCTGTCGGGTTCGCGGGGTGTTTGGGCGTCTGCGGTGGTATTGGCGCTATTGCTTTGTGTGTTGCGCGTATATACCGGGCGCTTGCAAGGACTGTCGGAGCAATCGAAAGGCGTCTTGCGAACCGTTACGCAGAAGCTCATCACGCTACTTATCTGTTTTGCCGTATTATTCGTGCCGGCTTCGTATCTTTTGGCGCTTACCCAATGGGCGCAGGGGGCCAAGGCGGACGCATTTACGTCCCTTAAAAGGGCAAAGAGCATAACGGACCTCGATGAGATATCCAATCGTTCGCGCCTGCAGATATGGCAGGCCGCCGGAAGGACTATTCTTGCCAATCCGGTTCTCGGCATCGGGACGGGAAACTTTTCCGTAGCGCTCGGTGAGGATATAGACGCGGCGAAAAAAGGCGCCAGCGCCCATAATCTTTATCTGGACATCGCTTCGGAGATGGGCATGGTCGGGCTTGCCGGGTTTGTGGCGATCATTGCGCTCTTGATGTGGTCGCTGGGCGCGCAGGCGCTTTCTCCGGCAATGCCCGCATCGTCAAAGATCCTGGCGGGAACATTTCTGGTCTGCCTGGTATGGATTTTGGGCTATAGCTTTTTTGATGTCGTACTGTTTAATGATAAGGTGCTTATGTTCGCCGCGCTTATGGCCGGAATGACGTACCGCCAGGCTTAAGGAATCATATGGAACAAGGATCCTATATCGCAAACGATAATCCGCCCCCGGCTCGCAAGCGCAGGAAGTTTTTTTATCTTATGGGGGCTATTCTTTTCGGTGCGCTGATTATCGGCGGTGTGGCGCGCGTCTCACTTACCTATGAACGTATTTCCGAAAACCAAGGCTTGCGTATTAAGGAGCTGGAGGATGAGGGACTGGTTCCGTATAAGGATCCTGATCGCCTGAATCTGCTCCTCTTGGGGCTTCGCGGCCAGGCGGATATGGAAGGCGGATTTTTGACTGATACCATGCTGGTGGTCAGTATAGAAAAATCAACGGGGCAGGCCGCATTTATTTCGATTCCGAGGGATCTCTGGATACAAATGCCCGGAAAGCGCACCCATAATAAAATCAATGAAGCGTATGTTTTGGGACTTATGGAGGGAGGAAATGCCGCAGGGCTTGAGTATGCTCAAGTGGTGGCAACGCGCGTTACGGGTCTGGCCATTGATGGCGTCATAAGCGCGGATCTTGATGCCGTCAAGGAATTCATCGATGCCATTGGGGGCGTTACGGTCAATTTGCGCAGGCCGTTCGTGGAAGACCGGCAATGGACGAATGGCGGGGATATGGGATCATCCAGCGCATTTGTCATTTGGAAGGATGTGACTACGTCCACGGAAGCGGTCGTACTTCAAGACGGTACCACGACCACGCAAGACGTTATTCATGAATCCGAACGATGGGTATTTTACCTGCCCGCGGGAGCGCATACGCTTGATGGGGCGACCGCCCTGTATTATGTCCGGGCGCGATTCACCTCGTCCGATTTTGATCGCGCTCGGCGGCAGCATGAAGTATTGGTCGCGGCGCGCGATAGGCTAAGGAGCCTTGGCGTTTTACTCAATCCCATAAAGATCAATGAGCTCCTTGGTGTAGTTGAGCGGCACATTGTTACCGACATTTCCTTGGGTATGGTGCCGGAATTGGCTAAGCTGTCTTCGCGCATCGATGCATCAAGCCTTAAACATATCATTCTCGATACGAGCGAGTCGGGCTACTTGTCCGCAAGGCGTAATGAGCAGGGGTTATATATTTTGGAGCCGCGGGACGGCAGCTTCGCTGCGATTCGAAAAGCGGCGAGGGACGTGTTCGCACAACATGCAGAAGTGACGGAGTAATCAAGTGACAGAGTGAATGGTGTAGATATATTGAGACTGTAGAAGAATGTGTTGTCATCGCGAGTTAAACGCGGTACTCCGCGTTTGACGTGGGTGAAATGCTCCGGAGGAGCATTTCACGGGCGGCATCCCTGTTTCTGATCAATGGAATCCGCCCAGGGGATCCGTTCAATGATTCACTTTAAAATGATTAGTGAAAGGATTGCCACGTCGTTCGCTTGGCTAGCCGGACACCTCGCAATGACATTCTTCTACAGTCTCATATTTTAAATAATATTTCTCAAATCACTCCGTCACCCCGCCACTTGGTCACTTTATCACTGTTTCTGTTATGCCTAAAAAACCAACGCTTCAGGAGCGAATCAGTGTAGTACTTGATACCGATGTCAAACCGTTCCTTGCCATGCATGGCGGGGATGTTGAGTTTGTGAAATTGGACGAGGGGATCGTCACTCTAAAGCTTAAGGGGGCCTGCCACGGCTGCTCCATGGCTGCGATAACCTTTCAGATGGGTGTAGAGCAGATGCTGATAGATAAGTTTCCCGACGAGATAGTGGGGTTGGAATATGAGTAAAATGGGATTATAAGTTTTAAGGTTTCGTTTGGTAACCAGAGTAGGATTCGAACCGCTTTTTGCGGTTTTTTAATTTCTTTCCTGAATTTAGCATGCAAAACGAGGCGGGCTTTTCCCTACGCTCAAAAGCATTTTCGCGCTAAGCTATAAGCTATCAGCTAAAAGCTAAAAGCTAAAAGCTATTTCATGTCCTGGATCCTTCTTGCTCTCTCCGCCTATACCGTCATGGCCGGAGTCGGCATTGTCGATAAATACTTCGTGACGCGCCGCATGCCCAATGCTCTGGCATACGGATTTTCGGTGGGAGCGCTGGGGTTGGTATTCGCGCTTGCTATTCCCTTTGGATTTTCCCTTCCTTCATTCTCGGTATGGCTTGCCACGTTCCTTTCCGGTCTGATCTTTACCGCATCGCTTATTATGCTTTTTTGGACGCTGGAGCGGGGGGATGTGTCCCGTGTGATTCCGACCATGGGAGCGCTGTTTCCTGTTTTTACGCTGGTGCTGGCGTTCTTCATTGTGGGTGAACGTTTTGACGGAGAAATATTGGTAGTATTTGCGGTTTTGGTGGCTTCGAGCGTTTTACTTTCCATATCGCGTGAAAAAGGGGAGGCGCCCGCGCTTGTCGTTTTTGGCGGCGCAAGCGTGGTTGCGTTGGGGTACGCGCTTTCGAGTGTTCTTGCCAAGTATGCATTTGATCACCATCCGTTTCTTTCCAGCTTCATTTGGATGCGGCTTGCAGGGGGTGTGACGGCGCTGGCGTTGCTTTTGGTTCCTTCCTGGCGCCGGCAGATCTTTGGGGTGATAAACAAACGTGAGAGCGGAAAAGGCTTGTTGGTTATGGTGCGTATTGCGGCGGGCGCGGCGTTCATTACATTGCATTACGCCATCTCGATCGGTCCTGTCACGCTGGTTAATGCGCTTAAAGGATTTGAGTTTGCGATACTATTCATCACGACGCTCTTATCCAGCAAATATTTTCCGCATATTGTGCGGGAGTCGTTTGAACGAAAATTGATCGCAATGAAATCAATCGGCATCGCCGGAATTGTTGCGGGGTTGTGGATGCTGGCAAGCTAATACAACGTATCGGGTATTTAGTATCTGGTATTCAGTATAAAAATACGAGATACAAAATACAAAATACGAGATATCGAATGCTGCATTACATTTTCCGTATCACCATCATTACCATTGCCGTAACTCTAGCGGCTCTGGCGGCGGCGATTGCCGTCATTCCGCATCCGCCCAAACCGGACCGATTCGTCTATGGCACCACCTTTTCAAAGGAATTCACGGAGCGCCTAAGTCTCGACTGGAAAAAAACCTATTTGGCGATTCTTAATGACCTGGGCATTACCACCATTCGCCTCGGTGCCTACTGGGATGATTTGGAGCCGGAGGAGGGAATGTTTGCATTCGATGATCTCGACTGGCAGATCGCGGAAGCCCAAAAGCGCGGCATCGGTGTCATGCTTGCCGTGGGGCAGAAACTGCCGCGGTGGCCCGAATGCCATTACCCGGCTTGGTTCAGGGAGGGAGACGATGCGTACCGGCGGCCATTATCCGGCGACGAACAGGAAAAACTTTTACGGTATATGTTCGTTGTACTGGAGCGGTACCGGGATAATTCCGCGGTCACCCATTGGCAGGTGGAAAACGAGCCTTTCTTGCCGTTCGGCATCTGTCCGCCGCTCGATGAGGCGTTTTTCGATCGACAGATCGCGTTGGTACGTTCGCGTGATACATCGCGCCCGTTGGTCATTTCAGAATCGGGAGAATTTTCGACATGGATGGGCGCGGCCAAGCGCTCGGATATACTGGGTTCGACCTTGTATCGGGTGGTATGGTGGAAATCGACGGGGTATGTGCGGTATCCGATCCCCGAGTGGTTTTATTGGAAAAAAATCTGGCTGATCCGGGCTCTCTATCCCCATCTTAAGGACCTGATTGCGATAGAACTTCAGGCGGAACCCTGGGCGCATTTGCAAATATACGAAAATACCATTGACGAGATGATGAAGTCCATGCACCCGGCGCAATTCGTGGAGAATCTGCGGTTCGCCCGTGCGGCCCGTTTTGGCACGCAATACGTGTGGGGCGCCGAATGGTGGTACTGGATGAAAGAGATTCACCACCAGCCCTATTATTGGGATTATGCCGGAGGCGTTTTTAGGGGTGAGATAGATCCGCAATAATGCATTGTCGGAATGATCTTGGCATGTTAGGCTCAATAAAACACGCATCTTTTACAACTTGGCATTTCGGGGAGTATTGTCATGTGCAGCGAACAGCAAGAAGCTTCTACTGCTCGGCCCGGCGAGACGCGATGGCTGAATTATATTTTCTTTGCGTATGTTATGCAGATGGGAATTCATTTTATTCTTGTTGCATTACTTATGCTCGGATACGATAAGGCGTTGCCTTTTACGTATTCTCTCTACCTTGCTCCGGGCACGATCGATATTAAAGTATTCGAGGTGCCGTGGTTGGGTAATGCGCTGGATTCTTTCAACACGCTTCTGGTTTCGGCGCTCATTATCGCACCCGTAATTGAAGAACTCGCGTATCGCGGCCTAACGTGGCTGGCGATGCGACTGACGGAGAGTGCTACGCTGCGGTGGTTTCTGATTTTTTCATCTTCGCTGATATGGTCTTTCGCGCATCATCGAACCCTGATCCCCACACTCGACATTTTTTTTATCGGGCTGTTTCTGGGCTGGATCGTTCTTAAAACCCGTAGCATTCTGGCGGCAATGATGCTCCACGCCTTGTGGAATTTTTCCGTGATCTTTCGCGCCATCATATTCGGCCTTCCCTGATGATGCGAAAAATTTACATCACCCACAACCCCGTTGCGACGGGGTTTTTTGTTCGCCGCCGAAACCTTTATTTATGCATTTGCATGTAATTTTCCATCGTTCATAGCCGTCATATATG
>JAUYLV010000011.1 GCA_030699565.1 bacterium
GCGCCAGGCCGGTCGCACACTAGCGCATGTCGACCCGGGCCGGAGCGCGAGAGGCGGTACTGCTTGTCCACGGACTGTGGATGAACGGGCTGGCCATGCTGTATCTCGCGCACGTGCTGAGGCGGGCCGGGTTCGCCGCCGAATGCCTCGACTACCGTTCGATGCGCGGCACGCTGTCCGAACACGTCGCCACGCTCGCGGATCGCGTCGCCGGAACCGTCGCCGATACTGTGCACATCGTGGCGCACAGCTTCGGCGGCATTGTGGCGCTGCACTACCTTCAGGGCGCTCGGGACGATCGTCTCGGTCGTCTCGTGCTGCTGGGCACTCCGGTCAGCGGGTCGCGGGCGGCCCGCGCTTTCGCCGACTGGCCCGCCGGCAAACTCATGCTCGGACGCAGCATCGAGGTCTGGCAATCCGAGCGCCGGGCGCCGCTGGGAAAAGTGGTGTTGGCCATCATATCTGGCAGCGTAATCACTTACGGATACTCTCCTAGGTAGGAAGAGTGACCTCAGGCGGCAAGATTCAATCCCTTGCCCTTCTCTACGCCGTTGGTATTGTTGATGCCATAGCAGCGGGAACCGCTCAATTTGGGAACGGCATTCTCTGTAAACCAGTGAACGAGCCGCTCGATCAGCTTGTCCCAAGTTCGAGGTACGTCCCGTTGCGGGGCACAAAATAGGCAAAATTTAGTACGGGGCAGGTGCCGCAGGGCTCTTCTAAGGCCTTGATGGGGGTTTTCCCTAAGTTCCATATTTTATAGTGAAGGCGCGGGATCCCGCCCGTAGGCGGGAGATTCCCTTGGGTTGGCGAATAGTGAATGAAAAAGAGCCGGTTAGGGCTCTTTCTGTATTTTATGCAAAAGCGCGGGATAAATCCCGTCGAAGCATGCAAAGCAATGACGCTTTGGATCTCCCGTTAATTTCTTGTAGTCATCGGGATCGGGATAATAAAGTTCATCCGCTTCGATGAATGAGCGAATCTCTTCGATGGTACGATCCTTGGCGACAAGCGAGTCCTCCATAAGGACGCCATAATGGCACTGTCCCGTTACCGGCGGATAGCAAGAAACAAAAATGATGCGTTCGGCGCCCGCGCCGCGAAGCATGCGGTTAACCTTCCGGCTGGTCGTACCGCGAACGATCGAATCGTCAATAAGGATCACGGTCTTCTTGGCAATAAGCGATCTGATGGGGTTTAATTTTTTTCGGATACTTTTCTCCCGCCGATTTTGCCCCGGTTGAATATAATTTCTGCCGCTGTAGTGGCTCCTTACCAGAGCTATTTCCATCGGACCGCCGTGCTCCAAGACGAATCCGCTTGCGTACTGTATGCCCGAATCAGGAACCGGTACCACAACTTCGTTGGCATAACGGCGGGGGACCCGTCTGCCCATGTATTGGCCAATGGCCCTGCGAAAATCCGCGACGGTTCCGCCGAAAACGACTGAATCCGGACGCGACATGTAGGTGCGCTCAAATACGCATTGGTGAAGTTGGCAGGGCTCTTTAAACCGCCGCGACGTCATGGATCCATTTGTGAATATGAGCATTTCACCGGGATCAACATCCCTGAGATATTCGGCCCGCAAGACGTCGTGTACTACGGTTTCGGAAGCGACGATCCAGCCGTTATCGAGTTTTGCAATTGATAGCGGCCGATTTCCCCAAGGGTCGCGAGCCGCCACAAGCCATCCTTCGCCTGCGAGCAATAGCGAAAATGTTGCGCGTTTGCGAGCGAGTACCGTCGCTATGGCGTCGAAAACGGTTTCGGCTTCGGTATCGGCGATGTCATGCAAGAACATTTCCGAGTCGCTGTCGCTTTCGAAAACCTTGCCCTGGTTTAGCATATCAACCCGCGCGCGCTGCGCATTCGGGGTGTCGCCGTTATGCGCCACGGCAATACGACCCCAACGGGTCATGTGCATTATGGGCTGAATATTTTGCTCGTGCGCAAGCGATCCGCAAGTCCCATAACGAACATGTGCAGCCGCTAAGCGCGCATCGCCATCATGCCATTCAATAAATTCTCTGGAGGTGTAAAGATCTTCCGCGAGAGGATATTTGCGCAAATGAAATATTGTATGACCGTCAAGCGAAGACGCAAAGAATCCGGCTCCTTCAACGCCACGATGCTGAAGAGGATTCAATCCGACTTCAATAAGATCCTTAAGGCCTCCTACATTGTAAGCGCCTAAAATACCGCACATGTGCTTACCTCCGATTTGTAAAAGAAATAGGGCTTAAGTGTAGCAAAACCCTTGTAATTAAGCAATAAATAGGGTATACTGCCGGGTGCCTCCAAATTCTTAGCAAAAGCGGTAAATTCTTCCGTCCTAAGCTCAATTGGGCCAGTCCCCTGGGAGGGGACTGACGGGCAGTTCAATGTGATATGATATCGACTGCCCCGGAAGAGCAGCGGTAGAGCTGCGATTGCAAATAAAATATATCCGCCCATAGCTCAATTGGCAGAGCAGCTCCCTCTTAAGGAGACGGTTCTAGGTTCGATTCCTAGTGGGCGGACAACGAGCGAATGTGAGGACTTACATGGCGACCATCGTTCAATGGTAGGACAGCAGATTGTGGCTCTGCTAACGAGGGTTCAATTCCCTCTGGTCGCCCCATAATCAGTAAGAGCGCGCAAACTGCTTTGCGCGCGTGAGGGAATTGAAGCCCGGAGCGTTGTCCCGAGAGTACGAGGGACCGCGAGGGCGTGCCCAGGCCGAGGAGTGCGACGGCACGACGAGAGCCGCGGGCAATCCTCCGGTCGCCCCATCGTGAAAATTTCTGTGGAAAAATTAGCCCCGTCTATTTCTCTTCCCGATCGGGACGGTAACATCCACTTGCTTTCCGATTATAAAGGCAAGTGGGTTCTTTTGTATTTTTATCCGAAGGACGATACGCCGGGCTGCACCAAAGAGGCTTGCGGCATTCGTGATGCGTTTCCCTCGTTTAAGAAACTTGATGCGGTTGTTCTGGGTATTAGCGTCGATTCACCTCAAAAGCACGCAAAGTTCGTCGAGAAGTATGCATTACCGTTTGCGCTTCTTGCCGACGAAAAAAAGGTTGCGGTGAACGCATACGGCGTGTGGCAAAAAAAGAAATTCATGGGTAGGGAATACATGGGAACCGTTCGCACTTCCTTTTTAATCGATCCAAAAGGGCGCATTGCCAAAGTCTACGACAACGTAAAACCCGAAACGCATGCAGAGGAGGTTCTCGAAGATTTAAAGGCGCTCAAGAAATCGGCAAATTAATTTGACGCGTATGAAAGAAAAGCGTGGTCTTAATAGTCAAATGTGCCCATGCGGATGCTTCAGCTCCTTTCAGGATCAAGAAACCGATTTTATCAAAGAATATACGCACTGGTTCCTTGTTTTAAATTGGGAGCAGGGCTATTTGGGGAGATGCCTGCTCATACTCAAGGTTCATAAGACCGATGAGATTGAATTGACGGATGAAGAAATGCTTGAGAAGCATCATATCTATTGCGCGTGGAGAAAAGCCGTCACCAGAGCATTCAATCCTGATAAGATCAATCAGGCGCAACTTGGCAATGAGGAGTTCTTGCATAAAGGGCACATTCATTGGCACTTTGTGCCACGGTATCGCAGGCCGATACGGTTTGCCGATACCGACTTTCCGTATGACGACGAGGAGATGCGAAGGGGAGTTGGCAACATATTTCGCCTTCAAATGGTTCATCCAATTCCGGTCCGAAAAAATATCAAAGAGGAAATCCTGAAATATCTTTAGATGTATTCATTTTTTTGAACATAAAACACTCCACAAGGGAGTGTTTTATGTTGGTGGGCGACACAGGGGTCGAACCTGTTACCTCGTCGATGTCAACGACGCGCTCTAACCAGTTGAGCTAGTCGCCCGCAAGTGTCAAAATAGCATGATATGCCAAGGATTTCAATGGCTCATTTCGTCACGTATTGAGCCATTGAAATGATCCGCCGGTGCATGTGATTTGTGCAGTTTAGGTTTTATGATTTACGATTTGCCTCCGACAAATCGTTCATACGCATCCGCGACGCGTAAAATGGTTTCCTCATCGAAATGCCGACCCATGATTTGGAGGCCTATGGGCAGTTTGACGCCATCGCGTTCCGCGGTTCCGCAGGGGATGGAAATAGCCGGCACACCTGCGATGTTTGCCGAAACCGTGTATACATCGGCTAAATACAAAGAAACGGGGTCTTCCTTCTCTCCGAGCTTGAATGCGGGTGTCGGCGTGGTCGGCGACACCAGTACGTCATACTCCTCAAATGCCTTTCTGAAGTCCTCTATAATAAGCGTTCGGATCTGCTGAGCCTTTTTATAGTAGGCGTCGTAATATCCGGCAGAAAGCGCATACGTTCCGAGCATGATTCGCCGCTTCACTTCCTTGCCGAATCCTAAGCCTCGTGATTTGGTGTAGACATCGAGGAGAGTTTTGGCTTCCAATTCACCCCGACCCTCTCCTCCGGCAGGATAGGGAGAAGCTGCGGAATAGCCGTAACGGATACCGTCAAATCGGGCAAGATTTGATGAAACCTCCGACGGCATCAACACGTAATATACGGGGAGGCCGTAAGGGGTGTGGGGAAGTGTGGCGCCGCCGATCGTAGCACCAAGGCGTTCAAGCGCAAAAATGGCCTCGCGCACGGATTTTTCTACATTCGCATCAAGTCCATCGCCAAAGTACTCGTTGGGTATGCCGATCCTTAAACCTTTTATATCGCCCGTCAGTTTTTTGGTGTAGGAGGTGGCGGGGACGGGGGATGTGGTGGCATCCATGGAGTTATGGCCGGCAATGCATTCAAGAAGAGCCGCCGCATCCCACGCGGTCTTTGTCATCGGGCCGATCTGGTCGAGTGATGAGGCCATGGCGATGAGGCCGGACCGTGATACGCGTCCATAGGTGGGCTTTAAGCCCACAATGCCGCAAAAGGCCGCAGGCTGCCGAATAGAGCCTCCGGTATCGGATCCGAGTGCGGCAACGCACATATCCGCGGCTACGGCTGCTGCAGAACCGCCCGAGGAGCCTCCCGGGGCTCGCGACGTGTCATGAGGGTTCTTTGCGGGTCCGAACGCGGAATTCTCCGTAGAAGAACCCATGGCGAATTCGTCCATATTCGTTTTTGCCATTATAACGGCTCCCGCCTCCTTGAGTTTTTCGGTCACGGTCGCATCGTATGTGGCGGTGTAATTTTGCAAAATCTTCGAACCTGCGGTCGCCGGAACGCCTTTAACAAGAATATTATCCTTGATCGCAAAGGGGATTCCCGTCAAAACATTACTATCCCGGCGCTCGATAAGCCGGTCGGCTTCATCGGCCATTTGCATTGCCGCCTTATTCGTGATTTCAAGATACGCATTCAATTGCGGATTTTTTTCTTCGGCGCGCAAAAGATACGCCTGGGCAAGTTCCCGAGCGGATATCTCTTTTTTATGCAGGAGTTCGGAAGCCTGTTTTATGGTGAGATTTTCCATGGAGTGATCCCTGGAGTAATCGCAAATATACGAATTAGCGTAAATATACGAATCAAAAATCAGCTATACAAATAACGCTTCATATATTCTTATTTTGACCCTCAATTTGTATGCTAAAATAAATTTGTATATTCGCGAGTACTATTCGAAGACCGCCTTGACCTTCACATGGTCATTTTCGCGCTTTGGCGCCTGATCAAGCAGCGCATTGCGATCAACGGCGTCCGCGGAATAGCCTTCGGCATCGGATCGCCAGGAGTTCGTAAATCCTCCGACCTGTGCGGTGGGTGTGATGCCCTTGGTTTCGATCTCGTTGAGTTTGGCGATGAAATTCAGGATCTTGTCGAATTCCCGCTGGAGGTATTCAAACTCCGCGTCGGTGAAGTCGATGCGGGCGAGCGTTGCGATATGTTTTATTTCTTCCGGCGTCAGCATAACGGATGCAGTATAGCCTAAAAAAATATCCTAAGCAAGCCCGATATAAATAAAAATCCCGCAGAACGGGATTGTATTAGACGATAAGATTTTCGGATTGCGCGCGGAGGCGTATGGTAGGCCCCGCAATGGCGGGCTCGATGTACAATTCGTATCCGCAGGGCAATACGGTCATCCAGGGATTTCCGGATCGTAGGGTTTTGCGGATGACTTCCGCATGCGTTGCGAGCGCCAATGCTATTGCTTCCTGCACGACTTTTTCGTGTTCTTCGGCGTTTTTAATGAACTTTTCGATATTGATGCGGGGATTCCTGACGCATGCCCCGAGTGCCATCACCCAGAAGTAGGCGATCGCCAATAATATAATCCATTCCATACAGCCTCCTATGACGAAAGTAAATTAAGAAATTCCTTTTCGGTAAGCGTTCGTACGCCGAGTTTTTTCGCTTGGTCGAATTTGGATCCGGGCTCGGATCCCACCACGACGTAATCGGTGTTCTTTGAAACCGACGAAATCCAATCGCCCCCGGCGCCTCGTATTGCGGCCTTGGCTTGGTCGCGCGACATCGATTCCAGCGTTCCGGTCACGACCATTTTCAGTCCCTTCAGTTTCTCGGATTTCAGTGTCCGCTTTTCAAGTGTAATATCCACGCCGGCTTTGAGCAGCCGGTCGATATATGCCTGATTTTGCTTTGCGGAAAAGAAGGCATGAATGCTTTTTGCTACGGCGCCGCCGATGTTCGGAATGGCGTCCATATCCTCAAAGGGGGCGCGCATGAGCTTGTTCAGGCTTCCGAAGTGCTCGGCAAGGTCGATGGCGGTTTCTTCCCCGACGTGCAGGATTCCGAGCGCGTAAACAAAGCGCGCGAGGGTTATCCTTTTTTTGCTTTGGATGGCGTTATAGACGTTTTCGGCGCTGCGTTCGGCAAAGCGTTCGAGTGCCGCGATGTCGCCGGGTTTGAGTTTAAATAGGTCTTCCGGACCCCGGATCAATCCTTCCTCAAAGAATTTTTCGATGATCTTCGGACCCACGCCTTCAATATCGAACGCGGCTTTGGACGTAAAATGCCGGATTCTGCGCAGTTGCTGCGCGTAACAGTTTTGATTGGTGCAAACGGTGGCCTTACCCTTCGTAGCCTCGTGCGAAGGATGGGAGGCGCCCTTTTTATTTCCTTCCGAAATAATGCGCCGTTCGGTGGACTGGCCGCATATGGGGCAGTGTTTTGGCATATGAAACGCTTTTTCTTTTCCCGTGCGCAGTTTTGGCAAAACCTCGATGATCTGCGGAATAACGTCGCCTGCCCGCTGTACAACGGCCGTATCGCCGATTTTAAGCCCCAGGCGCGCGATTTCATCTTCATTATGCAGTGTGGCGCGGCTTACGGTCACGCCGCCCACGTTGACCGGCGCCAGCACCGCAACCGGAGTCAAGTTACCCTGGCGGCCGACCTGCACGATAATATCTTCTATGATGGTTGTGGCTTTTTTTGCCGCGAATTTAAAAGCAATCGCGCCTCGAGGGGCTTTACCGACCACGCCCAGGCGGGCATAGGGCTCCCGTTCATTCACTTGCACGACGATGCCGTCGATCTCGAACGGCAACGTGTCGCGAAGCTTGCCGATCTCCTGCTTAAAGGCGATAACGTCGTCCAGGGTTTTGCATTCGCGCGTATAAGGATCGGTGGGGAACCCGAGCAGTTTGCACATTTCATGCTCCTCAATGTGTGTTTTCTGCCCAAGATCGGTCGCAAGCTGATAGGCATACCAGGAAAGCTTGCGTGAAGCGGTTATGTTCGGATCAAGCTGTCGGATGGATCCGGCGGCCGCGTTTCGGGGGTTTGCGAACGGCGCGACACCGGCTTTTTTTGCTTTTTCATTTAGATTTTTAAAGGTATCTTTTCTGATGATCGCCTCTCCCCGGACTTCCAGCCGCTTGCCTTGGCGTATTGCGTGTTCAACTTTTTTATATGTGGCTTGCTCACCCTCTCCTTTCAAAGGGGTGGCATGGAGACGCAAGGGAATGGCGTGAATTGTTTTCAGGTTTTGCGTTACATTTTCTCCGACAAACCCGTCACCCCGTGTTGCGCCCAACGAAAAAACGCCCTTTTCATAGATAAGGCTTGTGGCAAGGCCGTCGAATTTTACCTCGACGGCATATGTCCAACGAACGCCCGGTTCCAGGCGCCTGATCCGCTCCTCCCATTCCCGAAGTTCTTGCTCGGAAAAAACATCATTCAAGGAAAGCATGCGCGCTTGATGCGTGACTTTTTGAAACTTATCCAGAGGCCTCCCTCCTACGCGCTGGGTGGGGGAGTCGGGCGTCAAAAACTCGGGAAACGCGCTTTCGAGTTGGCGAAGCTCTCGCGTGAGCGAATCGTATACTTCATCGGTTACGGCCGGATCATCGAGTACGT
>JAUYLV010000019.1 GCA_030699565.1 bacterium
TAATAGATTTGAAACATGAAAAAAGCCCTTCCGGATCGGCCGGAGGGGCTTTTGGTTTGTGCCCTATTTTTAGGGTTTTCCTCCCCCTTTTCCTTTTGGCTGGGATGGAAGGATGGCAATGCCAAGGGGCAACCCCGCTTGCAGGGTTATCGTGCCATCGATGCGGTCGTTTCTTCCAAAGACGACCGTATGGACCAGGCCTTGCAATGGATTGGTCATGTACGCCCGGTCACCATCGATGGCGATGTCGTGCAATTGCCCCCCGACTTGAAGCGTCGTGAGGGATGCCGGATCATCCGTTGCGGTGTTGAATGACATTAGATCCCCGTTAATCCCTGTAATATGGAGTCTTCCATCTTCACTGAGGGCGGCATTCTCAAGTTCGGTAAAGCCAACATGGATCGTCGCTTCAAGATCGAGCGATGGCACGCCTAATACATGCACATTACCTGCCGGGAAGAAGTTGCCGTTTTCATCGAAACCATCAATCGGAGATGCGAGCACCGCATAAAGCTTCGTCCCGTCCGGAGAAAATACCACATCATGTAGGCGAGAACCTATGATATGTTCTGCCAGCAAAACAGGCGGCGAACCTACGCTGTAAAGAAGCGCCCTATCGCCAGTTCCCACGGCCAAGCGTGATCCGTTCGTGATTGTGCTCAACCCATCTCCGCCGTTTGGAACCAGATCGATCGATTCGGCGGCTACGACGGTGTTGGTGGCTGTATCGATGACGCGTATTCCCGTTCCGTCAGGAACATATACGCGCGTGCAATCCGGGTCATGTGACATCTTTTGCGGACCAAGCCCCGTCGGAATGCTGGTTACCGCGCCGGTCGATCTGTTCAGCGCTTCAACAGTGTTATTGAGCGTCGAAGCATAGATCATGGGATCACATACTACGACGTCCCATGGTTGCGCGGTAAAGAAAGCCAATGTCGTCACGGAACCGCGTCCTCTGGTCGAAATCTGATCCAATGAATTGGTTCCGGCATTTACCACCACCAAATCGGCCGGCTGGGCCGCAGCGGCAAAGCCGATGGTCAGCACCAATGCGAACACGCACGATAACGCGATATTTCTCATTTCAAGCCTCCTTAAATTTGGAATTCGGAATTGAAGTTGGAGATCACCACTTCCCCGGCCTCGTTGCCGGCTACAAAATCGTTTCAAGCTGCTTACTTAATAGATAAGTCGCCTCCAGTCGCAAGGAACGAAAGATGGATGATCTCGGATCAACGTGTTTTTTCAAAGTTCTTGAGGTTTTTTAAAGATCTACCCGTAAACTGCGAAATTCAACTATATCCCAAAAACATGCCAAAGTCAATATCCACAGTTTTCCCTTCAGAAGAACCTCCATTTCATGCTAAAATTTAAATGTTTCGCATGAAAAATTAATGAAGTTCGCATGATCGCCTCCGGGTGTTTTCATGTGACCTTGTGCATATATGGCTAAGGTTATTCGTACATCGTTACGGACAACGGAAGGAAGAATTATCGCGGCATTCATGGTGCTGGCGATTAGCATCGGACTTTCGCTTGCGGCATCAGCTGGCGCAACCATCACGCACAGCGAGTCGAGTAATATGAATCTTACGAGCACGACCGTCACGCTCAATTGGACAACATCCGAACCCACGAATACATGTATAAAAATGGATATGGGAAACGTAAATCCGACGAGTTGGGGGTGTTATTCGTCGACGCTGACGACATCGCACGCGTTTCCGATCTCAAGTCTTCAGGCAGGCACGACCTATTCGTATGTGGTTGGTTACACCAGTCCCTCTCCCGAGCTCTACTCCGGGACGATTTTTCATATAACGACGCCGAGTTCCGGAGGTGGGGGCGAAAGTTCAAGCTGGCTTTCGCGCACCTGGCAGTTTGCCGACGGAACCTATAACTCTTACATTCTTAACCGAACCGATTCCACGTACCTGAATTATATCGCTTCCGTACAGGCACAGTGCAGCTTACTCACCATCGCGCAGTGGAATCATCAATGGTATCCGAATGCCGGCAATGATCAGGATTGGGAAGAATTCGGCATTCCGAATTGTACCGGTACAAGTTCGCCGACACCCACACCGTATTATTCGCCGACACCCACTCCAACTCCTACACCAACGCCAACACCCACTTCTTACGCATCGCCGACGCCAACACCCACTCCCGGCCCAACGCCATATCCGCCTTCATCCGGTTCGCCAGCCGCACCATCGAACCTTTCCGGCTATTGGTCATACAGCTCAGGCAATGGCACCGTAACCCTTACATGGACGGACAATGCGAGCAATGAAACGAGTGTGTACATAGAGCGACGCCTACAGGGCGGAACCGCATGGACGTTTGAAAAGTCCGTTGGTGCCAACATTGTAACGACCCAGATGCCAGCACCGGCATCATCGGGCACGTATGAATATGTTGTTCGCGCGTACAATGAATATGGTAATTCGCTGAATTCGAATATTGCCACCGTAACCATGGGTAGCACCGCCTCACCCTCGCCTTCGTATATGCCAAGTCCAAGCCCGAGTTCAAGCTGGCTTTCGCGTACTTGGCAATTTTCCGGCGGAACCTATAACTCTTACATTCTCAATCGAACCGATTCCACGTACCTGAATTATATCGCTTCCGTACAGGCGCAATGCAGCACGCTCACCATCGCGCAGTGGAATCATCAATGGTATCCGAATGCCGGCAACGATCAGGATTGGGAAGAATTCGGTATTCCAAATTGTACCGGCACAAGCTCACCGACGCCCACGCCGTATTATTCGCCGACACCCACGCCAACAATCGATCCGAATATTCCGTCCGTGCAGACCTGGGGTATGAGCCTCCAGTCGGATGGCAATTCCGTTATCGGCATCAGTTTTAATAAAGAAATGAATCAATCGACGTTTTCGGACGCGAATGTCTATATGTATAAAGCGAATGACGCCACGCGCACGCACATTCCCCTTACGATCCAAAAAGAGCAATATAGAATGAATCTGTGGACGCTCACGCGTCTGGATACCGGTGTCGAATACGTCACCGTCGCAACCATCGGAGTCAAGAGCCTTGCCGGATATGCATTAGCCTCGGAATATTCCTGCCGTTTCGGCGCCATTACCTCCGGATATTTGACCGCATGCCCGACGGGCACAGCACAACCTTCGCCTACGCCCATGCCCACCATCTCGCCGACACCTATGCCGTCGCCGTCATATAATCTTACAAAAACAATCCTGGTAAAAGTGACGCGTGAAGACGGCAGCGGCATCACCGATGCCATGGTTGGCTCTTGGTCAAATTCCGGTGGGTATCCCGCCACGAATCTGGGCGGCGGACAATATAAAATGCTGGTGAGCGGCGGCACGTGGAACGTGATGGTGCAGCCGACGGACCCGCCAAGGGCTACGTGGGGCTACTTTGAAGGTCCGCAAGTCGTTTCGTTCAAGCCGGATACAACCGCAGAAAGTCGGAGTCTCACATTCAATGTTAAAGCGGGATCCGCAACCGTAAAGGGTATGGTATTGCGTCCGGATGGTACGCCGCTTCCGCAGGGTTCCGGTATTGGCATTAAAGAGGCGCGTTATGGAACATATTTGAATGCCGACGGATCGTTCTTGGTGATGCTGCCACCCGGCACCTATACGTTTACGGTGTTTCCCGCCGATCCGGCGTATACCGAAATGCAACTGCCTTCCCAAACGCTCGAAAGCGGCAAGACCCTGGATTTGGGAAAGATCATTCTTACGCAGCCCACCAATCGCATAACCGGAAGAGTGACCAATAAAGACGGGGCAGGTCTTGCGAATATTCCGGTGCATGCGTTTCAATCGACCGGAAACGGCGCTTTCGCGCGCGCGATCACGGGATCCGACGGCCGCTATACGGTATTCGTTGATGCGGGTTCATGGATGGTGCGCGCGGAACCCTATCCGGAATCGAATTACTCCAATCCAAATCCCCCCATGAATGTGACGGTAATGGCCGGCACGGCGGCAATCGCGGATTTCGTGCTCATATTCGCCGATACGACTGTTTCGGGGGTCGTGGTTGATGCTTCGGGCGCGCCCCTTGGCGATTTTTACGGGTTCGTATCCGCGGGGGATCCGTATTCAAGCCAGCGTTTTGGTGGTGCGGTAGAGAAGGGAAAATTCACGTTTCGCGTACAAGCGGGCACTTATCCGGTGCAATTGTTTACGGCACCCGGAAGCGATTACACGCCGCCCGCTCCGCAAACGGTAACGGTCAAACCGGGCGCTTCCGTTTCTCTGACGTTTAAGGTTGCGCGATACGCCGCAAACATCACGGGATACGTTAAAGACGATGCCGGTATGACGTTGAAAAATCTTTCTTTGCATATTGCCGCAACGAGCGGTTTCGGGTCTGGAGCGGGCGCGGTCTGGCAGCCCGGCGTATATGATCCGGCAACCGGTGCGTTCCGGATCGAGGTGAGTCCCGGCACTTGGTATTTGGCGGTAGATTTGCAGGGCGCGTCGGGATATGCCCAGCCGAAACCGGCGGATCTGGTCGTGACGGTTCCGCAGGGAGGTGCGGCCACCAAGGATATTACCCTCAAGCGAGCCGGTTCCGTTATTCAGGGCACGGTGCGAAAAGCCGATGGCACGCCATTCGCCGGCGTATTCGTTGCGGTGGACGCGCCCTATGGCGGTACGGCACAGACGCCGGATGCAAACCATCCTGCCGGATTCGGCACGCAGGCGGATGGCGGCGGATTCTATCGCATTTCGGTTCCCGCGGGATCCTATGTAGTGCGCGCGTTTGCGCCACCCGCCGCCGGCGGATTGAATCCCCAATCCGTCGATGTGACGGTTGGTTCGGCGGATACAAAAACGGTTGATCTGCGCTTTCGTGCGGCGCAAGCCGTCATCACCGGCACGGTCGATGGCGTGACCGGCAAAACCTTCGTGTATGCCTGGTCCGATCAAGGCGGATATGCGCAAACAGAAACCGATGAGAGGGGCAACTACTCATTAAGCGTGACCAAAGACGAAGTGTGGCGTGTTGCGGTTTCCGGCGAGGCCAATAAAACGCAGTATCGGTCGGCGGAAACGGCGGTTTCCGTAACGCAAGAGCGTGTTGAGGCAAAGGTGACCGCTTTGGCGACGCGAAAACTTCCCGATGCTGTTTCTACGGTCGGGAGCGCGGGCAACGTGAATATTGTGGGTGTAAAGGACGGCGCTTCCATTACCATACCGCCCAATGCCATCGAAGCCCAAGGCAATGTGACCATTACGGTAACACCCGATACGCGTGTGGCGAGCCAATCACAGGAGCGGGTTGTCGGCATCGGGTACGGTATTGAGATTCGCGGCTCGGACGCGCGCAAGATCACCCAGTTCAACGGGGATGCCGTAATATCGTTCCCGTATACCGAAGCGGATATCGCCGCTATCGGCGCAAAAGCCGCGGCGCTCAAGCTGGTGTATTGGGACGAATCCGCGGACACCTGGAAAAATATCGACAGCATGGTGATTGATGTGGCGCAACGGGTTATTACGGGTTCCGTCAATCACCTTACCCGCTTTGCGTTGGTGGCTCCCGCCGATACCTTGCCGCCCGATCCTCCCTATGGGGTTTCGGTCGCGAGCGTTTCCGCCGGATTTAAAATCACCTGGTCAAATCCTGCATTCGATTTCCATCATGCCAAGGTCTATCGCTCCACGGAAAAGGGACTGCTGGGATCGGTGATAAAGAACAATCTTACGGAAAATTCGTACACGGACGCGATAACCCTCCAGGCCGATACCACGTACTATTATGTGGTGCGTACGGTCGATCTTGCCGGAAACGAATCCACCAATACCACGCAATACAGCGTTAACGGGCCCGCGCAAACCCCGACCGCAAAGGAACTGGCGCCACAGACGATTGCGTCCTCTCCGGATGCTTCGGGCAGCGAGCCCTCCGCTATTCCCTATAATCCCCAGATTCCCGCATATCAAAAATATCCGAACGGAACCCTGTTGCGCGCGACCGGCGACCAAAAAGTATGGGTCATTATGAACGGCTTTAAGCGCTATATTGTAGGTCCCCAGGTTCTAGGCTTCTATCCGCACCTGAAAAATGCGCCCATTGTGGATGTTCCCGCCGAAGAGCTTGATCAATACGGTCTGGCCGCATGGGTGCGATATGTGAATAATCCCAAGGTATACGAAGTCAATGACGATGCTACCAAGCATTGGCTGGACATGTCGGCAGAAGACTTCTATGACACGGGACGTCGCTGGGAGGCCGTGTTCGTGATCAATAAACCGGAAGTGGACTTTTACAAGACCGGCGTGAACGTAACGATCATAAAATGATAAAAATCCGAAAACACCCCTCCTACTCCTCCCCTCGCATGAGGGGAGGTTGGGTGGGGTGTGTCTTTTTCCGATGCGAACAATCCTTATCGCTATTGCGGGAATAGCTGTTATCGGCGGAATTGTTTTTTTTGTCGAATTCGGAAATCCGCCTGGCGAGTCCCCGATGCCGGTGCCGTCCGTTGAGGGCGTTTCCCGTCCGCATGTTGTTGATGATAGCTCCATCGGGCTTGATCGCATCCGGCTTGTGGTCGTGTATTTCGTTCCGGCGGACGTTATACCGTGGGAGGGATGGCGCGAACGGATCGTTCCCGCGCTGCAGGAAATGGAAGCGTTCCACCGTCTGCAATTTCGCGGATCATCGGAACTTGTGCATGAAATATATACCGAAACGATCGTCGGCGAGCGCGATTCCGCTTTTTATGACGGCTCCGATACCGCGCGGGGCAATCCGCATGCATGGGAGGCGGTGCGGGAGGAACTGAATCGCCGACTGGGAGCGTTGCGGCAGGATGACGGGGCGTTCGATGCCCGGCTTGTCCTTTTTGAAGGCGTCGGCGCCGTCGGCGGCGTAGATCAAATTCTTGTTTCAAGCGGTTATTTGCAAAGTCCCGTTGAAATGCCTCGGGCATCCGCGGTGTTCTATCATGAGCTCGGCCATGTGTTTGGCCTCAAAGACGCCTATACTTACGAACATGGCGCGCCCTTGGACGAAGACATTATGGGATTGGGACGTAATCGGCCGATCGGGCAGACGTATCTGTCGGAGAAGGCGAAGAAAGAGTTGGGGATCCGGTAAAAGTGCTGTAGTGCTTAAGTTCCTAAGTGCTTGGATATTTCTCGCTCCGCTCGAAACTTTTATAAAATATTTAAGCCGCCGAAGGCGGCATGCCGAGCACTGTGGTACGCAGGCACTGTAGCACTATGGATTGGATGTGTAACTTTTCACCACGATGACCGAACAAGTTAAGCAAACTGAACAAAAGCCAAAAAAACGCGGCACTCTCCGCACCAAAGTCGCGGCATGGTTTTTGTTCGTCTCGGTGATTCCCATCATTGCCATGAGCTACATCGTAGTGCTGTTGGTGAATCTGGCAAACGAACGTTTGGTTGAGGAACTGGAAACACAATTGGTGCGCCAAAAATCCCGTGAGGTCGAAAAATTCTTCGAGGAAACCGCAGGCGTATTGGAAGTACGCGTGCCGCTGGAGATCGGCGATGTCACCATTGTGCCCGAAAACCAGCGCAGGCTCCTTATGGAGGAGACGCTCCGCGAATCAAAAGCCATACGCAGCGTTTCGCTCTATGATGTGAACGGACAGGAACTCGACCGGCTCGATCGGGAAGTAGGCTTTGCCAATGATCGCGATCTCATTGACGGATCGCAACTCGAAAAGATCATTGCCGCCCAAGAAGGCCGATCATATTTTTCGCCGGTTCGGCAGACGCTTGAAGGCGCCTATATCTCGATCGCTCAGCCGCTCAAAAATTCCACCGATACGACCGTGGGCGTGCTTTCGGGCGATATTGCGCTTACGACGCTTCGCAGGGACATATCCTACGGTACGCTCGGTTCCAAGGGTTACATATTGTTTTTCTCCGATGATGGAAATATCATTGCGCATTCTCGGAGCGCCTTGGACGAAAGCGCCATCCGCATCGGCTCCATTCCGTATCTTGCCCAGTTTGCTCAGGCGAATGCCGGTGCGGCCTCCTCGGAGCGCGTGGCGTCGTTTACGCAGTATGCAAGCGCGTGGGGTGAGCGCGTGGTTGGCTATGCCGAACCTCTGCGCAACCTGCCGTTCGTGATCGCTGCCGAATGGCCCGTCGACGACGCCTTCCGGCTTTCGCGCGAGATCCAGACGCAGGCGCTCGTGTTTTCGCTGGTGGTGTTGGTGGCGGTGCTGTTGATTAGTTTTCTGGTGGCGCGGCGCGTAACCCAGCCCATCCGGATTTTGCGCGAGGAGGCCAAGCGCATCGGTCAGGGCAAATTCGATGACACAATCGACATTAAAACGAACGATGAGATTCAGGAACTCGACGAGGAATTGCATGACATGGCCGAGGCTTTAAAACAGCTCCAACAGTTGCGGGAGGAGTTCGTGTTCATCGCCGCGCATGAGCTGCGTTCGCCCGTTACGGCCATTAAGGGTTATATCTCCATGATTCTGGAGGAATTCACCGATACTTTGCCGGGTGACACGCGTCACATGCTTGAGCAGGTGCAGCGTGCCAACCAGCATCTGGTGCAGTTGGTGCAGGATCTTTTGGAGGTGGCGCGAAGCGATGCGGGCCGCATGAAGCTGGAAGTTTCTCCGCAGGACCTGGCCGCAATGGCAAAAACCGTCATCAGCGACTTAAAGCCCTTGTGGGAAGAGAAGAAGCTTGTAATGACCTATCAGGAATATCCGGGTCTTCCCAGCGCGCTTGCCGATGCGGATAAATTGCGCGAGGTGCTGGTGAATCTGGTTTCGAATGCCACAAAGTACAACCGCGATGCGGGCACCATTACCGTCTGGCACGAGGTCGTTGATAAGACGGTAGTTACGCATGTGGCCGATAGCGGCATCGGCATGGCGCCCGAAGAGGTGGAAAAGCTTTTTCAAAAATTCTACCGCGCCGAAAACACCGATACGCGCAAGGTGCAGGGCACGGGCTTGGGCCTATTCATCGTAAAACAGATCATCGAAAAAATGGGCGGTCAGATTCGGGTCTCCTCCGAACGCGGCAAGGGCTCCACATTCTCATTTGCACTGCCCATTGCCCCGTTAGAAGCAAAGAGTAATTGACTGAAGCGCGAGTCCCCATCCCATCCCAAGCGAAGTCTAAGGCTACTGCCTCGCAGTGTATCTGCGGCTTCTAACGGGGTTGCGTAAACGCGCCATCCGTGGTATACTTAATTACATGGACAACAATGAACAAATGCCCCGCGCCGATTACGAACGAGATTCGGGCGGTGAAATCATGCATGAAGAGCGTATGGACGATCCCAAGGTTAAATCCCTTGATTATGTCGTACGCGAGGAAGACCATAACGGCCAAAAGACTGTTGCCTATCGCGCGGTGCGGGGAAGCGCTGAAATGCGAACTCCCCAGGAATCCCAGAAGATGGAAATGAAGCTGGCGATTAAAGCAGGTGAAGAACGAGCGGCATTGCGCAAAAAGAAAGAAGAGGAGGTAAATAAAAAGGATAATGTCATTGAATTCCCGAAAGCAGCCTAAAGAAAAAGATAGGTAGTTATCGCGATCCCGCCTTTCATTGACAGCGACTTTAATGGCGGGGGCGCGATCTCTTCATTTGCGATTCGATATCATTACGATCTTTCCTTCCATGTTCGACTCCTATCTTAAGGAGTCGATTTTAGCGCGGGCGCAGAAAGATCGCCTGATAACAATAGCGCTGCATGATCTGCGCGATTACGCGGCCGACAAACACCATACGGTCGATGATAAGCCGTTCGGAGGCGGGGCGGGGATGATCATGAAAGTGGAGCCGATATTCAAAGCAATAAAAGCCTTGAGAGGATTAAAGATTAAAGATTTAGGACTAAAAAAGTCGTCGGTCGTCGGTCGTCGGTCGAAGGTTATTTTGCTGAGCGCCAAAGGAAAGCCGTTTACGCAGGAGATGGCGAAAAAATATGCCAAGCTCAATCGCGTCATTTTCATCTGCGGCAGGTATGAAGGGGTGGATGAGCGCGTTGCGGCGCATATTGCCGATGAGGAAGTCTCCATCGGCCCCTATGTGCTGACGGGTGGGGAGTTGCCGGCCATGGTCATGATCGATGCTATTTCCCGGCATGTTGCCGGAGTGCTCGGAAATAAGGAATCTCTAAAAGAGGAATCGTTCAATGAGAAGTTTGAAAATTTTAAATCGAAAATTGAAAATTCCGCCAAGTGCCATGAGTATCCGCAGTATACCCGCCCCGCGGTATTTATGCCGCGCAGGGGTGTACAATGGAAGGTTCCGGCGGTATTATTGTCTGGGGATCACAGGAAGATAGAGGAATGGAGGAAGAAATAGATGCATAGTTGGTGCCTGAGGAATTCAAAGGCCATGCAATAGAATGATGGTAAACCCTTCGACTTCGTTTCACTGCGCTTAGGGGATAACATTTTTCAATGGATTCTACTATTCCCAATCACATTGCGATCATTCCCGATGGCAACCGCCGATGGGCAAAGGCAAAAGGCTTTGCGTCCATTGAAGGCCACCGCGAAGGCGCTGAGCGCTTTCGCGAAGTGAGCGAGGCCGCGTTCAAAGAGGGAATTTCGTATTTTACGTTCTGGGCCGTTTCGGATGCGAATATCGTAAACCGCAGCGTGCCGGAACTTACATATCTGTTCGAACTTCTCCGTAAGGAGTTGGTTAGGGAGCTGGAAACCGGAAGGCTCATCAAGGACGATGTGCGTTTTCATGTGGTGGGATGGTGGGAGGAACTTGCCCGAGAGCGGAACTTCGTGGATACGCAGAAGCTGCGTGCGGTCATTACGGAACTCGAAACACGTACCGCCGCGTGTACGAAGCGGCATCTTACGATTCTTTTCGGGTACGGCGGCCGTCGCGAGATGCATGAGGCGGTAAATCGCATGGCGACCGATCAATCCCTGGCTGCAGGCACCGAAGAGGAATTCCGCAGGGCCCTTGCGACATGGTTTCTGCCCGATGTGGATCTGGTGATCCGCACCGGCGAGCCGCAAGACCGCCAGTATCATGAGAGCGAGGGATTTTTAATGTATCTTACGGCTGACGCGGTGAAGCAGTTTCCTGCCGTGATGTGGCCCGATTTTACGCCCGAGAGGTTGCGCGAGGAACTCAAGCGATACGCCGACTTTGAGCGTAGGCGCGGCGCATGATGCATTTTTTAAAAAAATATTCCGCACCCCGCTTTTGGCGGGATTTTTTATATAAAAAATGTCCCGATGCATTCGGGACAAGGATCGGTGATTCATTTTCGATGTTTCTCTAACTCCGCCGCGGCTTCGGCCAGACCTTTGGCTATGCCGAGGTTTGTGGGGTATTTTCGCTGTAACTCCGTACCATACCGTACAACATCCTCCCACTTTTTCTCGCGGATCAGAACGCCCATAAGGCTGAACAGCGTCTCGTCATGATCCCACGGATCGCATGTGGATACCGTTGCGGCTTTGGCAATGCGGCGACGGCCTTCATCGGCGTCGCCCGAAATGCCAACCATCTTCAGCCCAAGACGCTGAAAAAATCCGAGCGTTCCGATCTTGTAATGAATCCAGCCGGATGCGGTAAGTGCGCGGCATTGGTCGGGATTTTGTGCAAGCACCTGTTGTAGCAGTTCTTGCGCTTCTTCGAATTCGTCCAGGCCGGATTTTTTATCCAGGATTTGCAGGTTAAACCAAACCAGATTCAAATTAATCTTGGCGCGGAGGAACATGGCATTGATGTCGTTCGGATCTTTTGCAAGCGTTTCTTGCGTTCGGCGCCGGCCTTCGGCGATCAGCTGCATGAACTGGCTTGAAAGAATCTCAACTTCGGGTGTCCCGACGGGTAATTGCTCGGGCGCCGAATCCTTATCGATGCCGAGTATGCGCTTCATTTCAAATAGGATGCCCAGCGTTGCGATCTCAATGGATGCGGCATCGTCGGGCGCGCATGCCGCGCTCGATACGGCATACGTTATGGCATCGCGGTTTTGTTCGGCGAATAACGCCCATTTTGCCGTTGCCGTAAGCGAATCGCATTCGGGATTGCCCGCCGCGGCGGATACGATATATAACAGCATGATACTTGCCGTTTTTGCGATCATAAGGCTCCTCGTTGATTGTGAATGTGCAGAGGCGATTATATCCACAATTGCCCAAGGTTACAAGGAGTTTGGTGAATAATGCTGTTTCTCTGTTATTCCGGTGGAGGCCGGAATCCAGGTTATTAAGATTCTAATAGATTCCGGCCTCTGCCGGAATGACAATCGGGGCAGTTTTTATGCATTATTCACAAAGCTCTACAGGAGGCGCTTTGACATTTTGCTAAAAGTGGATATACTTATTTCGCGGGGTAGAGCAGTCCGGTAGCTCGCAGGGCTCATAACCCTGAGGTCGTTGGTTCGAAGCCAACCCCCGCAACAGAGTTGGAGAGACAGTCGAGAAATCGACTGTTTTTCTTTTTTGCCGCCATTTCGATGCGTTAAAACTTCATGAGCGGGTATATAATTTTTTCATTATTATAGAAATGCAGTACCTGAAATGCGGCATCTGGCGAATTTCATGGATTTATTGTATGGTGAACGGGGTACTATTAAATTCTTAAATAAAGAATATGGAAAACTCAATATTGCAAATAGTGATTGGAGCAATTGTTTTGGTATTTGTGCTAAGCGGTATTCGCATCATAAGACCCACCCATAGAGCCGTAATTGAACGCCTGGGTCGGTTCAAGAAATTCGGCAACCCCGGCTTCCACTGGATCATTCCAGTTATAGATCGGATGATTCAAGTCGATATCACGGAGAACATGGTCGATATCGCTTCGCACGAAATTATCACCGAAGACAACTTGAATGCGAAAGTGGATATGATGATCTATTTTCAGGTGAAAAGAGATGAGGAGAATGTAAAGCGATCGCTTTACGAGGTGAGCGACTTTAGGACGCAGATTATTTCCCTGGCGCAAACCACCGCAAGAAACGTCATCGGAGGCATGGCTTTTAAGGTGGTGAACTCTCAGCGATCGAAACTCAATGCTGAGTTAGCCGATATTCTGCGTACGGAGACGGCGAAATGGGGCGTTGAAGTAGTCAGAGTTGAAATGAAGGAGGTCATCCCTCCCGGCGACGTTCAGGAAACCATGAACATGGTAATCAAGGCGGAAAACAGCAAGCGCTCTGCCATAGATTTCGCCACCGCCAAAGAGACCGAGTCGGATGGAATTCGTAGAGCCATGATCAAGCAGGCTGAAGGAAAGAAGCAAGCCGCCATTTTGGAGGCAGAGGGGCAGGCGCAAGCATTTGATCTGATAAACAAGTCGTTTACCGGAAACGCCCAACTCTTAAAGCAGCTTGAAGTCACGCAAAACGCTTTACAGGATAATGCAAAGATAATTTTGACCGACAAAGGCATTAGTCCCCAGCTTTTCTTGGGTGAATTGCCGGTAAGCCTAAAATCAGAAAAAAGATAAATGGAGAAGTGTTTTGGTATTTAAGTAAATTATCAATTCGTATTCATTCCACGGATTTTCAAATCAACACTTCAAATAGCATTCAATACGGGGCTATCCAAAAAACTCTCACATATGTGAGAGTTTTTTGGATAATTGGCAAGGGTTTTCAGAGGTTACTTAAATAACTTCCCGTAAAAAAGCGGCAAGTTCCGCGCCTTCAATTCTTCGCCATCTGCCGGGTATGAGACTCCCCAGTTGGATGTGCATGATGCGCATTCGGCAAAGATCAATGACCTTGTAGCCCAATGCTTCGCACATGCGCCTGATCTGATGCTTTTTGCCTTCCGTCAGTATGATGCGGAATTTTTTCTCGCTTAATTTTTCCACCTTTGCGGGCTTGGTGGTGAAGTCGTCGAGCGCCACCCCGTCGGCCATTCGCTTGATATCCCGAAGATTGAGCGCCTTGTCTACCATGATCTCATATTCCTTCTCGTGCTCATATTTCGGCTCAAGCAGCTTTTTGGTTATGCGGCCGTCGTTGGTAAGGATGATGAGCCCGTGCGAATTCTGATCGAGCCGTCCCATGGGGAAAAGGCGGGTGTTGAAATTGAAGATTTCCTCGATGCCGCGCTGACCCTTCTCGGGCGAATGCGAAACCACGCCGATGGGTTTGTGGTAGGCGATATAGATGTCGTTTTGGCGCTTCTTTTTCATGACCTCCGTATCCACCTCGACCATATCGCCCTCATTCACTTTGTCTCCCACCACGGCGCGATGGGTATTTATGGTAACATAGCCCTTTTCTATGAGGTGATCGGCTTGTCTGCGGGAAGCAAACTTGCAATGCGCCAGATATTTATTGATGCGCATGGGATAGGCGGTTTCCTCGTCTTTTGGCGGTATGAGTTTTGGCATAGATAGCGTATATGCTAAGCGTACACCATTTTACGGACAAACCAAACTTTGGTAGGGTGCATGCATGTTCGACCCCGCCAAATCGCTACATAGCAAGATATTCGCCCAGAATTTTTTGAAGGACCCGGCTATTGCCCGTAAGCTTATTCGCGCGTCGCAAATCGCCGCTAATGATACGGTTATTGAGATCGGTCCCGGTGAAGGCGTCATCACTCGGGAACTTGCCCAAGCTGCGGGAAAGGTTATTGCCGTCGAATCCGACCAGAAGCTTGCTGCGAAGCTTAAAAAAACATTCGAAGGGCAAAAAAACGTGTTCATAGCATATGGCGATTTCCTGAACTATGCCATAGGCGAAACGACCTATAAGGTATTTTCGAATATCCCTTTCAATATAACAAATCAGATAGTGAAGAAATTATTGAATGCCGCAAATCCGCCGACGGATACGTGGTTATTCACCCAAAATCAAGCCGCCGAGCGCCTGGCGTCAATTGCGCGCGAGCAGGAATTTTCCATTCTTACCAAGCCCTGGTTTACATATCAAATAACGTACCAATTCAATAGAAACGATTTTGTGCCCGTGCCAAAGGTTGACGTGGTTCTGTTGCACATTCATAAGCGCCAGATCGAACTTTTGCCGCAAAGCGAAAAAGAAGCGTATGCCGGATTTGTTGCGTACGGATATAGGCAGCAGAAGAAAAATCTTGCCGCAAATTTAGAAAAGATATTCACCTACGAGCAGTGGAAGCGCCTGGCCAAGGATCTTAAGTTTCCGAAAGATGTCCGTACCAGCGATCTTGCCGTCGAGGCGTGGATAGGGCTCTATCGCTTTTTTGCTTCGCGCGTTGAAGGGAAAAAGCAAAGATTGGTCATTAGGTAAGTCGAGGCCATATTTAAGCCATATTTTAAAGTAATATTTTGGGTATTGACAAGATTTATGCCCCATGCTAAACTACATGTGATCACGGTGGAGGTGCCCTAAACCAATCATCCGGTGCCTGTGGCCAAGGATCATCCCCCTGATCAACTTACGTATTCGTGCCTCCTTCACCTTCGGGTAAGGAGGCCTCACTTTTTTTGAACCCCCGATGTAGTGAGTAGTTTTTATAGCACCGCGCGATATCGTTCGCGCGCTTTTTTTCTCTCGGAGGCAAGTCGTGTTATTAGCCGCAAGTCGCCATTAGGCGAAAGCGGTTTTTTTCCTTATCTTTTTAAATAAAAAACCCACGCAATAAATAATGCAGGGCTATAACCGTCTCATTTTCCAAAACGCCTATTTCGGTTCGGATATTCTCTCTTTCGTCGGTAAAATCTCCTTCAGCCCACGTGCGCATGAGCGACCGATCGCGCGGTGCCTTGGATGTTGATCATTTTATTGAGCCGGTTTCGTCGGATCCATGCTTAAGGGCTTGATCGCATCGCAGATGAATTTTGGCGCATCCCCGTACGTGTTTCCGCTGCCGCCCGCGGTAAGCGCAGGCGAACCATTCCCGTTGCCATTCCCATTACCGTTGCCATTTTTTCTCCGATCAACTTTTCCTTTCATCAGTACGAGCGCGCCTTCCTGCAGATGTTGTTCGTATTGCTCGAGTGTTGAGGGAAAGAATATCGCCTCGGCCTTGCCGGTCAGATCTTCCACGTCGCCAAAGTACATGGCTTGCCCCTTCTTGGTCATGATTTTTTTTAACCGTGTCAAAAGCCCGCCTACCGTAACGGTACGGCCGACGAACGCTTCGATCTTTGCCAGCGGCATGGTGTAGGTGGCAAGCACTTGCCGAAAATCTTCCAGGGGGTTTTGTGATACGTATAAACCCAAGAGTTCCTTTTCCCAGGTAAGTTTTTGCATTTTTGGAACCGGTTCGCGTTTTTCGAACTTCAACTTCATGGCGGGTGCGGCGGCCGAAAACCCGAACAGCGACGTTTGCGCGCTTTCGCGCTCGCGCTTTATCTCGCGCAGGTAAAGCAGCATGTTTTCGACCGACGCCAGAAGCACATTCCGGTCGTGGCCGAAGCTGTCGAACGTGCCGCCTTTTATGAGGGATTCGAGGGATTTTTTGTTCAGATCCTTCGAGTCGACGCGATCGAGCAAGTTCTGGATGGATGTATAGGAGCCCGCGGCATTGCGCTCCTCCACGATGGCTTTGACGACGTTATCTCCCACGTTTTTGATCGCCGACAATCCGAACCGGATGGCGCCCCCAGAATCAACTTTTTTATCGATATGGTCCTCTCGGGGAAGTGTCGAGTACTCTCGACCGCCCCCAGAATCAACTTTTTTATCGATATGGTCCTCTCGGGGAAGTGTCGAGTAATCTCGACCGCTAGCGGAATCCTTTTGCACCACCGAAAACATGACGCCACTTTCGTTGATATCGGGCGCAAGCACCGGAATCTTCATGTCCCGCGCTTCGCCGATAAGAACGGAAATACGCTCCACATCGCCGTACTCGCTATTTAAAAGCGCGGTCATGAACTCTTTTGGGTAATTGGCTTTAAGGTATCCGGTGCGGTATCCCGTCAACGCATAGCAAGCGGAATGGGCTTTGTTGAAGCCATAACTGGCGAACGGCTCAATGAGTTCCCATGCGCGGGTGGCTGTATCGGCCGGCACGCCGTTCTTTAAACAACCATTGATAAACTTGTCCTTTTGCTCATCAAGCAGCGATTTTATTTTTTTACCTACGGCCTTAATGAGTAAATATCCTTCCCCTTTTGTGAGTCCCGCCAGATCCGTGGCCATATCCATCACTTGTTCCTGATAGACAATGACGCCATAGGTATTTTTAAGAATGGGTTCGAGTTTGGGATGCAGATACGTAATAGGCTCCTCTCCGTGTTTGCGCCGGATGTAGGAGGGGATAAGTTCCATGGGGCCGGGACGGTAGAGCGCCACCATGGCCACAAGGTCTTCGAAGCGCGAGGGTTTCAGTTCCTTCATGTACCGCTGCATACCCTGGGATTCGAATTGGAAGACGCCAACCGTATTCGCCTTGCGGAAGAGTTCGTAGGTTTTTTTGTCGTCTAAGGGCAGGGTATCAATATCAATTTCGATTCCCTGGGTTTGGCGGATCAGATTGAGCGCCCCTTCGATGACGGTAAGGTTCATGAGTCCCAAAAAGTCCATTTTAAGGAGCCCGATGGCCTCGACCGCATGCATTTCGTATTGGGTGACGATGGTTTTGATTTTTTCGCCGTCGGATGTTTCACCGCTTGTGGCCTGCTGTAAGGGCACCGAGTCGGTCAGAGGTTTTTGTGAAATGACCACACCGCAGGCGTGCGTGGACGCATGCCGCGCCACACCTTCCAGTTTACGCGCAACGTCGATGAGGCGTTTTATTTCCGGGTCGGTTTTGTAAAGCTGTTTTAATTCATCCACGGTGTCCATGGTTTCCTTAAAATCGGTCATGGTGGGAATAAGCTTGGCTACCCGATCGCAGAGGCCATAGCTGTAGCCGAGAGCCCGGCCCGCGTCCCGTACCGCGGCACGGGCAGCCA
>JAUYLV010000022.1 GCA_030699565.1 bacterium
ATGCGAAACTAATTTGTAACGGTACTAGGCATCATTGATGACGCATATCGTATCGAAATGCGCTTTCGTTATCTAGATGACTGGCGATTATGTATGCCGAAAGTGTACGTAACACGAAGAGTGCCCGAACCGGCAGCATCGATGCTCGCTGCTAAGAATTTTACGGTTGCGACAAATCCGGACGATCGGGTGTTATCGCGCCAGGAGCTTCTTAAAGCGGCGGTCGGCGCCGACGCCCTGCTCGCATTGCTGACCGATAAGATCGATGGAGAGGTCATGGATGCGGCCGGACCGCAATTGAAGATCGTCGCCAATTATGCGGTCGGTTACGACAATATCGATCTTGCGGCTGCCAAAGATCGGGGCATCATCGTCACCAATACGCCCGGTGTTCTGACTGAAGCGGTTGCGGAGCATGCATTTGCGCTTTTGATGGCGATTGCGCGTCGCGTTCCCGAATCGGACGCCTTTATGCGAGCGGGGGGTTACGTGGGGTGGGCGCCGATGTTGCTGCTGGGAACGGAAGTTCACGACAAGGTTTTGGGTATCGTTGGATTGGGGCGTATCGGCTCCTCGCTTGCCCAGAAGGCCGTAAAGGGATTCGGCATGCGGGTAGTTTATTATGATGTGAAGCCGAGCGAGGAGTTTGAACGGGCATTCGGTGCGCGGTATTGCGGCCTTTCGGAACTGCTTAAGGAATCGGACTTTGTAAGCATTCATGTGCCCCTCATACCGGCAACCAAGCATTTGATCGACGAGAAGGCGCTCAAGGGTATGAAAAAAGGCGCGTATCTTATCAATACCTCGCGAGGTCCGGTTATTGATGAGGTGGCACTGGTCAAGGCGCTTGGCGAAGGCTGGATCGCGGGCGCAGCACTCGATGTATTTGAGAACGAGCCGAAACTTGCGCCGGGGTTGGCGAATTGCGCCAATGTGGTGCTGACGCCCCATACGGCTTCCGCCACTCTGGAAACGCGGAGTGCCATGGCTCGGATCGCCGCAGAAAATATCATCGCGGTGCTCGAGGGCAAAGAGCCGCCGAATCCCGTTAAAGCTTCTTGAAGGATATTATGAAGATTCGGGCGTAGGCTGTTGACACTTTGACCGGGATCAGTAAACTATATATTTGACGCTATGCCGCGAAAAAAGCGAAAAATATCGAAACATGCTTTGGGGTATTGTCCGATGTGCGGTGTGGCGTATGAGCCCGCCTATATTGGGGTTTTGCAACAACAGGGCAATGTGACCGTTGTGCATGCGGAATGCCCTCGGTGCCAGAGCGCGGCGATCCTGGCTATTATGGCGGGAATGCTGGGAATGGTAACAACGATGGGAATGTTGACCGATATGACCCGCGATGACGTTGAACGATTTAAGACTGCCGAAACCATAACAACCGACGACGTACTTGCATTGCATACGGCGTTGGATTGATGGATTTGGAAATTTCCATGGCTACACATCAACTAAAAGCAATGATACGCGAGGCGCGGGGCAGGAAGGTGAAGGGGCCGCGCAAGATGGGAAATATTCCCGCGGTGTTATACGGCGGCGCGGTTCAAACAAGCCTATCGTTGTTCGTGAACGAGAAGGAATTGTTGCGCACCTATCGCATGGCAGGCGAAAGCGCATTGGTAACGCTTGCGCTTGATGGTGATACTTCCTATAGCGTATTGATACACGATGTTGCCCGGCATCCCGTTTCCGGCGCGATTCAACATGTGGATTTTAAGGCGGTTCGCATGGATGAGAAAATCCGCACGACCGTTCCTTTGGTTTGCATTGGTGAGGCGCCCGGTGTAAAGCATGAAGGCGGCAATCTTGTGCGCGCGTTGCAGGAGATAGAAATCGAATGTCTTCCGAAGGATCTTCCGCATGAAATCTCCGTTGATATATCGACACTTGCCCATATTCGCGACTCGCTTCGCGTACGGGACCTGGCTGTTCCGTCGGGTGTTACGCTTCGGGCCGATGCGGACGAAACAGTGGTGCTAGTTGCCGAACCCGCCAAGGAGGAGGCGCCTACTGAAGCGCCGACAGGCGATGAACAGGCTGCCATCAGCGCCATCAAGACCGAGGGCGAAGAGAAGCGCGAAAAGAAGGCCGCGGAGAAGGAGACGAAGGAGGAGAAATAATCGATAGGAGTGACCGCTGGTTTCTATCAGTATCGAAAAGCGAGTTTCAATAAGTTTCTGAAACTCTTAGAAACTCTTAGAAACTCATGGAAATTATTCGTCGAATGTTAATGGCATTCTTCGCATTTGCTGGATGCGTTTTTTTGTTTTCCCCTGTTCTATCCGTAAATGCCCAAGACTTACACGACTCATTGTTCGAAATACGCGCACAGGTCGAGGGATACCGCCAGCGCATCGAGGAGAACCGGGCCGATCTGAAGTCGTTACAGGATACGCTGGGGCTTATCGAGGCACGGAAAAGGAAACTTGCGCTCGAGCAGGCGCTGGTGCGTATGGCGCTGGAGAAAAATCGAACCATGATCGCTGAATATGAACGTGCCATCGAGGCCAAGATAACGCTGATCGGAAGAGAACGGATGATGCTTGCGGGATTACTACGGGAGCTTGACCGAGCTCCGAAAGATGCTGTGGCGCTGGCGTTCTCCGCCAGATCGCTTTCCGGCCTTATGGATATTGCGCGAGGCATTGAGCTTTCGCATCGGGCGTTGCAGGATACGGTACGCGCCGTTCGCGAGGATCAGAGGAATCTTGAGAAGCAAAAGCGCAATCTTGAAGAAAGGCGCGAGGAACTGGTGCTGTTGCATGAGGTCTATTTGCGGCAGCAGCTGCGGCTTGTTGAGGAGGATGATCAAAAGCGGGCGATTCAGGCGTATGCCGGGAAGCGTACTGTCCTTTTTGAGGAGCTGCTGCGACGGAGCGAAGTGGCGTCCGTAACCCTGCAGGAAGAATTTTTTAAGCAGGAAGGGGTTGGCAAGCGCCTGACGCTTCAGGAGGTTTTTGCGAGGGCGGATGCGGTGACCAAGCAGCTTTCGCTGCGTCCCGCGTTTCTGCTCGCCCTGGTCGCGCAGGAATCAAAATTCGGCGCATTCCAAGGATCGGGATTTTGGAAAGATGATATGCATCCTTCGCAGTGGCCGGTGTTTCTTTCGATTACTCAGCGCCTGGGGTTGGATCCCGATCGCGTACCGGTATCAAAAAAGCCCGACTACGGATGGGGGGGCGCCATGGGTCCCGCGCAGTTTTTGCCGGGCACCTGGGTGGGGTACGAGGACCGCATTCGGCAAATAACCGGGCATGCCGCCCCATCTCCGTGGAACATTGATGATGCCCTGGCGGGTGCGGCGATCAAGCTTGCCGAGGCGGGCGCATCCGAACAGAGCGAAGGGTCGGAACGCAAGGCGGCCCTTATGTATTTTGCGGGCGGAAACTGGCAAAATCCGGATTTTGCATTCTACGCGGACAGCATTTTGGAGCTTGCTAAAGAAATCGAAGCGGAATTGCACGCAAACAAGGGATGAAATATCGCCAAGCAAGGATTCGTGGCGGGGTTGCAACTATTTTAAAGTATGGTATACTGCTCCCACGATAACTATTATTGTTAATTGCTAGCTGTTAATTGTTTACATCATGCCCATCGCAATCATAAAAACCGGCGGAAAACAATATATCGTTTCACCGGGCAAAAAGCTGAAAGTCGAAAAGCTGGACAAGGATGCCGCCGCCAACCCGGTGTTTGAGGTGCTATTGGTCGGCAATGAGGATGGAACCGGAGTAAAAATCGGATCTCCCGCGGTGAGTGGTGCCAATGTTGGCGCCAAGACCCTTTCGCAGGGCCGGCATAAAAAGATCTTCATGCTTAAGTACAAGCCCAAGAAGCGCTATCGCCTGCGCAAAGGACACAAGCAACCGTATACGGAGGTGGAAATAACGAACATTCGGTAACTTGTAACCAACAACTCCTAAATAGAAAAACGGCTTCTCTCACGAGAGGCCGTTTTATTTTCAAGCGAGTCGAGCGAAATGCAAAAGTACTCTTTTGCATATCCGAGCGAGCGCTGAAAACAAAGGGTTAATACCCCGAGAGCTTCTCGCGGAATTTCTGATCCGTAAAGTGGATCGGAGGGTCCAGGGCTTGCACTGGGGTTTAATACCCTTTATTTCGACGTGAAGATATTTGTTATAAACCAGCTGCGGAAAAGTTTTTGCAGCAGGAAAATTTTAAAACCGCGCAGCGTGCGATGGGTAACCGCTTTATTCCATGGACATGCGGAAAACATGCAGAGCGAACAGATGTCCTGTTGGCCGATCCACTTTTTGCGCAAAAGGCGCGGATCGAATGCAAGCATCGGCACGCTTAGCCAGCCCCGCGGCTTCAAAAGGCAATCGTCCGGCAACAGATGATACACTTGGCGGCGATACGCGCGAAAGCCGGCCTTTGCCGCTTCTTCAGTTTCGCATGAATTTTGGTCCGGATGGTGGCTTGGGGGCGGATTGGGGGATGACGACATTCTCCAATTCATGGTTTTACTCCCTGAGGTTGATAAAGTTCTATACGGATCATACGACCTTGTGCATTCGGGGGCAAGCAACCCCCGTATAAACGGCTCATGATAAGCCTTTGGAGATTTCCGCCGCCTTTGGACTGTCGAAATTATTTGCGCGCGTTGCGACTGCGCAGATTTCTGTGATACGTAATGGCAAAGCGATGCGCTTCGGCCTGCAGGTGATCGAAGAGATGGCGTACAGGGCGGGGTAGGCGGGAGCGGGGGGTAGTTTGTATCTCGTATTTAGTATCTCGTATCTCGTATGGGAAGGGAATATAATGTAATTCATCTTTACCTTTCGCGAGCCCCAAGAGAGCAAAGGGTAGTGTTTGTGATTTTTGCAATTTGTGATTTGTGATTTTGAGAGCTTCCAGGACTGCTCCCATTTGCCCTTTTCCGCCATCCACGATAAGTATATCGGGCTTAGGCCATTCGTCGTGTCCTAGCCTGCGGTGGATCACTTCCTGCATCATGGCGACGTCGTCAATACCCGTAATCGTCCGGATCCTAAATTTGCGATATTGTGATTTTTCGGGAATGCCGTCGAAAAAAACAACCAAGGATCCGACTGCCGATGTACCGTGGTTGTTCGACATGTCATACATTTCGATCCGTCGTGGTACTTGCTCAAGCTTGAGAAACTTTTGAATCTGGCGGAGCGCGGTGGCGCGTTCTCGGAGTATTTCGCCATTTGCCACGACGGCACGATGCGAAAAAATTTCCTGTAGTGCTCCGATCTGATCACGGAGGCGTCCGGCCTCTTCGAAGCGCTGCTTGCTTGATGCCTGTCGCATGTCTTTTTTCAGTGATGACATCAGTCGCGGCCTTTCTCCCTGCAGTACCGCTTGAATGGACTTAATATTTTTACGGTATTGCGCTTTCGCCAACGAGACGGATTTTCTCTTGCGCGGGAATGACAAGGAGGTGGACTTTAAGCAACATATTCCGACACAGCGGCCAAGCGTTGCGGCCAGGCATTCGCGATCATGGGGCGTGCGGCAGATGCAATAAGGAAATATACGCCGCAGCATTTTAAGCGTGCGCTTCAGCGCATTTCCGTCGGTGAAAGGCCCCACATATGCAACTGATGACTGACGACCTTTACGAACTCTACGACGAAATTCTTTAAGCATTTCCGGTTGTTGGTTGTAAAGGTTGTTGGTTGTAAAGGTTGTTGGTTGGTGCGTCAAAAACACTTTTGGGAACGGTTCCTTGGTGAACGCCACGTAAAAATAATTCTTGTCATCGCGCAGCAAGATATTGAATCGCGGTTTGAGCTTTTTTATGAGTTCCGCTTCCCGAATGAGCGCTTCCGGTTCCGAGGCGCATAATTCCCAGGTTATATCCCGGGTCTGCCTAAGAAGCTGCGCTTTTGCGGGATTGACGGTATCGGGATCGGCAAAATGAGAGCGCAGGCGGGAGCGGATATTGATCGCTTTGCCCACGTACAGCGTCTTGTTGTTGCGGTCCAGAAAGCGGTACACGCCCGTCTGTGCCGGGGCATAAAAAGGCTTTAAAATGCTGGGTTTTCGTGTTTTAGCCATTATTGACATTCTAGTAGGTTGCATATAGTGTGACAATACCATTCTTGTACCTTGAAAACTCATATAATGAAAGCGAGACATGATTATGGCAACTCACGGATTGCCCCACAGTGACGCTGGAAAGGCATTTTTAGGAAAGTACCGAACGGCTGTTACCGAAATTCATCGCGACGTCGTCGAATTGGATTCGGTGGTCGAAGGGTTGATGATCGGCGTGCTCGCCAAGGGACATGTGATCCTTGAGGGAGAACCGGGTGTCGGCAAGACGCTCGTAGCGCGGGTGTTCAATCGGACGATCGATGCAAAGTGCACGTTCAAGCAATTTACGCCCGATATGCTTCCGGCGGATCTGCTCTATTCCATGGGTGGATTTGCCGAAGGCGCGGAAGGCGGCAGAACGCTCCGCAATATGACGCTGGAGAAGGGTCCGTTGTTTACGAAGCTGCTTGTTGCGGACGAGATCAATCGTGCCATGCCTCGCAGCACCGGCGTTCTTCTGGGACCTATGGAAGAACAGTGCGTGGAGCTGGAGGGCAGGGAACACAAGCTTGGTCCGCTTTATTTTGTGACAGCGACGCAGAATCCCGTTGAATCGGCAGAGTCGACAAGCGCGCTTCCCGAGGCGCTCCGCGAGCGCTTCATGCTGAAGATTCTCGTGCCGTATCCCTCCATAGCGCTCATGCGTAAGATTGCGGTCCACGATACGCGGCAAAAAGAGATTCAGCCGTGTTACACGGAAGAAGTCCTTGCAGACATGCAGAACCGCATATTCGAGCAATATGTGCTGAGCTTGCGGGATACCGATCCGGTGGTTGATTACCTCGTGCGGCTTATTTTGCATATTCACGACCACCCGGCCGTAAAATGGGGTCCCGGCATTCGTGCCGCGCAAGATCTTACCCAAGCCTCGGCGGCGCATGCGTTCCTGCATGAGCGTGAACGCATTACGTTCACCGACGTGAAGGCGATGGCGGAGCGGGCGCTGGCATTCAAATTCGAACTCGATTGGAGACAGGCGCGCAAATTGGGCATTAAGGACAATTACGACATCATTCGCCGGGTGCTTAACTCGGTGAGTATTACGGGAAGGAAGGTGTAACGCCATGTGGGCAAGCCTTCCTTTTACCATACGGCGGCGCGTCCGGCAGCTAACCGGCTACGGCGCGCCCGCCGCTAAAATCTCCGATAAGGGATACGATGTGCGCAATATTCGGGAATTCCAAGCGGGCGATTCATTGCGTTCGATGCATATTCGGCAGTACATCCGCACGGGACAGGAACTGGTCGTGGAAAAGCTTCCCGAGCGCGGCGCGCTCGTTCTGTTTCTTGTCGATGTATCCGCTTCGACCCGGGTTGGCGCGGCTCGCGAAAAGAAAGCTGCGGCGTTGGAACTGATCCGGTACCTTGCCGGGTCATTCATTGCCAAATCTCATGTTATCAAGATCGTGGCGTTTGCATCGTCCGTCGAGGCTGAGTCGGCAGTTATGGGAAGCGCGAATGCCATTGAAGCGTTCTTGGACGATATCGAAACGCTAAAGATCGATACCAAAAAAACCGATCCCCAGGACGCCATTTGGCGGGCGAGCGAGATCGCCGGCCGCCAGGAATATCCGGCGGATGTGATCTGTATCGTTTCCGATTTTCTTTTTCCCGTGGAAACCTGGCAGCGGCTGGAGGATCTGCAGGGTGTTGCCGATGTATTTGGCCTCATCATGCGTGATCGCATCGAGGAATCGATGCCCACCGTAAGTTCCGGAATTCGGGTACGGGACGCCGAGACGGGTGCCACATTTTTCGCATCCGGAAGCGAGCGCGTGCGTCCCGAAACCACGCTCGGAACGATCGATATCGACACGTGCGTGCTATCGACGGCAGGGAGCGAGCAGCAGTGGTACGATGTTCTGTATGAATTTTTCGCCATGCGCGCGGACAGGAGGTAAGCTATGCGCATACCTATTCGATTTATTGCGTACTTCATGGCGATAGCCCTGTTGTGCGCTTTAAGCGTATCTTATGTTGCGGGACAGGATCCTGATGATCAGGATCCTCAAAGCGGCCAAGTCATGCCGCCGGATCCAAATCAGGATCCACAGGGCGGGCAGGTTGCGCCGCCGGATGACCATCCGCAGAAAAGCAAGCGACAATCGGAACCGGTCGTTGTTACCATGGAGTTGTCGACCGGACTTATCGTAGGTGAAGAACCCTTGCGCGTAACCTATCGCGTGCTCTTTCTGCAGGGCGTACGGCTTGACGAGGCTACTTTTCGACAGGCCATGGCGCCGTTTACGGTGACGAGCATTGCCGTCGGTAAGCGATCCGCTGTGCCGAACGTCAAAGATGCGGAAATGGTGCCGATCACGTATACCATGCATCTTGGAGCGTCCGACGCGCACGGGAAATACCGTGTGCCGCCGCTCAAGGTCGGTTATGCGTATGACGAGGTGACCATTGAACAAAAGGTGACCCGGCAGGGCAGCGCCGTCTCTCACCCGATGAACGTCGAGAAAGTTCCCATCGCGGTTGACGTGGGTTCAGATCATGACATCGGGTTTATCGGTGATAGGCGGAAGATCTTCATTACGATCCGGGCCGAATCTTCCGTTCTGCTTATGAACGAGTTTATGCCCACCACACCCGCCAAGGGCATTGAGTATCTTTCCGCGTTCAAGCCGCAAAGTCCGTTCGTGCTTTTGGAGCAGTCGCGGACGGAGTCCTTGCAATCCACGTATTATGTGGTGGCTTGGACCTATACCCTGGCGGCGTATGACATCA
>JAUYLV010000023.1 GCA_030699565.1 bacterium
CAAGGCGCTTGTGGCGCGAGCCCGAAAGATTCAGAAATTCCTGGCACAGCCGTTCTTCGTTGCCGAAGTGTTTACGGGCAAAAAGGGCGCGTATGTTTCGCGCGAGGATACGGTTCGCGGATTCCGTGAGATCCTGGAAGGCAAATACGATGATAAGCCCGAGCAGGCGTTTTACATGAAGGGAAGTATTGAAGAAATCTCTCAAGGATAAAAAAGATGGCGACAGCTTGCATGCTGTCGCCATGATCCTGTTAGGAAGTGCGATTATCCTTCTTTCCGCCCTTGCCTTTCTTCGCGCTCTTGTCGGCCTTCTTGGTCTGACTGGCCAAGCTGGGCCCGTTTCCTTTCATCGAAAACGTGTGGTCGCAGTTTTTGGGGCCGCAGTTGCAACCTCCACCGATCGTTCCACCACGCAGAAATGGCATGTAAAGAACCTCCCACTATTTTTTTACTTTAAGATATTAATACTTATAAATAAAAATGTCAATAGCCCTAAAGATCTATAGCATAGACAAGACCCTCTACGAAGGAGAGGCTGATGCCATAACCCTTCCGGGCTCCGATGGGGAGCTTGGGGTGCTTGCTATCCACACCCCCTTGATTTCTAATCTAAAGCATGGTATAATAAAGATTCGCAATAAAGATGCGGAAAAGTTCATTGAAATAAACGGTGGATTTGTCGAAATCCAGCCGGAAAGCAAGGTTATAGTGCTCGCAGACTAACAATTTGCCTTAAGGAGGGCGCTTCGTATCTATGGGAAAAATTTCCGCTTCAGATTTTAAGAGCATCGTCGAACTTCGTAAATTCGGGGTACTTGCCGATGTGGATCCGCATCGTCTTCCACAGAAGGAAGGCGTTATCGCGACTCCTTGTGCAGACGGGGATCAAATGATCGACGTTTTCACAAGGCAGGTGGAGTATGCCGCGCAAGCGGGTCATGCGCCTCGTCCTCATATGCTCGCGCTCAATGGGGGTGCATTGCTCATCGCTGAAGATTCTCCGCTAAACAAGAAGTTGCGGGAGGATCTGGTGTACATTGAGCACATCAAGGGCGGCATTATGCTGAAGGGCATGCGAACTATCGTCCTTTACACACATGCCCCGTGCGGTGCGGCAGGCCTCGTGAAATTGTCCTTTGTGGAATGCATTGAACTGCTCATAAAGGCCAAAGCACGTATCTCTAGTGAAATTCCCGATGCGAAAGTCGTGTGTTTCTGTCATATCGACCGCGAGACAGACGGAAAGCACAAAAAAAATACGTACTTTGTGGATGAAGAGCGCTGGGCTGAATGGCAGCGCAAGCATCCGATGGAGGTGGAGGTCGCATGACCGCTGAAAAGAAACGAGTTATCAAGCGTGTTGGCAGGGGATTGTTTTGGACGGGCGCTACGATTTCCGGAGGCATCCTTGCCTTCATCGCAGTCAAGGGTGTTCTGAAAATCATGGAGCGGGATTTGAAGGCTTCGGATGCGGATACCTGTCGGCGATCGTCCGGTAATTGTGATGATGACTCCCAGCTTTTCATAGGGAGTTGAAGTCTAAGTATCAACCGCCTCGGCATATGCTGGGGCGGACTTTTTATAATATATCCTTGACGCAAGCACTGCAGGCTGCTACCATGCTTTTTCAGCAGAATGCGGTTTTACCGAAGAAAAGGGGTGACAATGAAGGACCATGAAAAAAATTCCAGGCTCGCGTACTGTACGGGGCCTATATGTGGTTACAAGAAAAAGGAAGAGCGAGAAATGGTCTTGACCGCGGGAGCGTATTGCGATCAGTGCAATAAAGCGGCTTCCGATCAGGCTCGCGGTAAAAAAGCTTCATCGAAGTGATCTGTGGCAGTAGAGGCAGAACATATTTCCGCGAGAATTATCTCGCGGGTTTTTTATGGCCCGTGTTGGCTTGACAAGTGAGCCATTTTTGCTATATTAGGTACTTGCCCAATGAAGATCTTTGAAATTCTGGGAGGAATGCAATGCTTTGTAAATCGGAAACAATTCTCTGCACAGCATTTGCCGCCGTGCTATTGTCGGCGCTTACGATGCTTGGCTGTGGGGATAGTCGGGTTAATGAGGCTGGCCCCGCAAAAAAGTCAATCGAAAAAGTGGCGGACAATGCGGAGGTTCCGCCGAAGTTTTTTACGGTGGACGGCTGGGTGCTTAACCCTCATACGGAACTTGGTCATACGGTCATAGGTTTTCGTACTACAGATGACCGCCTGCTCAATCTCGTATTTGCGGGCATGCACCAGCAATTGACGGATGGCATGTATTGCCGCATTGCCTACCACCAACTCGTTGACGATAAGCATCTGCCGGACATGCTGCGGCAGTATACGCGGCAAGCCGACATCAATTATCTGGTGTTGGATAGCGTGGAACTTCTGCCCGCACCGAGGGATAGTGGGTCGGGAATCAGGCCTAAACAAAAAAAGGAGGATTAAATCATGGTTGGACTACTCATCGCGGTGATTTTTGCAGCGTTTTTGGCCGTAAAAGGCAGAACGTTGCAGGAGACGTATCTGTCTTCGACGAATTTTCTCTTCTGGTGGTATGTCATTTGCGGAGTGGCAACGTTTCTTTTTCTGTCTATCGGAGTCGTAGCGGGCACCGCGCTTGCAAGCCTTCTCATGGGACCCTTTGCGGCGCTTCTGGGAGCGGGTATCGCTACGGTAGCCATTCTTGCCATCGTTACCATGTTATCGTTTCTCCAGATGTTCGGCGCATACTTGCTCAATACCGCGCTGCACCAGAAAGTTACCGGGGCTTATGAATGGAAGGTTGCCCGTCTGGTCATCGGCATTGCCCTGGTGGTAGTCGGCACCCTAAAGCTTTCAAGCTGATTGGCAAGGCGGCAAAAAAATAAAAAGGCCTGCAAGGTTTTACCTGCAGGCTGTTTTCTTTTTCATGTGTCTAGGTGTCCGGTCCCGTTGTTTCGGTATTCGATGAATCTTTCTCCGCGGCACCCTCGGGCTTTACATCGTCTTCATCGCCGGAGAAAAGTTCTACGATAAGCCTTGCCCGTTCCAAAGCGTCATAGTTGCCACTGTCTCGCAATTCCTCGTCAAATTCATCCGCATCCACTTCTGCTTCGCTGATGAACCTGGCAATGCTGGCTTTAGGCGCCTTAGCTTGGAGCGCGGCTCGCACGACGTCGAAGGCCGTTTCATCTGTGCAGTGATGAAGAGCTTTCAGCACCCCGGGAGTCGGATAGCAGTTTGCGGCAATAATGGCTTCCAGAACTTCGTCGAGATCTTCGAGTTCCTCGTTGGCGTTCAGACAATACACCATGTTTTCCGCATCCGCTTCGGAGGCATGCAAAGCGCGGATGATATCGGCAAGGTTAAGATCAAGATCATCCCGCAACGCGGTGTATTCCTCTTCTTCATCGAGATTCAGTTTGATCATTTTTACTAGTTCGCCGATCGCTTGCGGTAGAGGCCGCTTTTCCTTAGGAAAGGCCGCCAGGATCGTTCCCAATCGTCTATCGGTTTGGTGGTAGAGAAGTTCGGCGATGCTTTCCACGGCCCAGCCCCCGCAGAGGAGCGGTTCGATGAAATCGTCGGGGTCGGTATCGTAGTCACCGTCATTCCAATCGCATTCCTCGGCGTGCTGTAAAGCGGAAAAAACGCTTTCAACTTTCTCTTTTTGTGTTTGGCCATTCGCTATCGGGAGCAGGGATGCGAGCCATTGATCCGCACCAGGTCTGTAGGAGTTCTCCAGTATCTCGGCGATATCAGTGAGCGCATAACTGTGCTCCGCAAGGCATGCGGCAAGCTCTTCCGGCCTTGTGCCCGTCTCTACAAGCGCATCTATGATTTCATCCCGCGCTTCAGTCGAATCATCTTGGGCAATCAGAGCAGTAAAGATTTCTTTTGCGCGTTTTCCTGTACCGTGAAATTCCGCTACCTGTTTTCGCAGCAGGGCTCGCTTATGCGGGTTGCTTGGTGTCGTAGTCGGTCCAGTATTGGAGTGCAATGCCGCATCTTCATTCAATGTCTGGGCGGTTTCGTTGGGCTGTGCGCCCTCTGGCGGAAAAGAATAATTAACTGTCGAAGCCTTTGTTGGCTCCGCAGTGGAGCGCCCTTGTGACGCTTTTTTTCGGGCAGATTGTATCAATGTCCAAAGCGGCCATGCTATTGCCCCAAGAATTACCATTAACACCATGACAAGCTTTGCGATCTGCTCTGCGCTCATTTTTTGCCTCCATTTAGCTTATATTTTAAAGAGCGAAATTTATATTAATAATAAATCATGAAAATGTCAATATTTGGCTTAAAAACGGAACTATTGACATATTCATATTTATTTGCTATTTTAGCTAGTCCGCTGAAATGCTGTCCACAGCTATTGGTGGAAAATCTGAACATTGTCAATCGAAAAAACTGACAAGGAAAGGAGAAATTGCCTTATGGAGCATACGGCTTTGTTCGGAATGCTGTTCGCTTCTCCATGGTCGCGTATGGGCCTGTCGATGTTCTTTTTCTGGCTCACCTTCGTGGCTTTGGCAGCGCTATCGATCTCGTTGCTCTTGGGACATGATCATGACGCGGATCATGACATGGACCACGATGCGGATAACGACCACGATACGGATCATGACGGATCGGGAAATATGAGTTTTATTTCGATCAGGATCCTGCTGATGTTCGTTGCGGGGTTTGGTGCCGGAGGATACTTCGGCGCTCGCGCGGACTATGACGTGGCGGGGAGTTCATTCTTTGGAGTCGTTGGCGGCTTGATACTTGCCGCTATCGGCTACGTATTTCTCAACTGGCTGTACAGGCACCAAGCAACATCCACGGTAAAAACCCGCGATGTTATCGGGAGCATCGCTGTTGTTTCGATTGCGATCGCGCCCGACGGAGTGGGAGAAATCGTATGTGCGGTGGGGGATCGTCAGGAATGGTTTTCCGCACGGACAACCCAGCCGACGACTATTCCAATCGCTTCACGCGTACGCATCACTGCCGCGATGGGCTCAATGCTGGTTGTGGAGTCTGCCGGCGAAACAAAACAAAACTAAACCAAATCCAACAAGGAGGAAATACCAAATGCAATTTGCTACTCTTGCGGCTCTCATGCTATTCCAAGGCGTGGGCGGTACGGTTGACTCGGTCTGGGCGACGTTTTCTACGCCGCTCATCATCATCTTCATTCTCGCGGTGATCGGCCTTCTGGTGCGCACAGGAGTCAAGCGGTATGTGAAAGTGCCGCCGGAAAGGGCGCTCATCATCTACGGCGGCGGAAAAACCCGCGTCGTATCCGGCGGGGCAAAGTTCGTCATGCCGCTGATGGAAGACTTCTATATGCTGGAACTCGAAGCGTTCCAGTTCGACGTGTCGCTCAATAACGTTCCGAATAAGGATAACGTTCCGATCAACGTCAAAACATCGGTGACCTGCAAGATCTCGAACAAGGAAGAACTTCTTCCGGTCGCTGCCGGCGCATTCGGGCGGAAAAATCTGCAGCAAATCGCCGCCATGGTGCAGGGCGTCATCGACGGCCACATTCGCGTGCTCATCGGGAAAAGCTCCATGGAAACCGTGTTGCGCGACCAGGACACCTTCAAGGAAAGCATCCAGAAGGAGGTTACGCAGGAATTGGCCAAGGTCGGTTGCGAAGTGGTGGTGCTGAACATCCAGGAAGTCAGCGATCCGGGTGGCGTTATCGCCGCGATGGGCAAACCGGAAACGGCGAAGGTCAAGGCTGAAGCCGAAATTCAGGAAGCGGAACAGAACCGCCGTAAAACCGTGCAGACCACCAAGGCGAACATGGAAGCGGAGACCACGAAGGCCGAGAATGAGGGGTTGACCGCTAAAGCGCAACGCGATCTCGATATCCAAAAAGCCGACTATAATGCCGAGACGGCAAGAGCAAGGGCAAAGGCTGCTCAGGCCGAACCCCTGGCAACTGCCGATGCGCGCAGAGCCGTTGTGCTTGCGGAAGTCGAAGTCAAGAGAACCCAAACCGTGGCGGAGACCACGTTGCAAGAAGCGGTCGCCGCTAAGACGGAAGCCGAGCTGAAGGCAACGGTGCTCAAGCAGGCAGATGCCGAGAAGCAGAAGCTGGTAATCGTCGCCGAGGGAGAAAGGTCAAGGGCTACGATCACCGCTGAAGGCGAGGCCCAAGCACGGAGAACTACCGCTTCAGCGGAGCGAGAAGCGCTTGAGAACGAGGGTGAAGGCCAGGCCAAGAAGACTCGTGCTATCGGTTTTGCCGACGCTGATGTGAAAAAGAGCGTTGGAGAATCCGAGGCGGCCGCCGAGCAGGCAAGGCTTGTTGCGCAAGCCGAAGGCAGGAAGCAGCAGCTTCTTGCTGAAGCAGACGGTACAAGGGCACAGCTTCTCGCTCAAGCGGAAGGTCAGGAAGCACAGGCCAAGGCGACCAAGGCAATGCTGGATGCCTACAAGGGCATGGATGAGGAACAGCGCAGGCTCTTCGTCATCAAGATGATCCTCGAGCAGCTTCCCCAGACGGTCGATGCGCTCGGCAATGCCGGCGAGAAGATCATGGGTGAGATCGCCAGAACCGTTACCGCTTCCTTGAGCCAGATCGACAATCTGACGGTCTATGACTCCGGCTCGAACGGTAATGGCGGAATGGCCCGGACGCTCAAGGTGGCGCCCGAAGTGATGTTCGAAATATTTCAGACACTCAAGGCATCCGGAATGTTGCCCGTAGTCGCCGGGCTTGCGGCAAAACTGGGATTTGATCTCAGTACCATGGTGCCCGGACTGAACGGTTCCGAAAGCACCGAAGTCGCATCGACATCAGCGTCCAAAGCCTAAAAACGCCATGGGGAGGAGGGCAACCTTCTCCCCATTTTCAAAATCAGTTATTGATTTGAAAGGAGAATATGGAAGCACAGACATATCCTGCATACGAAATACCCGCTGCGACAACACTCGCGACAATCGGTCAGGCATCAAAAACCTATCCGTTACAAACGGGGGCTCCGGATGCGCTGGTATTACATTGTTCCGATCCGCGGTTTCAGGAGGCCTTTCACGACTTCATCCATGGGGAGCTTGGCATACAAATGCCCGCTCCGATCTGCATTCCCGGAAGTTCCGCGGCGTTCGGCGTGCAAACGGTTCTGCCGAAGGGGTGGAACGCGCTGCGTCGCCAGCTGGAGCTTCTGACCAAGGACAGCAAGTTTTCCAGAGTCGTTCTTATCAATCACGACGATTGCAAGGGATACGGTTCTATCGCCCAGTATCTAGGTGGGCTTGCCAGGGTGGGCAAGGAACAAAAAACCCATCTGAAGAAACTCGCGACGTTCATCTTGAGCGAGTATCTGCCCGGCGCGCGTCTGGAACTTTACCATGCGCGAATCGTGCAGAATGGCGGCGAGAAGGCGGTTCAGTTCGAAAAGGTTCTTTAAGTTTCATAGCGGGCATATTGCCCAAACCCGGATCCATCCAAGGATCCGGTCTTTTATTATATGGGCTTTATGCCCGAGCCATTGCTGTATCTTGACATCGGTGGTAGGATGGAAGTTAACCCCGACGTATCATTGTTTAAATCATTGAACGGTCGGGATCCCGACTTCCTTATTGTATTGGTATGGACCGTCGGGGCCATATCTATTTCAAATTTTTTCATGGACAAGCGAACCAATCATGGGGAGTATATACGGATCCGGGGAGCCAAGGTCCACAATCTTAAAAATGTGGACGTTGATATTCCGCGGAACAAGCTTACGGTCATTACCGGGCTTTCCGGCTCCGGTAAAAGTTCGCTTGCCTTCGATACCATTTATGCGGAGGGTGAACGGCGATTCGTGGAATCGCTATCGAGTTACGCCCGGCAGTTTTTGGGCGTAAAGGAAAAACCGGAGGTTGACTCCATTGAGGGATTGTCGCCGGCCATTTCAATAGACCAAAAGAGCGTCTCGCGCAATCCGCGTTCCACGGTAGGCACGATCACGGAGGTATACGATTACCTCCGTCTTTTGTTCGCCCGTGCCGGGCGGCCGCACTGCCCTAATTGCGGAAAACCCGTCGAAAAGCAATCCGTGTCCCAGATCGTTGCAAAGGTTCTGGCGCTTCCGGAAAAGACGGATATCGCGGTTTTGGCGCCCGTGGTGCGGGACAAGAAGGGAGAGCATAAGGGGGTTCTGAAGCGAATATTGGAAGGCCGCTACGTGCGCGTGCGCGTGGATGGCACGATCATGCGCGTGGACGAGGCCGTGGCAGGCGATCTTGATCCGAAAAAAAAGCATTCGATCGAGATCGCGATCGATCGGCTTGCGATCGAACCCGACATCGACAAAGCCCGTCTTGCCGATTCATTGGAACAAGCATTAAAGCTGGGAGATGGTATGGTGATCGTGCAGGCGCAAAGGTACGCAAGTACCGAAGTGCCTAAGTACCAAAGTACTTCGAATCATCAGGAAGTGCATCCTGATGACTCCATGCACACAGGCACTCAAGCACCGAGGCGCTCAAGTACTTCTGAAAATCTGATCTTCTCCGAGCGATTTGCCTGTTCCACATGTGATACGAATCTTCCGGAGATCGAGCCGCGGCTTTTCTCGTTCAACAGCCCGCATGGCGCCTGCCCGTCCTGTACGGGCTTGGGCATAAAGCTCGAGGTGCATCCGGATCTGGTCGTTCCCAATCCGCGCCTTACCATCGCCGAAGGTGCTATACGCCCTTGGGCGTCGGCATCCCATCGCGTAGGGCGGCAGGGATGGTATGAATATATGCTCACGGAACTCGCCCGAAAGATGCGGTTCTCGCTTAATACACCCGTAAAAGATCTGCCGAAGCGCATTGTCGATTTGTTGCTCTATGGCGATAGGGGTGAAGGGAACGAAAAGGGCTTCGAAGGGGTTATACCGAATCTTGAGCGCAGGTATCGCGAGTCGGAGTCGGACTATACCAAGGCGGAGATTGAACAGTACATGATCGAAAAAATTTGCGAGATGTGCGAGGGCAGGCGATTGAAAAAAGAGGCATTGGGCGTGCTCTTTTTGGGACAGAACATTCATGAAATAATTTCACTGACGAGCGCGGACGCCATGAGGTTTTTTGGCACCATCGCCGCAGACCTGTCGATCCGTATGGCGCCGGGCTCCGCAATAAAAACGCCCGCTTCCCCAAGCGCAAAACACAGCGCGCAGATGCTGACGAAAAGCGAGATACAGATCATAACACCCCTCATAAAAGAAATTTTGACGCGTTTGCAATTTTTGGTGGATGTGGGCCTGGATTATCTGACATTGAATCGTTCGGCCAAGACGCTTGCGGGAGGCGAGGCGCAGCGCATCAGGCTTGCCACACAAATCGGCTCGCAATTGGTCGGCGTGCTCTATATTCTGGACGAGCCGTCCATCGGTTTACATCCGCGCGATCATGATCGGCTTATCCATTCCATAAAAAAACTTCGCGATCTGGGCAATACGGTCATCGTGGTCGAACACGACCGCGAGACGATCTTGGAGGCCGATTGGGTGGTTGATGTCGGCCCGGGTGCCGGCCGCCATGGCGGCGAGATCGTTGCAAGCGGCACTCCGGCGGCGATGAAGAGATGCCATACGCTTACGGGAGATTATCTTTCCGGCCGGAAACAGATCGAAGAGCCGAAATCGTTTCGCAAGGGGAACGGTAAAAAACTGATCGTCGAGGGTGCCGCGGAACACAATCTTAAAAACATCACCGTTGCCTTTCCGCTCGGAAAGCTGGTGAGCGTTACGGGCGTGTCCGGATCGGGAAAATCCACGCTTGTGATCGATATTCTGGCCCGGGCGCTTTCCCAGAAGTTTTATCATGCCAAGCAGCCGCCGGGACGGCATAAGGATATCGAGGGGCTTGAGCATATCGATAAAATGGTTCACGTAGACCAATCGCCCATCGGCCGCACGCCTCGTTCGAATCCTGCTACCTACATCGGGGCATTTACGCATATTCGGGATTTATTCGCCAAGACGGAAGAGGCGCGTATTCGCGGATATCAGGCTGGTCGGTTCAGCTTCAACGTGAAAGGCGGGCGATGCGAAGTATGTCGTGGCGAGGGTGTTCGAAAAATCGAGATGCATTTTTTGCCCGATATGCATGTGGAGTGCGAAGAATGCCACGGCAAGCGCTACAACCGCGAGGCGCTCGAAATCCTGTATAAGGAAAAGAATATATTCGACGTTTTGGATATGACGGTTGAAGAGGCGCTTAAGTTTTTTGAGGCCATCCCGCCCCTGAAGCAGAAATTAAAAACCTTGTTGGATGTCGGTTTGAGCTATATTAAGGTAGGGCAGCCGGCCACCACGCTTTCGGGCGGAGAGGCGCAGCGGGTGAAACTCGCCAATGAACTTGCCAGGCGCGACACGGGTCGGACGCTGTATATTCTTGATGAGCCGACAACGGGCCTCCATTTCGATGACGTGCGGAAATTATTGGGGGTACTGCAGAAACTGGTCGATAAAGGCAATACCGTGCTGGTTATTGAACACAATCTCGATGTCATAAAATGCGCGGATTGGGTTATCGATCTGGGGCCTGATGGCGGCAGCGGGGGAGGCGAGATTATTGCCGAAGGAACACCGAAGGATATTATGAAGGCGAAGCGGAGCTATACGGGTCAGTGGCTGAAGAAGCAGGAATCGTAAGTCCAAAATCAAGAATTAAGAATTCGGAATTAAAAAACCGCGTCTTATGACTCGGTTTTTGCATTCAATGAAGCGGTGCAATTCGCGTATTCCTTGAATACCATAATATGAAATACCGCCTGATTGAATTCTTCGATGACCTCGATGCATCCGGCATCGCGCAGGCGCTTCAGGTAGTCACGCATCCAGCTGATGTCCGCTGCGGGCAGAAATGTCCGTTTGCCGGTCTTTTTATTCAGGGGCATTTTGGCAATGTCTATCGTCGAGGCATAAAGATGCGATGATGCTTCCGGACCTTCGTAGTCGGCGGCATTGGCGTTACGCCCTACGCGTATCCAGCGCTTGTTCCGTTTGACGAGGCGTCCTTCTTTCAATTCACGCTGATGTTCGACGGTTCGGACCGCGGAGTTGACCTGATTTACACGCTTTCGCTCTTTGAGAAAATCTTTGCCAAAGTCCTCGAGAAAATCAATGGCCCAATGTGTTACATAGCGAAACTTCTTCTCTAGTCGATCATCCACGACGTTATGCGCATTGTGGGGCAACGGTATCAAAAAGCCCGATGTTTTCAAGGGATCCAGATCGGTTTCCCAAATGCGCTGCAAGCCTTCCTGCTCGGCTTGTCTGACGAATTTTTGCCGGATTTCTGCTGAGCCGGGGAATGGCGTTGTCTGCGCATTGCCCTGAACACATAAAAATCCAAAGACGATAATTCCGGCGACTGCCAGCATCCGCCGCGCGATTAATGTGCGCATCGCAACTCCATCCTATGTTAAATTTGAATGAACGAGGTATGATAGGCATGATACGTATGAAAACCGACATGGTCAATTCCCCTTACTATTCACCGCTATTGGCGACTATCGTCTATCACGATCTTTTCGATATTCCGCTTACCGCATGGGAGGTGTTTAAATATCAGATCGTCGATCATAAAGCATTAAACACGGAGTATGCCCAGACCATGGAAGCGAGTCATTGCGAGGAGGAACGACGAAGCAATCCTATTCATAAAGTATCCCCTGGGCGCATTTCATTCTTGGAAAACATGGATGCCGCCCGTGAAATGCTCTCCCAGAGCATTTCACCCACGCCTTCGCAGAGTACCGCGTCGGCTCGCGATGACAAGCGGAATATTATCGCGTACCCAGCAATAATAAATGCATTGAATGTATTAGCTGATCAAGGCATTATCGCCGAAAAGAACGGCTATTATTTTTTAAAGGGGCGGGATGCTATATATGAAATTCACATCGAGCGGTTGAAGATCGCGGAAGAAAAATGGCATGCGGTGCGAAATGTTGTGCAATGGCAGGCTGCCGTTCCATTCGTGCGGGCTATTTTTGTTTCCGGATCGGTCGCAATGGGGAATGCCAACGCTTCCAGCGATGTGGATCTTTTTATTATAACGGAACATGGTCGCATATGGACGGCGAGATTTCTTCTTATCGCGCTGACGTTCTCTTTCGGAAAACTTCGGTCATCACGACTCGGAGGCTCCACGGCCTCAAAATGCTGTCTGAATCATTTTATCACCACAAAATCCCTCGGCTTAAGGGCGCAGAGTCTTTATAACGCGGCTACCTACGCGAGGCTCATTCCGGTCGCAGGCGGGGAATGGCTAACCCGTTTTTATGAGGTAAATGCCTGGGTTGGAGATCATCTGCCGTGGTATGCACGCGGAAATGACGGCAGAGAGCATGCAGCTTCATCGAATCGAAAATTGATGCAGAGTGCCTGGCGAGGCAGGATGCAAAAGGCCCTTGAGATACTCCTTGCGGGATTGATCGGAAATATGGTTGAGGCGGCCTTGCGATCGATCCAGAAGGCGCTTATTGCGCGCAATGCCTTGACGCCAGCCTCCGTGACGGCGGGAAGGGTTGTGGCGAGCGATGAGGAACTTGCGTTTCATCCTGAATCTCCGGAGCGTACAATTCTTGACAATTATGCCAAAATAATGCTAGAATCAAACTTCGGGAAAATACCCGAAATCCGATCTTATACAAAAAAATAAAGGAGAAATCCAATGGGAAACGGAGGAAAGCGAGCTGATGACCATGCCGCCTCGCTGCTCGAATTTGTCGACTGTCTTATAAATTTGACCGATCTGAAGATGGCGAATTTGCCCGTGGCGATATGTTCCCTTCCGGCGGAAGGGTTGTACCAGGATATGGCAAGACATTTGGAGATACGCGCGTATCCCACGTGCATACTGCAAATCTTGTTGCCGAGCGCCTTCAGCGCCGAAAAAGTTCCCTTCTATGTGGCGGTGCAGCATTCGCGCCGCATGACCTTATCCAATGCCCCTTTGGCAATGCAGGGTATCCGCATTCTCAATGCGGAAAAATTGGTCAAGAACCATGAGGGTGCGTGCATGGATGCGCGAAGCATGGTGCATGGCCAATATCCGATCATTGGCGAGGGAGGAGCGTCCGAAGTGGATGCGGTTGCGTTGAATATCGCATCCCGAATTGGATGCCTTATCTATACCAAGCTCAACGACAAAACGCAGCCGATGCTTATTGAATGGTTTAAGGAACTTATCTGGCGGCGTATGAGCGGGTTCAATACCGAACGCGACACGGTCGAGGTGATACAGTGGATGGAAAGGCACGAGAAACGCTTCGTAAACCTGGCAACATCGTTCAATGATCCAAAGCAGGATAAGAAGCGCGGTGCCGATTTCCTGATGAAGCTATGGCGGAATGGTCAGAAGGGTACCGTGACATTTCGTCTTCAAGTGAAGGCTCACTGGCGCGAAATTCCGTGGCATGCGCTCCATCATCCCCGCGTGTCGGCTTTGGTGCGCAGTAAAAATCCGTCATCCCTGACCGATGAGGCGTATGGGCGTCTTGATTTTCAGGAGCGCTCGCTGCTACGGGAGGGCGGCAAAGCCTTGCTGCAGGAGGATTTGTTTCTGGCAATGCGACACTTCCTTGAAGCGAAGAAGCCGTACATTCCCTATGCACATCCGATTCTTACGTGGTTGACCGAACTGATAAAAAGCAATGATGCTCCTCTTCGCGCGTTTCGTGTAGAGGCGGATTGGAAAACCCCGGGGGATGATACCCATGCGGTTTGCAGGGCCAAGGTAGTGCTGACCGGCGCGGAACGGCAAATCGCAGAACTGTATCTTGTCGCGCTGCCGGAACGGTTCATGGACTTTTGCGAAAAACGCCCGGACGCCACCGCGTTCGAGTTGAAAGTTGAAATGACGGACGAAGACAAGAAGCGGTTCATTGCGGCCGTTTCGAAAGTATTGCGTCAATCCGCAGAAATACGGCTTGCGCGCGCGCAGCATCTTCCCGCGCGTAAAAGCACCTTTCTCAGCCGCGTTTCCCGCTTCAATAATCGATGCTTACCGGCGGGGGATATTACGGAGGTTGCGCAGCTGGTCTTCGGAAGCCTTTATCGGTGCATGGAGGAGGCGCAAGTTTTGGCAACGATGCGGTCGGGCGGGCAGTGGCTCTTCTCGGCCGAAGAGCTGAGCTCGTTCAACAGTAAAAATTCGAAAGCCAATGGCGTCGCCTCAAGGGCATTGGAAATACTAAAATCCACCGGAAAGCTTGATCTGCTATCCGCATAGAGCGATGCTCTATGCGGTTTTTTATTGTTTTGTCAATAAAAAGGTGTCAGACACCTTTTCCGGCGGCGAGGGGGGTTGACCCCATTAGAGAGCGGAAGTATTAAAAGTGTTGAGAATAATTGGGTATATTCACAATACATCAAAAAAATCAATACTTTTGCTGTTTTTGTTGCAATTATCTCTAACGGGGTTGACACCTTTTTTGGCGCGTTTATAATGCTTTCGTAATCTAATTTAGCAGTCTAAAGGTCAGAGTGCTAACATCACAAGGCATGGAACTTGAAGCTTGAAGCATAAATTTATGTTTCATGCCTCATGCTTCATGTTTTATGAAATATATGAAGTTGAAGCCTTTACGCGATAACGTGGTCATCGAGCCCTTAAAAGCGGAGGAGAAGACCAAAAGCGGCATTGTGCTGCCGGATACGGCAAACAAGGAGCGTCCGGAACAGGGTAAGGTCATTGCCGTGGGAGAAGGAAAGTTGTCCGATGACGGCAAGAAACTGCCGCTTACGGTCAAAGTCGGTGATACGGTACTGTTTACCAAGTATGGTCCGAGCGAGGTGAAGGTCGACAATAGGGAATACTTGATCTGCAAGGAAGAAGACGTTCTTGCGATCCTGGAATAATCAGCTTCTTAGTTTTTTGGCTTCTTAGCTTTTTGAATTCAAAAAGCTAATAGGCTAATTAGCTACAAGCTACAAGCTGAACTATGGCAAAACAAATAAAATTTTCAGAACAAGCGCGGCGCAAGATGCTTGCCGGTGTGGATAAGCTCGCCGATGCGGTTAAGGTCACGCTGGGTCCGCGCGGCCGCAGCGTCGTGCTGGATAAATCCTATGGCACCCCGACCATTACCAACGACGGCGTTACCATCGCAAAGGAAATCGATCTTCCGGATAAATTTGAGAACGTCGGCGCTTCTCTGGTGAAAGAGGTTGCCACCAAGACCAATGATGTCGCCGGTGACGGCACCACGACCGCGACGGTTTTGGCGCAGGCGCTTATTCACGAGGGGCTTAAGAACGTGGAAGCCGGGGCAAATCCCATGGCGCTCAAGCGCGGGCTTGAGAAGGCCGCAGAGGCCGTTGTCGGGGAACTTAAGCGCATGGCAAAGACGGTAGACGCCTCCAAGAAGGAGGATATTGCGCATGTCGCCTCGATATCCGCCCGTCTTCCGGAACTTGGCGATAAAATTGCCGAGGTTATTAATAAAGTCGGAAAAGAGGGCGTTATCACCGTCGAGGAGGGGCAGACGTTCGGCATTACGCACGAAGTGGTCGAGGGCTTGCAGTTTGACCGCGGCTATATCTCGCCGTACATGATCACCAACGCCGAACGCATGGAGGCCGAATATGAAAATCCCCATATTCTCCTGACCGACAAAAAAATATCATCCATTCACGACATACTGCCGCTTCTGGAAAAAATAGCCCAGACCGGTAAGAAAGAACTGGTGATCATCGCCGAAGACGTGGACGGCGAAGCGCTTGCCACATTCGTGGTGAACAAACTGCGGGGTACGTTCAATGTATTGGCGATGAAGGCTCCCGGATTCGGCGACCGCCGCAAAGAGATGCTTGAGGATATTGCCACGGTTACCGGCGGCAAGGTGATTTCAGAGGAGGTCGGGTTGAAGCTGGAAAACGCAACCATCGACATGCTGGGTGCGGCGCATCGGGTGATCGCATCAAAAGACAATGCTACTATTGTAGGCGGAAAGGGCGACAAAGATGCCATTGAAAAGCGCGTTAAAATGTTAAAGACCCAGCTTGCCAAGACCGAATCATCGTTTGACAAGGAAAAAATACAGGAACGCCTTGCCAAGCTTGCCGGAGGTGTCGCCGTCATCAAAGTAGGCGCGGCAACCGAAACGGAGCAGAAGGACATGAAACTGCGCATCGAGGACGCGATCAACGCGACCAAGGCCGCCCTCGAGGAGGGTGTGGTGCCCGGCGGAGGCGTGGCATTGCTTAGGGCGCTTGTGGCGGTCGATAAAATAAAGCTTGAGGGTGACGAGGTGACCGGGGCTGCCATAGTCCGCAGGGCATTGGAAGAGCCCGTGCGACTTATAGCGCAGAACGCAGGACTTGATGGGGCGGTTGTCGCTTCCGAAGTCAAGAAGGGCCAGGGTTCGTACGGATTCAACGCGGCATTGCTTAAATACGAAGATATGATGGCAGCCGGCATTATCGATCCCACAAAGGTAGTGCGCAGCGCTCTGCAGAATGCCGTTTCCATTGCGGGACTGTTTCTGACTACCGAAGCGGTGATTACGGATATTCCCGAAAAGAAGGGCGCGGCCGGTGGCGGTATGCCCGGCGGCATGGGCGGTATGGGTGGAGGCGATTTCGGAGAGGATTACTAGGTATAGAGGCGGAAAGACGCAGATAGTGACGCGGAATAACGCGGAATGAATAACGCGGAATGAAAATACCCGATGCGATCTAACGCATCGGGTATTTGTTTTAACGCCTTCGAATGTCGCAGACGTTAGTTTACGTTTGTCGACATTTCGTAGAAGCGCAACTGAAGGACCTTAAGGCCATTGTTGTCGTAGCTCCAGAAATAATCCTGAAGTTCATCGGCGAAGAGGTTGTATCGCTCTGCCGTTCCATCGCCATCAAGGTCAACGAAAATATAGAGCAATTCGCGGCTCACATTTTCGAATGAGGATTTTCCCTTCGTCCGTTCCACGGTCAAGGTTTCCGTGGAGCAGACTTCCTCGTCATCCGCGGTGCCGAAAATGCCATCCTCGCCCGGTGCGGTCGCGCAGGTTGCAATCATGGCATTTCCGCCGGGAGTGCCGAGCGCGCGCGCGTAAACGGAATAGACCGTAATGCCGTCATTATCCGGATCCGGGTTGGGTAATTGGAATTTAGCGCCATTACCGTCCGTGCCATTGGCATCAAGCACGTTGAAGGTTTCGCCTTCCGAGAGCAAGATCTTGGTGTTGCCATCCAGTTTCACGAAGATGCGGTGGCCGTCATTGCCGTCCATGGGGGCGGTTTTGTCTTTGGCAACGCCGATTATGTTCAGATTATAATGCGCGCCGGAAGGTGCGCCATTGCCGCCTGCGCTCGTGATCGCCGGGATCATGGAGGCGATCAGCGCCAGCGTGGTGGTGACGGCCACGACGGTCGTGGTCGACATGGTTATTTTCGAGGAAGAATTTGTTTTTTCCATATGTATTTGGTTTAAATATTAACGTAAGTAATAACAAGATCGACCTTTGTGCGTGCGCCGGGCATTTATGAGGAAAGCCGTAAGGCGACGCGTGCAGCATACGAAGTTGGGATGAAGAATGTATTAACATGATGATTTCATGGTGCCCACATATATCAAAAAACCGCAAATCAATGCGGTTTTAAAGGTTCCTAAAAAACGTATTCGTCTCAATTCCACCAAGCGTCTTCTTCACTGAAGTATGGTTTAATGTCTTCGTCTTCGGACGTTTTATATACCACATCGCCCTTTTTGGCGTGGTGAGTGATTTTTATTCCGATCGATTGGCCGGGTCGGCCTCGTTCAATGGCAACGTGGTTCTGCTGCATGGACGCCACTTGTTCATTGAAGTTGCCTGCCTGGCTGGCAAAACGAAGCGTATCGCCCAGCGCGATGTCGTCATTAAGATGTACAACAGCGACACCCAGGTGGGGATAAAAATGCTCAACTTCACCGACACGCTTTGCCGTATCCTTTTTTGGTCTGGTTTCCATGATAGTTGCTAGTATATTCCATGGCAATCCGTTGGTTATGGGTCCCTGCCTACGCGGTCATAAGGCTCTTTTCAATCGCGGCGTGCATTTCGCCAACGGACACGATGGGTTCACCCGGATGCATATCTTCCATGTGTTGCTTGATAGCCTTTTCGTCCATCATGATTTTCATCTTGTCCACGGCTTCTTTCCGATCCGCCGCCTGGACGGGTATTTCATGGCCGCACGTGCATGTAAAAATGAATTTTTGCATAGACCTCGCGTTAGAATGTATTAATGCTTAAAAGCATACAGATGCGTCGTGAATATGGAATGAATGCGCATTTTCGCCAATGCCAAAAAAACATCAAGCTCCCTTTTTGGGGGAGCTTGATGTTTCAGGTTTGATGACTTGCGTCATGAGGGCTCAAGGCAATGGCGCAATCTTGAAATTTTTGAATTTCAGATTGGTGTTATCACCTCGTATGCCCGATTTTCCGCCAGCTCGGATGGGGGATCCGCCCGTACCCGCGTCGGTGACGTTGAGAATGACCGAACCGTTCACGGATAGTGTGATCGTAACCGATCCGTCGGTATTATTTTTGATCGTTGCGCGCACCGCTTGCCACGCGTTATACGGCACCGTAAATGTTTTTGTGTTGCCGATGTTGTAGTACGTTCCGCCATTGGAGGGTCCGCCCGGAACCTTCTTTTTGACGACAACCGAGTTATCGCGACGGTTGATACTTGCATAATACAGGCTTTCCTCGTTCTGGTATCGCAGGAACACGTGTACCCCATCCCAGGCGACTGCGGGTGTCTGATTCGTCGATACCAATCCCTGGTTCAATAGATCGAATGAAACGGATACGTTCTGGAATTCGGCCTGCTTGGTGGTGAGGCGGAATATGGCCGAGTTATTGGCATTTGAGGAGTCCGCGTTCGGCGTTCCCGCATCGGGTACACCCGTCCAGCCTGCGTCATCTTGCGCATATAGCGATCCGGAAGTCATCTCCCATAGTGGCGATTGTTTTGCGCCTGCCGCGGTCGGATTCCAGTATGCGAATTCGTTCGTAATCAATCCGTCGGCATATTGGCTGAAAGGATCGTTGAATAGCGTAGTGGGAGCCGGTGAAGGAGATGGAGTGGGAGTGGGAGTGGGCGAGGGAGTGGATGAAGCGGCAAAGAGCGTGATGGCGTAGTCGTCCATTCGAATATCCATGAAATCGCCGAAGATCCCATTGAGTCCTGCGCCGGTGATGGGGCTTCCGCCCGCGCTTCCGGTATCATGCGCCTCGGCAGCAAGTTTCCATGACCCGGTTTTTCCGATGTCGACGTAGAATCGGATGGTGACCGATCCGTCCGCAGCGGTTTCCGTATCGCTTCGCAATACGATAGGCTTATCCTCGGGCAGCAGGCTCGGGTTGGCGATGCTATCATATGTTCCGGCTAAAACCTTCGAGCTTGCGAGGGTGTAATACTGGTTTGCCGTCTTTTTCTTTATGACGGCTGTGCCGTCCATGCGGAGACTTGCCAGGTAGAAGGTTGTGCTGTCCCGGTAACGGCTTATCAGCGAGAGTGCGTTCCATGGATGGACGTTATCAGCCGCGTAGAGATTCTGACCGCTTATCGTTGCGGTAATCTGTTGGCTGCCGTTTTCCCATGCCGATTTGGTGAGTAATTTGAACAGGTTTTGCGGATGAAAGCCGTTATCGCTTAATCCCGGAGTCTTTTTTGCGTAAGCGATGCGCAGGGGATCGGCGGCGGAAAGATCGCCTTGGATGGTATTGCCCGCGCCGCCGCTTATGGTGAGCAAGCCCCCCGATTGCAGCCACCAATAGGGGCTGGTGCTATCGTTCTTTGCGGATGTTTCGCGCAAAATACCGTTCGAGGTGAAAGGATACGTGAACGCCGGAGCGGATGCCAGCGTTGAGGCGAAGGTTGTTTTTATGCCCGCGCTGATCAGCGGCAGCACCAGCTGCACGCCCAATCCCATGATAAGCGCCAAAGGCATCATCTGTGCCATACGGGTTTTGTCGGTGCGATTGCGTTCCATATGCAAGAATTACATTAACCAATAGCATCGTATTGAATAAGTTCACGATAAAGTCCTTATCGCGCGATGATCCGGAGTCGGGAACAAATCCCAGACAGCGCTCGATCGTGCAAGAGAACTGATTGCGAATGTTCATGCGACCGTTAGGAACAATCACTCACTCTAGCAAATTCACCGCAACCTCACAAGGGTTTTTATGAAAAAATTCATGAAGTGCGCTCGGCAAACATAAAAACCCCGCCACGGCGGGGTTTTTATATGAAGATTATTTTATCGCATTTGATCGCCGATCCTATCGGCGAGCGCGATCCAAATTTAATTGCTCCTAAATAGTTCCAAGCCCTCCTTTACCGTTGCGGTGCGGGTATTCGTGGTTTGCAGATGATCAATAATCTCCTGAAGCATTGCGGGAGGCGTGCTGTATGCCGATCCGTCGTTATCGATCCGATGGAGTGCCAGGATGAGCCATGTCTTTTCCTCACGAGCCTCGTCGATCCAGGTTTTGATTTGCGCCGCAGTGACGCTGTTGTCGGCCCGGTGCCGCTTGAGCGCAAATGCATCCAGCATAGTGGGAATATTGGCGCCGTTATCCGTGGAGCGTGCGGCGACAAATCCCTCATTACGGAGAATTTGTTTCAGCCCGTCGTTGTAGGCGCCGAACGGATAGGCGAACGTTTTTACGGAATGGACGCCAATGGAGATAAGATCATCGCGCGAACCGGCTATTTCTTCCGTCGCTTCCGCCAGGGACACCGTCGTCAAATCCCGGTGCGTTCGGGAGTGCGCTCCGATCTCATGGCCTTCATTTTGCATCGCGATGACTTCGGTCGGGGTGATATACGCGGGAAATCCCAGATATCCCGTTGCGATATATTGAGTGCTTTTAATACCCGCCCCGCGCAGCATCGGGATGGCATTTTCGTATATGCTTTTCCAGCCATCATCGAATGTGAGGGTTACGATGCCTTCGGTCGGATCGCCGCCGGATGCCGCAACCAGCCCATAATCATCAATCGTAAGCGTTCCCACCGTATTAATCAGGTGAAAGATCGTTACCGAAACCGTTCCCTGAGGCGCGGTGAACGTCACATCCGTTCCCTGTGGTCCGGCAGCCGCCGTATGCCGCATCAGATCCTCGTATAAGAATTGTCCGTTGCCGAGCGCGAAACGCGCGGTGATGGTGCTGGGAATGTTCGCGACGAAGCGGTCGGTGAAGCGCCATGAACTTCCCGGCGTTATCGGCACATCCGCAAAATACCATTTTGCGTCTCCCGATGTGCGCGATGTCAGCGCGACACGCGCGGCGCGTGCTCCCTCCAGGCCGGCTACAGGGTAGGTGAATACCGCGGTATTCGTTCCCCATCGTCCACGGAACCATCCTTGTGGATCTCCAGAAGTGGCGGCGGTTTCAAGCGACGGATTGGCGATTCGGTTGGGGCCCGAATCAGGCAGGACTTCCTGCAGCCCATAATCATCAATCGTAAGCGTTCCCACCGTATTAATCAGGTGAAAGATCGTTACCGAAACCGGTCCCTGAGGCGCGGTGAACG
>JAUYLV010000030.1 GCA_030699565.1 bacterium
ATACGGTAATTTGCGCGTCGCGGGCGGAACAACCATTAACTGCGTTGTGTATGTGCTGGGCGAAACCTCATTCGGCTCCGGAAACAACACCATTAACGGCTCGCTGATTTCCGCGGGCGGGGCCAGCGTTGATGTAACGGGAAGCGCCACAATCAATTACGATCCGGCAGTGGGCGTGGAGTGGGAATCTCTCACCGGGCTTAATACCTCGACCACATCACAACCAGAAATCATTCTTTGGGAAGAAGAATAACGCCAGCAAAGTCTCGCATATATTTTGCTTATTGAAACTGCCCCGCTTTAGCGGGACAGTTTTTATTCATACTCGACGGCGCGGCCTATGGTCTGTTCGCCAATCCCCTCCGAATCATCGAATCCACTTCTTGATTCGCGTTTATATATTGAATGTCTATACTGGGGTGCTCATTCTTATATACTCTGAATACTTCGTCTACAAACGCCTGTCCAATTGATTCAATGCCCTTAAAATCTAAAATTACGTATTTGAATTTATCCAATCCGATTAACAGCCGTTTCGCCTGTGATCGAGAAATGTGCGGATCATTTGGGTCGGCGCTCAATGAAACGGCTACATAGGTTTTTCCGAACCCTATTTCTTGATCTGAATATTGCTCGAATATATCTCGGGAAGTCCTTTTTGTATTTACGTCCAGCACCATTTTAATAAAAGTGCCCCGACCGAAGTCCTCCGCCTTTTCCGATGAAAGAAACCAGTCTTTGTTTTTGAATGTGTAATACACATTATTTGAAAAAATAGAGAAGCTATTAAACATTCTCGATGTGAAAAATATTCCCTCGCCCGTATGTTTTGAGGGGTCGGTCGTAAACTTGCCCTTTGAAAGATGTAGTATGGCTTCACGGACTGATTCTAAATTCAACGCATTTTGGATTTTTTGGAAAATCCCAACGCCATTATCTAAAATGGTAATGGACAACTCCGCGTCTTTAATAGACAGTTCCACGAACACCCGAGTTCCCTCCGAGTGATCAATGACATTGTTAAGAATTTCAGTAAAACCATATGCACAAATTTTTTGAATATTATCCGGACACCGCAAGACAAGAGGTCTAATATATTGCGACCACACTCGATCTTCGGCCAAGTCTTTTTTAATCTGAAGAGCGAATTCGATGTGTTTGCCACCAGACAAAAAATAACGAGTCCATCTTGTGCCTCCGACCTTAATAAGCGTTCCTTTTTGCACCTCTCGAGAGACAAATTTATGGGCTTTTTGCCTGGATATGTAAAAGCTATTTGCAACGTGTAAAGCTATGTCTGCCGGGTGTCGCTCAACTTCCCGGATGATAAATTCCCTTATTTTTTCAGTATTTTTCTCCATATTTCATATTGTAACCTATTTTAAGATTCTTTGTAACCCCCTAAAACAGCCTTTGTAACCCTTGTTAATCTGTGCACAATACACAAAAAAGGGAATTGGCAAAGATAATGCTTCAGTCATGGCCTTATAATCGAAATCTTAATTGCTTGGCAGTTCCGAGTACGAAGTATTTTTTGATCTCGCTACGGCAAAGCATTACTTAAGCCCGCGCTTCGGCCATTGTTTAGGATATTACCACTTGGCCACTCAAGACGAAACATTGTTCTGCTTAATTTGCGCTTTTTAAGATAAAGTATTCATAAAGTCGCTGTGGATTGTCGCCCTGTGAGAACTGGAGCAAAAACGCTATACTTAAGCTCGGTAATACTTAACTAACCAGTCCTATGAGCAAAAAAATTCTCCTTATCGATGATGATCCGCTGATCGTGCGCATGTATGAACGGAAACTGACCCAGGAAGGGTTTGCCGTGTCATTGGCCGCAAATGGCGACGAAGGGCTGCATTTGTTGGAAAAAGAAGCTCCCGATCTTATCCTGCTCGACGTTTTGATGCCGAAAATGAACGGATGGGAAGCGCTCAAAAAAATAAAAGAAAACCCCAAGACAAAGGATATTCCCGTCATCACCCTTACCTCGCTCGGCGACCGGCCGGAAGACATTCAAAGATTCAAGGATTACGGCGTGAAGGAATATCTGGTGAAGTCGCAAGTAGAATTGAAGGAATTGGTTGAGATAATCAAAAAGCATCTTTAGCCTACAAATAAAATATCGATTGATAAAAATATAACAACCCCGCAATTGCGGGGTTGTATGTTGCGGAGTCATGGTTTGTAAAGGTCGTGGCTCATCTATACCTCTTTCATCACCTTGCGCACCGCCAAATATGCAGGCACCAAAAGCAACAGCACGATCGCAAGCGTGGTAAACAGCGTGAGGCGGTTGGTGGCAATGGCCGCTTTGGTGATATCAACGGCCGGACGGGACGCCGCGGCCATGCCGATGGTATGGGCGCCTCGCGTAACCAGCGGCACATAGGTTGCCACGTGGGGCTTTCCGAGAAAATTTACCAATCCACCGTACGACTCACCCTCACCAAGCACCCGCGCCTTAACCGCCTCATCCGTTAGCCGAACGCCCACGGGACGCGCGGCGCTTCCTGCCTCCGCAATGGTGGTGGCATACACAACCTCGGCGGAATAAACGGTGATATCAAGACCCGTAAGCGCCTTGAATCCATCAAGGAAGGCGCTATCGAGCAAGCTGCCGACTTCGATGATACCTACAAGTTTGCCATCGGAAGTTTTTATGGGAGCGGCCGCACGCACGGAGAGCCCCTCGGGCATGGCGGCATGAAGATCCCAGACCGTCTGACCGCTAAGCGCAGCCTCCGCCGCCGGATCTTGCCGCAGCGACTCACCCCGCACAAGGCGATAGGTCGCCCGATGGAGTACGGTGCCCTCGATATCGGCGATCGTCAAAAAATCAACGCCCACCGCTTGGCGCAGAGCTCCCGCGCGGTCTTCGAGCGCAGCGAAGTTGTTTTTCTGCAATGCGTCCGCAAGACCGCCATCATCCGCGACCCGTTCGCTCTTGGCGGCAAGCTCCTCTCCCATGCGTTCGAGTGTGTAGGTAAAAACACGTGCGTTCGCCGCCAGACTCTCCGATGCATCAGATTGCAGCCGGGTCAATAACAATGCGGAGAACGTGAACGTCACGGCAAGCGTCACCATCAGCGCCATCGCCACAAAGATCAACAACAACTCCTCCTTAAGACGGGGTTTCAGATACTGCCAGATCCAAACGGTTAATGCGATAAAACCCGCCAAACGTACGGCGTGTTCGGCATACCATAGCGCATCGGGCACAAGCCGCGCGGTTCCGGCCATGCCAATAAAAAACGAAACAGCGAACAGGCTGAATGCGACTCCATAGGCTACAAGCGGCCGGTTCAATTCGGCGCGGACTCGCTTAAACGCAACGAGCGCAACCAGTGCCGCCAACACTCCCGCCCCCAGAAAAAACCGGCTCAATAAACCCGCAACGCTCGGAATGACAAATACCAACTCGAACGTTTTTGGACGCGCGGGGGGTGTTTCGATATAAAGATCCGCCAACAAAAACACCAAGCCGACAACGAGAAGGATAATGCCGGCCAAGAGACCGCTTTCACCAACAACGTCCAACGCATGCAAAAGCTGCCACGATGCGACCGAACCGAAGCCGAAAACCTTCAATAGGAGCTTTCGATCGCGCGTCAGCATATACGCGTCGGTCGATAACCACGCGGCAACCACCAATACCGCCGCACCGAAAAATTCAACCGCGAAATGAACATTATTGAGCCAGAATATATTCATATGAAAATTGACCTAATTACTAATTGTGCTAATTTCTAAACATTGATTTGAATAACATTATTTAAGTAAATGTTTTTCACTGTTTGTTTAGGTTGATTAAGTGAATTAGGTGAATTAGAAATTTGAAAAATCAAGGATTAAGGAGAGAAAACGCTTTGACCGTGAACTCTTCTTGTGTAAGGAGTCCAATCTGCCTGTCCTTGAGTATACCGCTTGCATCGATAAAGAAAAACGCAGGAAGCGTCGCAAGCTGAAACGCCTCACCGGCGGCCCCGCTTTCGTCGGCAAGAACCTTAGCGGCGTATCCACCACGTTCCACGAAAAACTTCGCCTGTTCGGCCGGTTCAAGACTCGCGACAGCGAATGCCGCAATGCCGGATTTATCGAGCGCCTGCGCCTGATCGCTCAAAAGACGGACCGCCTCCAGCGATGCCACGTTCCAGCTTGCGTAAAAAGCAAGCACCACCGGCTTGCCACGCAGATCAAAAAGCCGAACCGACTCCCCCTCTGCCGCTTCGAACGTCACATCCGGCGCTACCTCGCCAAGCCCCCTACGCAGCGACGAATCGGCCGATCCATCTTTCGGAACCGGAGATGTCACCAGGGGTGCGTCGACCGTCACCACATCCCGAAACGCCTCACGCGCGTAACGCAGCAAAAAAACGCCGCCCGCGATAAGCGCAAGCACGATAACGGCAATAGCGAAGGAATGCTTAAGTGATCGCGTCGCGTCGCGGCCATCGACAGGTTTTTGCGTGCCGATATGCGACTGATCCGTATCCGAATTTTCTGGCATACCATATAGTATATCGCCGAACCGTCCTGTGGCACAACGAATAAGTGGGGTTTTTGAATGCGCTTACTCGTACCGTTACAAATTAGTTTCGCATGATCATTGCGCTCATATGTGTCTATTTCGAGCCATTTTTATTTTGAGATGGCTGCAGAATTAATTTGTAACGGCACTAGCCACTTTTCACCCATTCCTGCTATACTGGCAATAGGCGTATGGGATTATTACCATTCTCTTTTGACGGACTTGCCCCGCAACTTGCCACCGCAGCAGGCCTGTGGTGGATTTGGCTTCCCATAATGTTAATCGTTATTTTTCAGCAAATCTGGCTTGTGTATGCGCAGACAAAGTTCAAAGCCGCGACGGACTGGGCGCTGCTGGAAATCCGCATTCCCCGGGAACTGAAGCGGACCCCAAAAGCGATGGAGCAAATATTCGCCGGCATCCATAGCCTGCGCAATGCTCCTGGTGATTTTGTCGAGACGTATCTCGATGGCGAAGTGACCTACTGGTTCAGCCTCGAAATCGTAAGCTTCTCCGGTGACATTCATTTTTATGTGCGCACGCCCACGAAATACCGCAATATCGTGGAATCTTTTTTCTATGCCCAATACCCCGACATCCAAATCGCGGATGCTTCTGATGCGGACTATATGACGACGCTCCCCCGGACGCACCGCCAAATCGAAGAGAGCGGCCTGCGTCTTTGGGGTACGGAGTTGAAGCTCGCAAAAGATGACGCCTACCCGATTCGTACGTATATCGAATTTTCATCGCCCGTCGAAGAGGAACAGCTTGATCCGGTTTCGGCGCTAACCGAGCTTTTGGGCAAAGTCAGGCGCGGCGAGAAAATTTTTATTCAAATGCTGATCCGCCCCGCGGATGAGACGTGGATACATAAAAGCAACGCGCTTTTAAAGCAGCTTAAAGAGTCGACGGCACTGCGCCCCAAAGCCGCAACCGCCGAGCAGGCGGCTTCGTTCACCGCCATCCAGCGCACGCCCGGCGAGACGGATCTATTGAAGGCGATTGATCGCAATTTAACAAAGCCGGGATTTGAAACGATCATCCGCGTCATGTACATGGCGACCAAGGAAGTATATTCAGTTAATCTGGTGCGGCGCGGCGTGTACTCCTGCTTCAATCAATATGCCGTCGCCAGCATGAATTCGTTCAAGCAGAACGCGAATGTGCGCACGGAAGCGCGCTGGAGTTCGTTTCCGTATTTTTTTCCGAACCGGCGGCGTGCGGCAAAGGAGCGGAGGATATGGAGGAATTTTCGAGAGCGGCGCATGCCCGACAAGGGCACGGTGACCGGTCTTGCCGGATCCGGCATGCTCGCATCGCTGCTGGCGCAATCAAGCACGTTCGTGCTTAATACGGAAGAGCTGGCCACCATCTGGCACTTGCCGAGCCATCTGGTGCTTACCGCGCCGTTCGTAAGAAGGGTCGAGTCGCGCAAAATGGGTCCGCCAGCCGGATTGCCGATTTTCGGCGGCGAGGAAGAGACGCCATGGACGAATAAAAAGGGAGAGAAGCATCAGGCCGGGGACAAGCCGTAAGATCGGGATTGCAATGGATGAAGCCCGTATACATCGGGTTTTTTTTGCGTTAGGATGAATCATATGCTCGGAATCAGCCAACAGTATCTGCTTGCGCAAATCTTCACCGTTGGAAATGCTATCATCGATTTTATATTGGAAACCGATTGGCATAACGTCGTTTTTTGGCTAAAAGTTGCGTCCGGCATTCTTTCGGCTGGCCTGGTGTACGGTATCGGCTGGACCCTGAAAAAACATCGCGGCGTGGCTATGGCCATGTGGCATAAATCGATGGGTGATGCGCAAAGCCCCGGCGCGTCGATCGACCTGGAAACGCGCCGGTTTGAGCACGATGAATGGGTGCGCGTCAAAAAACTGTGGGCATCGCGATCCGCCGACGATAAGCGCCTTGCTATCATCGACGCCGATGCCCTCCTGGATAACGGACTTCGGGAACTTGCGATCGAGGGTCAAACCATGGCCGAACGCCTGGCAAATCCCGACGCACCGCATTTGGCCAACCTTAATGAAGTGGCGTTCGCGCATCGCTATCGCAACGAATTGGTGCACGAACCGGGTACGCCCATGGACCCTCTGGATGCCGATCGCGCCATGAAGGCATACGAATCCGCGCTCCGAGAATTACATATAATATAATTCTCTGAGCGCGAAAGCACTAAGCACCAAGCATCAAAATTCAAATAAAAACATTGGGATAGCAAAATTTTAAAAGAATCCGTTTCGATTTTGAACATTGGAATTTATTTGTGATTTGCAGTTTGTAATTTGGTGCTTACAGAAGTTGTGGTTTTGTATTGTCTTCATTTCCGCGTCATTCCGCGTCACTATCCCTAAAGGCCGAGCCCGGCCTCGGGCTATAGGCCGCGCAAATCCGCTTCTATTAATATGCCAAAACTCGGCCAACTCCAACTGATCAAATATGCGCCGCCGCCGGCTGAATTGCCGGTATACCCGAACGCCGACCCGCAAGACGTCTGCTTTTTCGGGCGCACGAATTACGAAGCGGCGCTGGAATCGAAAAAATTCATCTTCGGCATCAAGCGCGCGGATCGCCGCCGCCACATGTACATCATCGGCAAAACGGGGGTCGGAAAAACCAAGCTCATGGAACTTTTGATCCGGCAGGATATCGCGGGCGGCCACGGCGTATGCGTGATCGATCCGCACGGAGACTTAATTCATGCGGTTCTTGATGCCGTTCCCGAAGACCGCATTGACGACGTCGTCATCGTGGATCCGACCGACGCGGAATACCCCATAGCATTCAATCCGTTCGCCGACGTGCCGCGCGACCTTAGATACCAAATGGCCCAAGGCTTGATCGAGGTCATGCGCAAGCAGCTCGGCGCTTCTTGGACGAGCCGGCTGGAGCATGTGTTCCGCTTCACAACGCTGGCGCTGCTTGACTACCCGGCTTCATCGATGCACGGCATGATTTCCATGCTGACCGACCACGCCTTTCGGCAGCGCGTCATCGAGCACATCGAAGACGACATGGTAAAGCGCTTTTTTTCGGTTGAATTTTCCGCCTGGTCGGAAAAATACGATGCCGAAGCTATTGTTCCCCTGGTCAATAAACTGGGGCAGATCCTTTCCCATCCGCTGCTGCGGAACGTTTTCACGCAACAAAAAAACGCCATTGATGTCGAAACGATCGTGCGCGAAAAAAAAATCCTCCTGATCAATATCGCCAAAGGAAAACTCGGCGAGGAGATTTCCGGCTTTTTCGGCTCGCTGTTCATGACAAAGCTGCATCAAGCCGGCATGGCGCGCACGGATTCTCCGCCCGATTTTTACCTGCACATCGACGAATTTCAGAACGTGGTAACGGACTCGTTCGATAATTTATTTTCCGAATCGCGCAAATACGGCATGTGCCTCACCGTAGCGCATCAATACCTGGCACAGCTTTCGGATCGCATTCAGGCAACGACGCAGGGCAACACGGGCACCATCGTCGTCTTTCGCATCGGCGGAGAGGATGCCGCAAAGCTCGAAACCGAAATGACGCCGATCTTCAAGGCAAAGGATATGGTCAACCTCGGCATGCAGGAGTTTTATATAAAAATGACGATCGACGGCAATACCTACGATCCCTTCTCGGCCGAAACGCTCAAGGTATTGGCCCCGCCGCATCCTTCATTTGGGGAGCGGGTCGTGGCGCAAAGCCGCAAACGATATACGATTCCCCTTGCCGAAGCCAAACGCCCGGCTCAATACAATAATCAGAATCCTCATGACGCACAGTGATGATTGGAAACAAAAATTGACGCCCGAGCAGTATCGCGTATTGCGCCAGAAAGGAACGGAAGAGCCGTTTACGGGCAAATACTGGAACCTGAAAGATCGGGGCATGTATGTCTGCGCCGCCTGCGGCAGCGAACTATTTTCATCGGACGCCAAATTCGAATCGGGAACCGGTTGGCCGAGTTTTTGGAATGCGGCGTCCAAAGAGGCGGTTGAATTCGTTCCCGATGGCTCCCATAGCATGTCACGCATCGAGGTGCGCTGCCGCACATGCCAAGGCCACCTTGGGCATGTTTTTGAGGATGGTCCCCGCGAACATGGGGGTAAGCGTTTTTGCATAAACTCCTGCTCCCTTGAACTGAAAAAGCCCCAGTCGCCCTCGGCCTAATATCAAGGCGGGTAAAGTCGGACTTTGCCCTTTAAAAGCGCTTAAAATCGAACATGATACCGTGCTATTGACGGTTCTGCCATTCGGCGTATAATGCCTTCTTAGTGAAGCCCTCAGGGGCTTTTTAAAGTGGATCGAGATACTCCAGCAATATTACTTCTGCGTCTATCCGCGTAAATATCTGCGTCTATCCGCTTCTACGGTATGTGTTATAGAAGCGGAAGTACGCGGATAGTAACGCGGAAAAACGCGGAAAATCTACTCTGAATATGGCTTCTATAACAACTTTCCTCAAGGAAACCCGCGGCGAGCTCAAAAAAGTGAACTGGCCGACCAAAGAACAAACCGCGCAATATACGCTGGTCGTCATCGGCGTATCCGCGGTCATGATGATATTCTTGGGCAGCCTCGATTATCTTTTTTCATACGTGCTAACCACATTCGTATTCAAATAACTGAAACTTGATTTTAGAAGCAGATAAACGCCGATATCTACGCAGAAAAACGCAGCATACGCATGGACTGCTCTGCAAAGTAACGCTTTTGCTTCCGCGTAAATCCGCGTTACCCCGATGCATCAATAATTATAGACATTGGAGCGATCGGAATCCCGACTTTTCACTTTTTATTATTTGAGACGTCGGGGCTATCCGCGTAAATCCGCTTCTATTGATATGCCGAAGCAGCAAGAACAAGGAAGAAACTGGTATGTACTCCATACCTATTCGGGATATGAAGATACCGTCGCGCGCAACCTGCAGCAGCGCATTGAGTCGCTGGGCATGGAGGACAAGATCTTCAATGTCATGGTGCCGAAAGAAAAAAAGATTCGCATCAAATCGGGAAAGCGTAAAATGATCGAAGAGAAGATCTACCCGGGTTACGTATTGGTGGAGATGGTCGTAACCGATGACTCTTGGTACGTGGTGCGCAACACGCCGCGCGTGACGGGATTTGTCGGCGCGGGAACCACGCCTACGCCCATCGCACCCGAGGAGATCGCGGAACTGCAAAAGCGCATGGGCGTTGAGGAGCCGAAATACAACATCGACGTGGCCGCGGGCGACCCGGTTAAGATCTCCGACGGACCCTTCAAGGATTTTGACGGCAAGGTAAGCGAAGTTGACACGGAACGCGGAAAAGTTAAAGTATTGGTATCCATGTTCGGACGCGAAACCCCGGTAGAACTAGATTTTCTACAGATTACGAAAATCTAAACAACTTTTTTAATTTTGCAATTTACAATTTCCAATGAATTTTCAATGTTGCAATTTTCAAATAATGCATCTCGAATCATGTTTGAAAATTGAAAACTGAAAATTGAAAATTTCTTCAAAGACATATGGCTAAAGCCGTAAAAGCATTGGTAAAACTTCAACTTCCTGCCGGCTCGGCAACACCCGCGCCTCCCGTCGGACCCGCGCTGGGGCAGCACGGCGTAAATCTTGGCGAATTCGTCAAGAAGTTTAACGACGCCACCGCACCCCGACAGGGCGAAATCGTTCCGGTCGAAATCACCATTTACGAAGACCGATCCTACAGCCTGGTATTCAAGACGCCGCCCGCATCGGATCTATTGCGTAAAGCCGCGGGCATCGAAAAAGGCTCCAAGGAACCCCATAAACAAAAAGTTGGCAAGATCACGCGGGCAAAGCTTTTGGAAATTGCCGCCAAGAAAATGCCGGACTTGAATGCCAACGACGTGGAAGCCGCCGCAAATATCATTGCCGGCACCGCCCGACAGATGGGAATTACCATAGAGGGATAACAAAGGGACTCGTAACCAGTAACTAGCAACCAGCAACCAGTAACTAGCACATTGAGAGCCGCGCGAAAGCGCGGTTTTTGCTTATGAGCGGGCTGCCAATGACATACATGGCTTCAATACTTCCGCTATAGCGGAAGTATTGAAGCCATGCCGTCAAAATCCCCCAAATTACAACCGCCTGCTATTTACTTTATAATTGCTTTTAAAAAGCTGTTTGGCTCGGTTTTTCTTTTTCAGACTACTTAACTCATGGTATTCTACATGCGTCACCTATACGCTATCAGTTATAAGTTAACCGCATGTCCCTCGCCGCCATAGTCTATATATTTAACACCATCATCCGAAAAATATTCGGATTCTTTTACCATTGGTACACCGAGGGCTCGCGCGGATACTGGCAATTTGTCATGGAATATCTTACGGAAATCGACCGGTTCATATCATTGCGCATCATGCTCGCCAATTGGTATAAACCGCTCTACGGCGACTATTCGCGCGCGGGCAGGCTCATCGGCATTCCCATCCGCCTATTCCGAATCACGGTCGGCATTGCATTCTATGCGATCGCGCTTGCGATGTTTGCCGCCGCCTACGCGCTCTACGTGGCGCTCCCGCTATTTTTACTCAGCAGGCTCGTCTGAACTGTGAATCGGAAATGACGAAACATGCCCGGTGGG
>JAUYLV010000041.1 GCA_030699565.1 bacterium
ACGCTCGGTAATTCTGCCGCAACTTACCTACTTTAAATCTGCACTGGTACAGTAGGTTCTCTGAGGACGAGTATGGTGCATTGCAAAAAACTTCCGAATATTCGGAAGTTTTTATATTATCATGATTATATTTGGGCTATGTTTCGAAGTTCGCGCTTTGTTCGTTTACGGTTGCCAAGTTTTTCTTTTTTGCTTCGGTGCACCCCACCAGTCTTTGGCGGGATAGGCTTGCGGACGGAGCGTGCAATGGCGAGGATGGAGGTAGGCCTTCTTTTTCTCATTGTTCGATTATACCATAGCATCTTAGCCGATCGATTTTTCGCGTTTTCGGTATTGCACCGCCTCGGCGATGTGCTCGGCATGGATATCGGACGAAGCGGCAAGATCGGCGATGGTGCGGGCGACTTTGAGAATATGGTGGTAGCTGCGTCCCGAAAGCTTCATGCGGGTAACCGCGTCTTTAAGGAGTGACTCGCCCTGTTTGTCGAGCTTACAGAACGCTTTGATCTCCCTTACCCCCATCTCGGCGTTGGCAATGGTCTGCGTTCCGTCAAACCGTATTTGCTGCATGTGCCGTGCCGCCTCAACACGGTCACGCACCGTACCGGATTCCTCCGCGATTTTCTCCGAAGCTAATGCATCGTATCCAAGCCGTGGAACTTCCACATGCAGGTCGATGCGATCCAAAAGGGGTCCGGAGATCTTCCGCTGATATTTGAATATCGCCGCGGGCGGGCATGTGCAGTCTTTTTCCTTGTCGGTGGCGTATCCGCACGGGCAAGGATTCATGGCCGCGACCAGCGTAAATCGCGCAGGAAACCGCACCGCGCCTTGCGCGCGGCTTACGGTGATATGGCCTTCTTCCAAGGGTTGGCGCAGATTTTCGAGCGCACCTCGCGCGAACTCCGGAAATTCGTCCAAAAATAAAACGCCGCGATGCGCCAGGGTGATCTCGCCGGGGCGCGGATACGTGCCGCCGCCGGTCAGGGAAATGGCGCTTGCGGTATGGTGGGGATTCCGGAACGGGCGTGATGCCATGATTGCGCTGCGGTCGGAGAGAAGCCCCGCAACCGAATAGATCTTCGTGACTTCGCGAATCTCGGTATCGGTCATTTTCGGCATGATGCCGAGCATGGCCTGGGCGAGCAGTGTTTTGCCCGATCCCGGTGGACCTTCAAAAATTACGTTGTGTTGGCCGCTTGCGGCTATTTCGAGCGCGCGCTTGGCGTGTTCCTGTCCTTGAATGAACGCGAAGTCGATGCCGTTATTATTTGGATGCGTACTGTGCGATAAGCGCCCTTCATCCGACGTATAGGGCTCGATGAGCACTGCGCCTTTAAGGTGATTGACCAATTCGGCGAGAGTTCGCACCGGGTAAATAATCGCCTCACTCACCAGGCGCGCTTCGGGGGCGTTTGCCGCCGGCAAAAATATTTCGAAGGAGCCTTTGCGTACGGCCATCTCGACTGCGGGCAGAATGCCCGAAACGGAACGGACCGCGCCGTCGAGCGCGAGCTCGCCGATGAATAATTTTTCCAGCGGGTCGAAGGGGAGTTGTTGTGTTGCGTGCAAAAAGCCGATGGCGATCGGGAGATCGTATGCCGGACCCTCCTTTTTAAAATCGGCCGGTGCAAGATTGACAATGACGCGATGCGCCTGCCGATGCGGCGGCTCAAAGCCCGAATTGCGCAGCGCCGTTCCCACGCGTTCTTTGGCTTCCTCGACGGCCTTATCGGGGAGTCCGACGATGCAGAACATGTGCAGCCCCGGCGAGGCGTCGATCTCGACCTCGATGGGTACAGCATCAAGTCCCCATACGGCGGCACTGTAAATGGTGGAAGACATAAAATAAATATCAAATATTCAATATCAAATACCAAATATCAAATCCGAATTCATTCTACATAAGTCGGATAAAATAAATTTAAAGTAAAGTTAAAATATTTATAAAGTGTAATTGCAGAAAAAATATAGTAAGTCATTGCGAGGAGTCCCGCCCTTCCGTATGCCGATGCATGAAGGACGGGACGAGGCGGCAATCTTTTCTCCCGATGCATCATGATTTTAACATAATGAAATCGGTCCCGATTACATCGAGGATCCCGATCTTCTTATAGCAAATATTTTGAAGATCGGGGGATCCCGACGGGAGTCGGGACTTAATCATTTTAAAGTGAACTGTTGAATAGATCGTCACGCCTTCGCGGAGTACCGCATCGGCTTGAGATGACAAGCAAATTATTCTACAACTTCAAATCAAAATCCCGGGCGATTTCTCGCACGGGATTCATTTACTGGTTATGTGTTACGAGTTCACGGTCGCGCTTCATTTATTCCTCGGCGTGTTCCACGCAATATTCAGCTTCGGGTGCCGCTTGCAATCGCTCAACAGGAATTTCTTTTCCGCATTTTTCGCATACGCCATAGGTGCCATTGTCGAACTTTTCGAGTGAGTGTTCGATTTGCGCAAGCACGGGTTCTAAGTCTTCTTCTGTCGCCATGTTTATGGCATATTGCTCGGCTTCGTCCTCGCCCGCCTCGGTATCTTCGCCCATCTCGACGAATTTCGGGGTATAGGACAGCCCTTCCTTTTTTGCGATGCCGCCGATCACGCCCCTTAGCCGCGCCTGCTTCTTTTTCAATGCCTGTTTCAGTTCATCGAGTATTTTTTGATCCATATGGCGCGAGTATAGCATGTCTTTTGCGAATGGACAATAACACATTGAGAAAACCCGAGCTTACTTGTCTGATATATCTGCGGGAGTGGACAGGTGAGCATTTTTTTGATAGAATGAACCCCATGCCTATTCAATATTCATCAACAATAAAAGAACTTCCGAAGGGAATTCGCGAAATCGCCGTGGATATTACCGCGCCGGAAATTGAAACGTGTTTTCAAAAGGCGTTGCGGCGGCTTTCGCGGGAGCTGGAAATCGAGGGATTCCGCAAGGGCAAGGTTCCGCCGCACCTGGCGGAGAAATACATCAAGCCCGACGCGATCTTCGATGAAGCCGCCCACATTGCCATTCAGGACACGTATCCCGATGTAGTAAAGCATCATGAACTGGAGCCTATTGGCAAACCGGAAGTGGAGGTGACCAAGATAGCCCGGGGAGACGCCATGGGGTATAAGGTGCGTGTGGCGGTACTGGGTGACGTGAAGCTTCCTGATTGGAAGGCGAAGGTCCAGGTGAAGCGCAATGCGATCGTGGCAGGAGAGGAGGAGATGGCAAAGGCTATCGCATATCTGCAAAAATCCCGCGCGCAATTCACCGCGGTGAACCGTACCGCGCAGAAAGGGGACTTCGTCGAGATTGATTTTACGATGCGTAGAGACGGGGTTATACTGGAAGGAGGCGTATCTCAAAAGCATCCTTTTACGCTCGGCGAGGGAAAATTCATTCCCGGATTCGAAGACGGCATCGTCGGCATGGCCGTTGGGGAGGAAAAAACGTATCCACTCGCGTTTCCCGATGATTACCACGAAAAAACGCTTGCGGGAAAACCCGTCGAGGCGACCGTGAAGCTGGTAAC
>JAUYLV010000044.1 GCA_030699565.1 bacterium
GATAATAAGACCGAATACCACCAGCCACCGTGCAGCGATCAGAATGATGTCGTAGAAGTCTTGCACATTCGAGACGCTGGTAACAACCGGCGGATTGGTCGTGTTGCCGGCTCCACCACCGGTGAATGCGAGCACTGACGCCGGAACAGCCGCAACGAGCGACGTGATCCCCGAAAAAATTTTTTTCATAGCATTAAGATTATTTAATGATTAATAATAACGACCTTTATTATAGAAGCAGGTAAACGCGGACGCGATTGGTTGTCATTCCCGTGAAGGCTGTGTCATTCCCGTGAAGACGGGAATCTATATATTATATATATTATTCCTGGATCTCCTCCTGGGCAGCCATTTATACTTGGTAACAAGGAAGCTGCCCGTGAAATGCAAAGACATTTGCATTTCACCCTCCGCGGGGATGACACCAATAAGGAGTTTCATAATTCACGATAGATAGATTCAATCAGGATGACGAAACGCGATTCGGCGTTTATCTGCTTTTATATTTAGGTAAGAAAATCCACAATGATCGCCAGAATTCCGCGCGCCAAAAGCACAATGCCGAACCCGATCGCGCCCCAAATAAATATGCGCTTGGCGGTGCCGAGCCTTCCGGGATCACCCCGCGACGTAAGAAACATAAAACCGGCGATGGCAAACACGATCACGGCAATGGGAATGGCGAAATAAAGTAGATAGGTAAACACGGCATTCAAGAGCGCCATAAAATCCCCGAAGTTCGCAGATCGCAGAAGTCCCCCCTGGAAAGTGAAACTTCCCGTACCGTCCACGAGGGGCTTGTCCACTTTCGGCCCAACAGGGTAATCCGTCGGCGGCTCAACATCGACTTCACCATCAACAGTGGTGCAAAAATCGGGACAGTTACCGGTTGTGCATTCGCAGCCGTTTGAACACGTTGTACCGATGGTGCATGACTGTCCACCAGAAGACGCGGGACATGTCGTTCCACCCGGACAGGTTGAACCCGTAACCGTTTCACCGCATGAGCCGGGATTACATGCTGCACTGCACCGATCAAAAGCATCGGGTTCACCAACGTGGCAACAAACCGGACTGCCGGACGTTTCACAGATATATGCCGGCGAACAGGGGCTCCTGCATTCATTATTCGCCACACCGCCCAGATCGTCATAATATGTCGTATTTTCAACTGGTACACAGGATTGGGGATTAGATGGTGCATCGACTGCGACACAATTTATCAAGCTACTCGCATCACACCCGTAGTAAAACGGAACGGTACATATCCGGGCGAAAGTCGCATCCGCACCACTAAAAACGAGCGTTACTGTAACAAAAACCTCAATTATAAAGAAAAGAATTTTTTTATGCATTATCATATTTGAAGAGATTGCTTCGTCGTTCCTTCTCGCAATGACCCATTATGTCATTCTGATTCCTTGATTAAAAACATGGGAGAAGAATCTGCATTCATTCACACCTCTCCCCGCCTCTCCTCGAAGAGGAGAGGAGTAAAACTTCCGCGTTTTATCTGCGTTACTATCCGCGTACTTCCGCTTCTATTAATTAAGGACATGGATTTGCGGGAACCTGCCAATCGGGAGATGCCGGGCACGCCGTTTTACTGTCCACACTCACATGGAGCGTTCCCGGGGTGTCGAGTCCATAGCTGATAAAGTTCACCCCCGGCATACAGATCGTATCGGACCAGTTTGAGATCATGCCGCACGTTGCGGAATTGGGAATAAGAAAATCAACTGCGGTGGACAAGCCATCTGCGGCACAACTTGAAAGCCCTCCATAATGGGCGGAATTGCAGCTATATTGACAGGCCGACCCCGAATCAAAGCTTGTAACCGGGCAAGAAGCGGAACAGACGTCATCCGAGCAATCCATAGGATTGCAAACACCCGTCGCTATATGGGTATCGGAAATATTGGCAATAGTCGGACACGGCCCGCAATCTGTAGAATTACTTCCACACGACTCCGCCGGAAAACTTCCGCAACCGCCAGCGAAGATCGTTTGATCGCATTGCCCGCTAGCCACCTTTGCAGGATCGCCGTACTTTCTTGATAAAAAGCTAAGAAACCGGCTAAGCAATCCATAAGATTCATTCAAACACTGATTATAAACAGGACCCGGTTTTCCTCCCACAAACTCGTATTGATCGCAGATGGCTCTGGTTTCAACGCATAACGCTTCGCCACTACTATCCGTGGCATTAACAGCATTCGGCGGCACGCAATCTCCGCATGATGTGCAGTAGTCGCCATCCCACGGCTCGCAGATGCCGTCGTTATCACACGTTTCCATCGACACACTCACCAACGTTGAACATGTGGATGCGCCGTTGGCATTTGAAACGGTCATGGTGTAATTGGTGCTTGCCGCCGGACCCGGATTTAACGTGCGACTTCCGCCCGTGGGAGGCGAAACACTTCCCACGCCGTTATCGATCGATGCGCCGGTTGGGTTCCCCGTCGTATTCCACGTCAGCGTCACCTCATCGCCCGATGAGATTGCGGACGGCGAAGACGTAAGCGTGCAGGTCGGCGGTTCGCACGCGCCCGCCCCACCGCATGTGGAATCGGTAAAGGATCCTCCAACCATAAGTCCGCACGTGCCGAATCCCGTGCAACCGTAGCGGTTGGTGCATGCACCCGAGATACACGTTTGATCGGTACCGCATTCGGTGTTGTTCGGCGCAGTATTACACACCAGCGCCCCGCTGACACATGCAAACGTACCCGTCTGACACGCGCCGGAACACGAAGGATTCGCCTGGCATGTGCCGCCGCATAACGTTTGGGTTGGGCTGCACACAAGAGGCGTAGGGGTGGGAGTGGGAGTAGGCGTCGGAGTTGGGGTTGGAATCGGCGTGGGGGTAGGTGTTGGTGTGGGAGTAGGAATTGGCGTCGGCGTAGGTGTAGGCATGGGTGGCGCCGTAACGGTGACCGCGGCATCGCAAAAAACGGAACCACCGAGATTGGAAACGGTCAGCCGATATGTGGTATTCGAAGACGGAAACTGCTGAATGGAACCCGACGCAAGATTTGAAGCGATGGAACCTACGCCGGCGATTGCGCCATCGGTGGCACCCGACGTATTCCAGGCAAGCGTCACCGCCTCACCCGCCGTAATACCGGCCGGAATGGCAAAAAACTCGCACGTGGGCGGCGCGCCCGCTGCCGGCGGCGTACCCGCCGATCCCCCGCCGCAGCTGAACGTATACCAATTCGATCCCGATCCGCCGCCGAGGTTGGATGCGAAGGTAAGGATCACGGTGTTTACGATGATCCATGAGGTGTAGATGACCAAAATACCGATAAGCGTTGTTTTGAATACCGCCTTGCCGCGCGAGCGCCGCGATTCGTTGCCCGCCGACAAAAGCATCAACAATCCCCCGAGCGCGAAGAAGAATATGGCGATCGGCGGCACCAGTTCAAAAACACCGAACAGTAAAATATTCTGCGTCAGCTTAAAAAGATCGCAGAATTTGCAATCCTGGCACGGCGTGCCGCACTGGTCGCTCCGCCCGCACGGCACCAAGGGCAAGTAGCCTTGCGGGATGACGCCACCCGTGAGGTTGAAACAGGTATCGCATGATTCACCTACGCAGTGGGGCGGCAGATTTGAAGCGTCGTAGAGCCTTTCGCAAACGTATTCTATGCCCTCCCCCGGCGCGCCGGATCGGCATTCCTGGGCGAATTCGTACCAATAGCAGCCGTTCGTGCCTTTGCATAGGGTTTCGGTGCAAAACTGGCAGGTGATCGCGGCGCAGACTTGGGGAACGCAAGAGTCTTGTTCTACGAAAAGCTGCTCGGATGAAAGAGTCTGCCCGCCTAATGCTGCCTCGAAGCGATAAATTCCTGTATGCGGAATAATGCTTGCGGGCTGATCCCCCGCTACCCATCGGAATTGCGCCGTGTTGCTGCCCGGCTCTATCGTAACAACATTAAACTCCCTCACCTCCGTGGAACCTTTGAAGATCCGCCCAACAACTCCCCATCCGTTACAGACCGTAAGAGGCGCCCCGGGACCAGGTTTTACCGTGATGGTGAAATTAAAATCATCCCCTAACTGTATCGCCGCGCACGCGGAATTCGGCGAACCCGGATCAACGGTGATCCTGTCAAATACACAACCCTGTGCCGCGGTAATCGATAATCTATTTCCACTGTTACTTGACTCGGCAACACCATCTAGTGATTTCCAACGAGCCCAGTAATCACCCGGGGCAAAAGCGGCAGGAATAGTCCAGGTAACGTAATAATGATTGGTGTTCGTAGTACCACGAACCAGAGTCCCGCTAATCGTCGTTATGATATTTGTTCCATTAACGGCATCGACGACATTGAATTCTGCGGTGTGACCCGTACAGGGCGCAACCGTTGCGGCTGAACCCGAAAGTTCGAACGTACCAACTTTTATCCTCTCGCCCTGCGTTGCCGCATTAAATACGGCAATAGCATTCTCGCCAAATATTGGCCCGGAATCCGTAAGCAACTGCCGCGCAAAGCTGTCTGTTTCGCACGGACCATTCGCATGGATTGTTGGGATGAAAACCCCCAAAAACACAAAAACGCCCGTCAAGAAAAAGACGAGCGGCTTAAAGACGCTTTTTTGATTCGTTATTTCCTTAAAATGTGATGGTGCCTCCACGTGGCAGTATTTCGTATTTAGTATTTAGTATAAAACGAAGATCCTTCCTTTATTTTTAATCATTGATTCAGGATGACAGTACACGTCATGGTTGAATCGGGATAATTTTTATACCAGATACCAGATACAAAATACGAGATACCAAATACTCGAAACTTACTTGCGCATAAGCACGCTCACCTGTTTGGATGCTTTGGCAACGGCATCCCGGGCGCTGTCGGCGCCCTTCACTACCGATTCTATCATTTCCGTGAAGATTTCCTCAATGGCGCGGTTATCCACCTGCCACCAGGATTTCGCCGATAAGCCCTGAACCGCAAAGATGCCAATTTTATCGTCATTACGCTGCGCATCGATAAGATCGCGCCGCGCCACCGGACGACCCGCCGCATTGGCGTACTGGGCCGCCTGATCGCGCTCGGTGGCATAGCGCAAAAACTGCCAGGCCTGATCGCCGGACTTGGTGGTATTAGAAACCACCAGCGCCCAATAATTTCCCAAATTGACATCGATATCGCGCGTGGCTATTTGCGGCATGGGCGCGATGTCCCACTTCAAATAGGGCGCGCGCGATTCGATGGTTGGGATGGCACGCGCATAGTTCACCATCATGGCCACATTGCCCTCAATGAACGCGTCGACGGAAAAATGCTGCAATGCGTTCCAGGTGTACACCTGTTTGCGCGGATTGGCGAAATCCGTATAAAACGTCAGCGCCCGCTCGCCCGGATAGAACGATTCTGAGCCGACCGAAAGCGGGCCGTCGAAGACGGCGCGCGACCCGTCGCGCGCGATCATCTCCGCGCCCTGTTGCATCATAAGGAGCGAGACCACGTCGAACGCGCGGTTGACATTGACCGCGGTGCCAAGCGCGGCACCCGCGCGCGTAATGTTGCCCCGCTCATCGTAGCGCGTCAGTTTTTTTGTGGCGTCCAAAAACTCATCCCATGTTTTCGGAGGCAAGGCGATGCCGGCCGACGCCAGATAATCTTTATTATAATAGAGAGCGAGCGTGTCCATGTATAAGGGCACGCCCACGATGGAGCCATTCACCACCAGATCCTCGAAGGCAATATCGACGAACGCGTCGCGGAAGGATTTGGCGTCGAACGTGTAGGCCGGCGCGGTCCGGATCCGCTCAAGATACCGCGGCACCCAGGTATTGTTGATCATGTAGGCGTCCGGGCCTTTGCCCGCCGCAAGCGCGTCGATGAGTTCGTTTTCGTAAGCCTCGATCGTCAATTTTTTATAGGTGACCTCCAGATGCGGATACCGCTCATGAAAGGAACGCGCGATGGGCCCGATGATATCGGTGCCGTCGAATACGCCCCATACTTCGATCTTTGCCGCAGGCTGCGGAGGCGGCGTGTTGCCCGGCGTTCCCGATCCGAAAAGCGCGATGACGGCAATTACCAGCACCAAACCCAAAAGGCCGATGCCGGCGATCAACATTTTTTGTTTGCTGAGAATCATAAAAAGTGCCGCAGTGCTTAGTACACAAGTACTTAAGTGCGTTGCATGCCCCCTTTTGGCGGCTTTGATATTTTAAAAATATATTCGAGCGGAGCGAGAAAATTCCGAGCACTTAAGCACACAAGTACTTATGTACTTAAGCACTATTTTCGGAATAGCAAACCATAATGGTAGGTCGAACCCGTTTGAACATCACGCACCCAGGTTAATCCCGATTTTTCGGCAATGCCGCGCATAGCCGCCTGATCCACCGGCCACCCCATCTCATTTCCGTAAATGGCCTTGTCGGGATACCAATCGATTACCATCACCTGCCCCCCGGGCTTTGCGATGCGAAGGGCCTCGCGCAGAATGGCATCCTTTTTTTGCGATTGAAAAAGCATGTTAGGCACCAAAACCGCGTCCAGGGAATTGTCGGCAATTTCGAGAGCGCCCATGCGTTCCAAATCGACCCATAGCGCCTCAAGATTGAATATGCCTTCCAGGCGCGCGCGGGACCGCAGGCTGTCCAGCGTCACCTTCTGCACGTCGATGGCGTATACCTTGCCGTCGCGACCGACGCGCTGGGCGGCGGCAAGCGAAAATAGGCCCGTACCCGAACCAAATTCGGCAAGCTTCATGCCCTCCTCGATGCCGAGGGATTCGATGATATGGGAAGGATTTAAGAAAGAAGCTTCCAGAAATTAATTAACCTAATTTCTAATTAACTTAATTTCTAAACAATTTATTGAGCGACATTCTTAAATAAATGCATCTCAATGCGTGTTTAGAGCAATTAGATCAATTAGAGCAATTAGATCAATTTTAAAGAGTTGTAATCGATGCCAACGTATCATTGTGATCCATTTTCATGATCCGCACGCCTTGCGTGGCGCGTCCCAGCATGCTTACGGTTCCGATGCCGGTGCGGATCACCTGGCCCTTGCGGGATATGGCGATCAGATCCTCCTCGTTGCCCCCAACCACTTCGGCACCGATCAACTTGCCGGTTTTGGTGGTGACATTGGCCGTGCGAATTCCGGAGCCGCCCCTGCCCTGCACTTTATATTCTTTAAGATTGGAGCGCTTGCCGAACCCGTATTCCGAAACGACCAAGAGCATCGCCTCGCCTTTCATATTCTTTTGAATGATTCCCATGCCCACCACTTCATCGTCTTTTTTAAGCCGCACGCCCCGCACGCCCGAAGCGGTACGCCCCATGGGTCGAACGTCCTTTTCCGCAAAGCAGATCGCCTGCCCCTGGGCGGTCACCAGGGTAATATTGTCCTGTCCGCTCGATCCCTTCACCCACCGAAGCATGTCGGTCGCGTCAAGCTTGATCGCCACGATGCCGCTTCTTCGCACATGCGTAAAATCGGCAAGCGCCGTTTTTTTGATGGTGCCGTGTTTGGTCACCATGACCAAAAATGCGGGGGGCGACACCTTGCGAATGCCGACGATGGCGCTCACCGCCTCCTTCGGCGGCAGATCGAGAAAATTGACGATCGCCTGCCCCTTTGCGGTGCGCGAGAATTCCGGAATCTCATACGCCATGGTCTGAAACGCCCTGCCGCGATTGGTGAAAAAGAGCAGGTGATCGTGGGAGGAGGCGGTGATAAAATGCTTCACCACGTCTTCCTCCTTCACCTCCATGCCGATCACGCCTTTGCCGCCGCGCCGCTGCACGCGATACGTATCGGGCTTGAGGCGCTTGATGTAACCCGATTCCGTAAGCGTAATAATCACTTCTTCTTCGGCGATCAGGTCTTCTTCCTTGAATTCCTTCACATCCTGGCTCATGACGCGCGTTCGCCGCTCGTCGCCGTATTTTTTTTTCAGCATCTCAAGATCCTCCATGACAACGGCCATGATCTTGGCGGAACTGGCGAGCAGGCTTTCCAGCTGCGCGATGAGATCGCGTTTCTCTTTCAGTTCATCGGTGATCTTTTTGCGCTCCAGGCCCGCCAATGTCTGCAGGCGCATGTCGAGAATGGCCACGACCTGCGCGTCCGAAAATTTGAAGCGCGCCTTCAACGCCGCGTGCGCATCCTCGCGCGAAGCGGATTTTTTAATGACGGCAATGATCGCGTCGATATGATCGAGCGCCTTGGCCAGTCCTTCCAAAATATGCGCGCGCTCTTTGGCTTTCGCCAGATCGTATTTGCCGCGGCGTTCGACGACTTGATTTCGAAAATCCAAAAAATGCTGCAACACGGCCTTCAGCGACATCACCTCCGGCTGCAGCCCTCCGGCAAGCGCAAGCATATTCAAATAAAACGTTTTTTGCAGATCGGTGTGCTTGTAAAGCTGGTTTAAGACTTTTTGCGGATGCGCGTCGTGCTTCAGCTCGAACACCACCCGCACGCCGTCTTTGTCGGATTCGTCGCGGATATCGCGGATGCCGTCGATCTTTTTGTCTTTGACCAGTTCGGCGATATGCATGAGCATATCGGCCTTTACCACCTGATAGGGAATCTCGGTTACGATGATGCGAAAATCCCCCTTCTTCAACTCTTCGATCTCGGCAACCGCCCGCATCAACACGGGGCCGCGTCCCTGCGCATAGGCTTCGCGAATGCCTTTTTTGTTATATATGACCCCACCCGTGGGAAAATCCGGCCCCTGAATGAATTCCGTCAGATCTTCGGTCGTGGCCTTGGGATGCTTGGCCAGATGTATGCAGGCATCGACAACTTCATTCAAGTTATGCGGCGGAATGCTGGTCGCCATGCCGACCGCGATGCCGACCGTGCCGTTCAACAAAAGCTGCGGAAGCCGCGACGGGAGAACCTGGGGCTCCTTTCGTGTTCCGTCGTAGTTATCGACGAACGGCACCGTATCTTTTTCGATGTCCGTAAGGATCTCTTCGGCGATCAACTCGAGGCGGCATTCGGTGTACCGCATGGCCGCGGGGCTGTCGCCGTCGATGGAACCGAAGTTTCCTTGCCCGTCGATCAGGGGGTATCGCAACGAAAAATCCTGCGCCATGCGCGCCAGCGTGTCGTAAATCGCCGAGTCTCCGTGCGGATGGTATTTACCCATCACCTCTCCCACCACCTGCGCCGACTTGCGGTACTTGGCGGCATGCCTTAAGCCCATGTCATGCATGGCATACAGCACCCTGCGGTGCACGGGCTTTAAGCCGTCCCGAACATCGGGCAGCGCGCGCGCCACAATGACCGACATGGCATAGTCGAGGTACGAATCCTGCATCTCGTCGATGATCTCGCGGTTTTTTATTTTTCCTTCTTCAGACATGCGAAAATAATTAGTGTGCCTACGTGCATGAGTGCCTAAGTGCTAAAGTACTCGGACACTTCTCGCTTCGCTCAAATTTATTATTCTCAATTACTCAGGTACTTAGGCACCGTGTCATCAACTAAAACTAAGGTGATAAAAAATTTTGTGATGTTGTCGCCACACTTGATACTTCCGGTTCCGGCGATGGCTGCTCCGTCGCTTTTACCGCCTCCGTGATCACCCGAATCGCGCTGGCGGATTGCGCCCTTGCCTCGCCGAAGTCCTGCTGCAATTTCTCGAAGCTCGAGTTCCCGACCGATGAAGCCTGCTCTAGCCGCTCCAGATGCCGGCTCATGCTCCAGACACCGAACATGCCCACCGATATAACCGACAAGGCAATACTTAATTTGAAAAGGCTTTCGCGGGACACTCGAATAAATTAACCTAATTAACCTAAGTACCCTAATTGACCTAAATATATGTTGAGAAACATCTATTTAAAAAAATGTTGCTCGCTATGTGTTTAGAAATTAGATTAATTAGAAATTAGATTAATTGATATTATTCTCCCGTTGCCAGATCCAGCACGACTACATCCGTTCCCTCCTGCAACAGGTCTTTTTTCTTGATCACGTATTTGGGAAGCGCTTCCTTTTTTCCGGATCCCATTTCGCGCAAAAAGGCCTCCACGCCTTCAAGCTTCATTTTCAATTTCGGCACGGCATAATGCATGGGAATGACCACCTTCGGCTCGATCTGCCGCACCATTTTTTCCGCGCCCTCCGCATCGAGCGTATAAGTGCCCCCCACGGGAACCAGTAAAATATCGACATCACCGATCTCCTCGATCTGCTCGCTCGAAATCTGCTTGGCGCCGAAGTCACCCAAGTGGAGTACGCGCAGATCGTCTCCCTCGATGAGAAAAGCCGTCGAAAATCCGAGCGTCGAGCCCTCGTTGGCGTCATGCGGCACGGGAAAACCGTAAAAGTGCACTCCTTTAAGCTCGTATTCCCCCGCCCCGGATATAACAAAGTCCGCCTGCTTGTATTCGGCGGCGTGATCGGCGTGCTTGTGCGTATACAGCACCACATCGGCCTTTGACCGCGGCGGCTCCAATCCCGTAAGCGCGCGATCAAAAGGATCAACGATGATCGTGATGTCCTTTGCGACTATTTTAAAACATGATTGCCCGTACCAGGAAAAATGCACAATAAAAAAGAATTAAGAATTACGAATCAAGAATAAAGAAATCGGGACCCCTTCGTTCTTAATTCCTACTTCTCAATTCGGCCGAATTTTGCAAATAAAATGCAGCTGTATACATATAGTATAGTAGCAAAGCCCGGCAGCAAATACAACGGTAGACATGGGATAACTCTTGTCAAAATTCACGGTGCGGGGTACACTCTTTTGGCGGGCGAAAGCCCGGAGGCGCTTAAAGCGCCAAAATCAAAAATCAAATATCAAAAATCAAAATAAATGAGCGGTCGTTTTTATGCAAAAACCGCCGAGATCATCAAAAATTTTGAATTTTGAGATTTGCATTTTTTATTTTTTATCATGCAGAAAGTCACCAAATCTTCCGTCATGGAAGAGCTTATGGAGAAAATGTCGCTGCCGGGGCAGCGCGCCCTCAAAGATGGGCAAATCACCGAGGGCAAGGTCATATCCATCATGCAAAACACCTTGTATGTGGACTTGGGCGGGGCGAAAACCGGCATTGTTTCAAGCCGCGAATACCGCAACGCGATCTCGATGATCAAGGATTTGAAGCCGGGCGACACGGTGCAGGCAACCGTCGTGGAGCTTGAGAACGACGAAGGATACGTCGAGCTTTCCATGAAGGAAGCCTCGCGCGAACGCTCATGGATCAACCTGCGCGGCAAGATGGACGGCGGCGAGGTTATCTCTATTCGCGTCAAGGAAGCCAACAAAGGCGGCCTGATGGCCGAACACGAGGGCATTGCCGGATTTATGCCGGTGTCGCAGCTTTCGTATGCGCATTATCCGCGCGTCGAAGGGGGCGACAAGCAAAAGATATTCCAGGAGTTGCAAAAGTTCGTAGGCCAGGACCTGAAGGTCCGCATCATCGGCGTCGACCAGCAGGAGAACAAATTGATTTTTTCTGAAAAAGCGGCCGAGGACAAAGAACTGAAGGATCTCCTGTCCAACTACCAGATCGGCATGACGGTGGAAGGCACGGTCAGCGGCGTCGTCAACTTCGGCGCGTTCGTAAAATTCGACGAGAACCTGGAGGGCCTGGTGCACATTTCCGAACTCGACTGGCAGCTGATCGAAAACCCGAGCGATATCGTGAACGTGGGCGACAAGGTTAAGGCGGAGATCATCGGCATCGAGGAAGACCGCGTATCGCTCTCCATTAAGCGCTTAAAACCAAACCCCTGGGACACGGTCGGCGAACGGTTTACGGCGGGCGACGTGGTCAAGGCGCGCGTCATGAAGCTGAATCCCTTCGGCGCATTCGCCAAGCTTGATCGCGACATCCACGGCCTGGCGCATATTTCCGAATTCGGCACGGAAGAAAACATGAAAGAAAAGCTCAAGATCGGCGAAGAATACGAATTCACCATATTGTCGATCGAGCCGCGCGACTATAAAATGGCACTCGGATTCGGAAAACAGAAACCCAAAAAAGACACGGAAGAAAAAACCGTTGAGAAGACTGAAACCCCCCAAGATGCTGCCGACACAAAAACCGAACCGGATCCGGCTTAAGGTATCGTGGCGTCATTCCGGACATTCCTCATTTCTTGATAGTGAATGATCCGGAATCCAGTCATTGCGAGCCCCGAAGAGCGCTTACGCTTTTTTCGGGGCGAGCGAAGCGAAGCAATCTCGTGGAATGAGATTGCCGCGGCCTTCGGCCTCGCAATGACGTAAAAATGCATTCTTCTACAGTCTCAAAAAAAAGAGCGCCCGGACTCATCGAGTCCGGGCTGCTTTTTACTTCGCCTGCACCTACAGCCGTTCGCGGACGGCGGTAAGCGTTTTTGCGGCTTCGGCATTGTCACCAAGCGTCACCGATGGGAGCGTGGCCACGTCCACCGTGGCCGCTCCGGTGCCTGTAACACGGGTAGCCGATTTCGATCTGGCATCCCAAAGCCCGCCGTCGAACTCGATGGTGAGCTTCGGATCCACCCGCGCATCATGGGAATGGTAAATCTCCACGGCGTGGAGGCATGACCACTTGCCATCCGACCGCACAAAGCCGGGATTCCGATATACGCGCAGATCGGCGGGCCGCATCAGTTGATCTTCGATCAACTCGCGTGCCACGACGCTGACGGCTGCCGGCCCGATGTGAAAGTGCCCATGCCGCGCAAATAAAATCTGCGCGTAATGGATCGGGTCGTACCCTTGCTTTTGCCTGACACCGGTTCGGATCTCGTAGATATATCCAAATCGGCTCTCGAGCAGCGCAACAAGCGTCGCCGTATCGACCAGCTTCGCCTTCAACACCGGCGGGTGTGGTCTGAATGTAGGATGATCGAGCCGGATGGCTCGAATATCCGCACACTGCTGGGTGTTGTAAACCGCCGTGCCGGCCGTCTGGATTTTTGTAAATCTCTCCCAAACGGATTTTGCCCGCAGCTCAAACTGGATCTCGATGGAAACCCGCGACGGCACATCAAACTTCTGCGTGCTTCCGCGATGCGAGAGGCAATGATCCTCTTCCGGAACCGGCGTGTTCGGGCATCGATTGGTAATCGGGTAGTTGCCATTCACTTCTGTCACCACGCCTCCAAGCTGCGGATAGGACGCTGCGGCAAAAAGATTTTCAACGATCGCAAGACATGTTCTTGTCATTCTTATTCTCCTTGGGAAATCCCGACGAGAAAAACCGCCGGGTTTGGATTCAGCGCCACATGCGTCTTTAAAGACTGCATCAAGATGCATACGGCGCTGAATCCATAGAGAAAAGTCTTTTGTTTTCAAAGAAATTACGAAACTTCATTATATATTTAATTAGTTTATTTGTCAAGATTACAGGAAAATTTCACAATCTTGACAAATCTTATTTATGAAGCTATAATGCTTGGCTAAGCTTTCTTTGCTTGGCAGGCACCTTACGAACCGAATAGGTAAACAAAAGGTGTGTATTTGATCGGACCGGAGACCGGCCCTTTTGGGACCGGTAATTCACGAAGGATAAAAAACCTCGAAGGGAGAACTCCATGGATCGCAGAGAATTTCCGTTGTTCAGTTTGTTCGCCGTCATTGACGGTAATCGGATCGGAGAACATCTTGAGGTATTACTCGCCTCGGGATTCAGGGCAATCGGATCGCACGAGAGCATCCGAATGCTTGAATTGCGTCTCAACGCATCCGTAGAGGATGCGGAAACCATCAACAAGCCGGCACTCGGCCGGGATATCGTGCTCGCCTGCCGTCCTCGCTACTACATGGAGGCGGTCGCAAAGACCGTCATGGGAAGGGACAATAAACCGTTCATCGGGCAGATCGTCTCTGCGCGCGACGGCAAAAAGATCCGATCCATGCGGACCGATCGCAACGGCGTCACGTATTTCCGGCGGCTCGTCGGAGGTCACGGAGAGCCCGGCCTGGCTGTTGTGAAGGCGCAGATCCCGATGGGCAAGAACGAAGTGTGGATCACGAACACAACCGGCATTCCGCTCGATCAAGGACGGGACATCCGCTGCCAGCAGGCGATCTCAACGGCGATTTTCGCCGCCGACGACCTGTTGAGGCGGGCTGATGATCCGAAGCTGATCATGAAGGAATTGTCGCGCGAGTTCGGCGATAAAGTCCTGGCGACGTTCGGAGAGGCGCTTGTGGCTGCCGTGCAGAATCTTGCCGGCAAGAACGTCGCGTTCGAAGCCGAACGGGAACGGCAGCAACGGAAACCCGGTCCGGCGCCAAGCCAGGCAGTCAAACCTGCCGCGACTGCGCCCGAGACCCCGAACGTTCAGGTGGCTCCCGCCAAATCCGAGGCCCCGGCTACCACTGCCGCGCCGAAGCCTTTGGCGAAGGAAGACAGCGTCCTAACCGACGCGGAAGTACTCGAAACGATCCGGCTACATTTCGGACTCAAAAACTACCCGAAGTTTCTGGAACCGCTGGTTCCGCAGATCAGGGAGTTGGTGAGAAACGAAATGGCATCGGGTAAGTCCGCCCGCGAGGCGCTCAATCAGTTCAAGAGCGTCGGCACACTCAAGGCGCACTTCGCCTCCAAGCCGGCATCCGAACCTTCAACCCCGTCTTCGCCCGATGGCAAGACGGACAGTGTCCTACCGAAGCCTTCGGCGAAGGAGGACCGCGTCCTACCGAAGCCTTCGGCGAAGGAGGACACCGAGTCCGCTCAACCCCAAACCAGTCCAGCCTTCCCGATTACTGAAGCGCTTTCCGAAAGTTTCAACGGTGGTCGGCCGTTTCCGGACATCCATAAAATGGCGCGCACGCTTTACCGTGCGTTCCCGAATATGGCTCCGGATGCGATCATGCTTGAAGTTCGGAAGGAAGTCAGCGATCTGGCGGGGCTCTACCGCCGCATGGATCTGGAATTACCCGGGTTCCTGCGGAACCGGAAAACCGACAACCCAACAACCGGTCAGCCCAACCGCAAGCAGGCAACCGGCGCCAACGGCAATGGGACGCATCCGACCAAGCCGTCATGGAATACGACCGGCGTCGCCATGGGAGCAGCCGTGGAGAAGCTGGTTCGCCAGCAATATCCGCAGCTCGATGAGGAAACGGCGCATTATCTGGCCGATCTCATCGCCAAGACCCCGAACGCGTTCGAAGTATTGTCCGGCGGAACCCTTGAGGAGTTGATGGAAATACTCAAGACTTCCCCGGAACTCGATCCGTCGAGGGCCGCGGAAGTTCAAGAGTATTTCACGAAACTCCTTGCGTATATCCAGACACCGCAGGAAACGGTCGAGCCGATGCAGGAAACCGCGGAGGCAACGGCGAACGGCGAGACGGTAGTGGGTCAAACCACAGCCGCCGAGTCAAACTCGGTTTCAAATCCAGTGAGCGCAGCGTCCAACGCTGCTTCATCGGAAAAGACCGAGTCCGACGTCGAGTTCGATGCCAGAACCCTTACGCTTTCTCCGTGGTTCAAGAAGCTTTTTGCACAGGCTGGATTTTCAAGCCTCGCAGAAGCGGATTGGACCCCAAGCCAAGCCAAGGCAGTCGGCAAGGAGGCGTTCAAAAACGCAAAGAAGTGTCCGAGCGAGAAGCAGATTGTCGCCAACAAGAAACTCGACGACTGTCTTCGCGACAAGCTTCGGGCGCTCATCGCTTTGGCGGCAACCAGCCACTCCAATGGATCCGCAACCCCGGAACCTGCGGCCCAGATCGAGCCCAGCTCGATCGAAACCCCGGCTTCTGCGGAAGCGGCATCCGCAACCGCTTAACCAATCATCCGAATCCCAACGCGGAATCGGACTGCCCCTCATGTGCACAAGCATATGAGGGGCGATTTTTTTCGCTTTTGCATGATTACGCTGAATTACGAAACATCTCCGTGGAATCATTCCAGTGAAGACCAGAATCCTGATTCTTTTAAAAGCTATAGGCCTCGGCCTTCGCCGGGGTTACAAAGGGGAGATTGTAATTCACGGAAATATATAAAATGGTTACTCCTCCACTAACTCACGATCGTGAGTTAATGGAGCATTGCCGAATGTACCAATATGTGGCACGTGCTATTCCCATTTTCCGGCTTACTTCAAACGAGCCATTATTATTCGACAGCAAATTCATTATTGTATATACTTCACAATAAGGTTGAAATGTCGTACACTGTTTTCACCCGAAAAATCAACATTAAATATTCATAATATAATTCCCATACTATATTGCGTATGAACAAAGCATTAAAAAACTTCCTTACCGTCATACTCATCATGCTCTTGATCTCGAGCGCCTATTCCATCTTGCGCCGGCCCGAGGAGCCGGAAAAGATCGGCTTCAACACCCTCGTCGCCGAAATCCTCGATGAAAAGGTGGGTAAAGTCGAGGTGGAAGGCAATAATCTTACCGTCACCTTAAAACCCGAATCCGAGGGCGGTGAAACAAAAAAACAGACCACGCGAAAAGAAAGCGAAAGCTCCCTTGCCGAAATCCTCACCACGTATGGAGTTGACCCCCAAAAGATCGCGCAAGTGGAGATCGAGGCGAAAGAACCCTCCGGATTCTTCTATTGGCTGTCGGTGCTGCTGCCCATATTTTTGCCGTTCATTTTCATCGGACTCCTTTTTTGGTTCATGATCCGCCAGGCGCAACGGGGCAATATGCAGGCATTCTCGTTCGGCAAATCGCAGGCGCGCATGGTAGACCCTACCGATAAAAAAAACCGCGTCACCTTTGCCGATGTTGCGGGCTTAAAGGAAGCGAAGGAGGAGTTGGAGGAGGTCGTTGAATTCCTCAAGCATCCGAAAAAATTCCTCGAACTGGGCGCCAAGATTCCCAAAGGCGTATTACTGGTAGGATCCCCCGGTACGGGCAAGACCATGCTGGCCAAAGCCGTGGCCGGCGAGGCGAATGTTCCGTTTTTCAATATGTCCGGATCGGAATTCGTCGAATTATTCGTCGGCGTGGGTGCCAGCCGCGTGCGCGATCTTTTTAAAGAAGCCAAGCGCCATGCGCCGGCCATCGTGTTCATTGATGAGATCGATGCGGTAGGCCGCCATCGCGGCGCCGGACTCGGCGGCGGGCACGACGAGCGCGAACAAACCTTAAACCAAATCCTGGTCGAAATGGACGGCTTTGATACCGATACGAACGTGATCATTATTGCCGCAACCAACCGGCCCGATATTCTGGACCCGGCGCTTTTGCGTCCCGGCCGCTTCGACCGCAGAGTCACATTGGACGAACCAGACATCAACGACCGCGAAGAGATCCTGAAGATCCACGCCAAAGGCAAACCATTGGCCGAAGACGTAAGCCTTCGGGGGGTGGCGGAGCGTACCCCGGGATTTTCGGGAGCGGATCTGGCAAACCTGGTGAACGAAGGAGCGATCCTTACCGCGCGACGCGGCAAAAAGATCATCGGCCAGAATGAACTCTTCGAGTCCATAGAAAAAGTTATGCTGGGACCCGAACGCAAAAGCCGCGTCATTACAAAAAAGGAAAAAGAAATCACCGCCTACCACGAAGCGGGACATGCCTTGGTCGCCGCCTCCCTGCCGAACGCCGATCCGGTGCATAAGATTTCGATCATCGCCCGCGGACAGGCCGGAGGCTACACGTTGAAGTTACCGCTCGAGGATCGGCGGCTTAGGTCGCGCGGAGAATTCATAACGGACCTTGCGGTAATGCTCGGCGGCTTTGTGGCCGAGGGCATCGTATTCGGCGATATCACCACCGGCGCCTCCAATGACCTGGAAAAAGCAAGCGATCTGGCGCGAAAACTGGTAACGCGGTTCGGCATGTCCGAAAAACTGGGACCCATCACTTTCGGCGAGCGGCAGGAGATGATCTTTTTGGGCAAGGAGATCTCCACCGAAAAGAATTATTCCGAATCCGTCGCAAAACTGATCGACGAGGAAGTGGAGCGGTTCATTATGGACGCGAAAAAAACAGCGGAGAAAACCATTACCACGCACCGCGCCAAACTCAATCTCATCGCCAAGACCCTGATGGAAAAAGAAACTCTGGAACGCGAAGAATTCGCCGCATTGATGAAGGCGTAACCGCTGAAAAAAATACCTCGCATAGACTTTGCTCGCTGAAACTGCCCCGCCATTACGGGGCAGTTTTTATTCCCCCCTTTCCTAAAGGAAATACTCCGAAGAAGGGAGGAATTTATTTTCCCTTTCTCCAAATCCCCGGCTTCGCCACCCCCTTTACGAAAGGGGGAATAAGTCGTACGCTCTTGATACGTTCATTTTTAAATGAATATTCAAAAAGGAGTGTGTCTTATGCGATTCCGAGATATCGTGCTTCTGGCCATGGTCGTCTTGGTGCTTTTCGTCCTATTCGTCATGGATAGTCAGAGCCAAACGCCGACATCCATCACATCCGTCACCGCCAGTGCCACCGTCGTAACCGACAAAGGTGCCATTGTGACAAACCCGGATCTGACTAAAGATAACTTCCGCGTCTACCAATGCAAAAACGCCAAAAAGCGCAAGGACTGCGTTGAACAGCCAATAACCGGATTTACGCCGCCCAAAGAAACGATCACGGTTATCATGGCGTTGGATTATTCCGGCCTCGCATTCCAAATCAGCTGCGCGGGCAACCCCGATCCATATGGATGCGGCTATTACGGCGAGGCGGGCGAAATCCAAAACGCCCCGATCGCATTTCTGCAGAATCTGCGTCCGGAAGACTGGGCGGCATTTGTCTGGTATGACATCCGATCGCATATCGGTGTTGATTTTACCAAGAACAAGAACGACCTGGTGCAGGAACTTTACGCGTTACTGAGCCAGCCGCCGGCATTCTATGAAAGCAACCTGTTCGACACCGCAATCGAACTTCTGGATCGCATCGATATGGCGGAGAAGAAAGATCCCGGCAGCATGAACCGCGTTTCCATCGTGCTGATCTCCACCGGCATCGACACGTTCAGCAAGAACAACTTCAAAGAGCTTCAAAAGCGCGCGCAAAACACTGCTGCCGTCATCTACCCCGTGCGCATCGGCAAATCGCTGCAGTACCGAAGTGATGGATACATGGATGGCGCCAGTCAAATGGCGCTCTTGCAGGCCGAAAGCCAATTGCGCACCCTTGCGGACCTGACCGGCGGAAAGCTGTACTCCCCCGCCTTTCCGGGAGAATTGCCGGGTATATTCTCCGAGATTTCGGATGCGCTGCGCGCGCAATACACGATCGAATGGACATCGAATGCCGCCACCAAACCGGGCTCGTTCAACGAGATCCGCATCGAAGTCGAGGGCGTATTCCAAGATGCGGAAACACAAAAGCCCCTTAAGGTTGGCGCGCGTCACCGCAAAGGCCACATCACGCAGGAACCTTGAATTTTCATAGCCCGCAACCGGGCTATTTTATTTGATTATTACGTAATAATAAGCTACTATTTTGTTATCGTTCGGCTCGTAGTGCAGTGGGCAGAAGCAAAAGTATTTGCTTCTGCGGGCGGCATGAGAGTTTATTTTCATATCGTTTGAGTGAAGAAATTATATGAATTTTAGTCGGCGATTCTCGGCTCGTAGCTCAATGGTAGAGCAGCGCTCTTATAAGGCGCGGGTTGCAGGTTCGATCCCTGCCGAGCCGACAAAAATTCATATAAGGCGGGGGTTCATGGTTCGAATCCATGCACACCCACACCCAAAAATTAAAATGTAAATATAAGACGCGGGTTGCAGGTTCAATGAGAAACCGAGTTCGACTCGATAACAATTCGCTTAATACTTTTTTATGCCCACAACATTAAATCTTGCAACCAAGCTTCGCCATATCCCTAACTTTCCCAAAGAAGGAGTGATGTTTTACGACATCACGCCGCTCCTGGAAGATCCGGCTGCTTTTAAGCTGGCCGTAGACGGCCTGGCCGATGCGTTCGGCAACGAGAAAATCGATAAGGTGGTCGGCATCGATGCGCGGGGATTTCTTGTAGCGGCGCCAGTCGCCTATGCGTTGGGGGCCGGTCTTGCGGTTGTCCGAAAAAAAGGCAAGCTCCCATACGAAATAATCAGGGAATACCATGAACTCGAATACGGGCATTCGGTCCTGGAAATGCATGTCGATGCCATAAAGCCGGGAGAAAAAGTCGTTCTGATCGATGACGTATTGGCAACGGGCGGAACCGCGGAAGCGGCGGCGCGTCTCATAAAAAAACTGGATGGAAATTTGGTTGGCATGGGCTTTCTCATAGAACTCGTCGCCTTTCCGGGCAGGCAAAAATTGGCTCCGCATGTTATTCACTCGCTTGTCACGCTATAAATAATTCATCTCAAAGCTTGCCATTGAAAATTGAGAATTGGAAATTGAAAATTACTCACGCGCGTTCCATATTGCAAAAACTTTTAATAACATCATTTGCATGCGCATAATTAATCTTCGCAACAAAGAGAAGCGCGTGAGAGTAATGTGTTTCGGCACCTTCGACCTGCTCCATCCGGGGCATCTTTCATTCTTACGTCAGGCCAAGATGCTTGGCGATTTTTTAATCGTCTCGATCGCACGCGACGCAAACGTAAAAAAGATCAAGGGCACCTCTCCCCTGCTTGCCGAACGCGATCGGCGGGAACTTGTCGCGAACCTTTCGATGGTTGATCAGGCGGTGTTTGGCGATCGGACCGGTTACTTATCTCACGTCTTGCGTCAGAAGCCGGATATCATCGCTCTCGGCTACGATCAGGCGGCATATGTGGTGCAGCTTAAAAAAGATATCGCCGCAGGCAGACTCCACGTGAAAATCGTACGCTTAAAACCCCATCACCCCAAGCGCTATAAAAGCGCACTCATTAAGAAGCGCTTTTAAAGTAGAGTTTTTTGGGTCTGATTTGTTCTTCTCGCGTGGTAGCCTC
>JAUYLV010000056.1 GCA_030699565.1 bacterium
GTTAAATGTCAAATGTTAATTGTTAGTTGTTGCGTTAGTGTGTCCATCGTGCAAACATTAAAGAAAAAGATCGGCAACGAAATCCCATCCAAAAAGGCTGCGGAACCGGCGTCGTCGGGTGCTAAAGAAAAAAAGCAATCCGGATTTACGGAAGAACAAAAGAAGATATTTTCACACTTTTTTAAAAAGGCGCATGTAACCGAAAAGGCAACGCAGCTGCACGCGCAGAATCAGTATACCTTCATTGTTCACGAAACGACGACCAAATTTCAGACCAAAGCGGCGATCGAAAAGTTATTCGCTGTTACGGTAGAAAATGTGCGCATGATAACGATTCCGCGAAAAAAACGAATGCGCGGTCGCTTGGAAGGATGGAAAAAAGGACTACGCAAGGCGGTTGTGCGGGTAAAGGAGGGGCAGACGATCGACATGCAATAGTATTCGCAAATATACGAATTGAAGCAGGTAATATACGAATTAACAATCAAACATACAAATACCACTTATGATATTTGTATGCTGATCACTGATTCGTATATTGAAATAAATTTGTATATTCGCGATTACTCTTATGAAATACTTCAAACCAACAACACCGGGACGGCGGCAGATGAGCGTGGTAGACTACAGCTCGCTCTCCAAGACCAAGCCGGAAAAATCCCTGCTGGCACCGCATACGTCCAAAGCCGGACGGGGTGCCATGGGACGTATTACGGTGCGGCACAAGGGCGGCGGGCATAAGCGCAGGTATCGGATCGTTGATTTTAAAGGAGATAAATTCGACATTCCCGCAAAAATCGCCTCTATCGAATACGATCCGAACCGTTCGGCATTTATCGCGCTTGCGGTGTATCGGGACGGAGAAAAGCGGTATATGTTGGCGCCGAAAGGCGTTGCCGTCGGGGCCAGCATCTTCAGTTCCAAAAATGCCTTACCCCATGATCCGGGCAATCGCATGCCGCTGAAACACCTGCCGATCGGTACGTTCGTGCACAATATTGAGCTTTTTCCGGGGCGGGGCGGAATGCTTGCGCGTTCGGCAGGTTCGTATGCGGAAGTGATCGCGCAAGAAGGGCGGTTTACCAATCTGAAGCTTCCTTCGACCGAAGTGCGCCGGTTCTTTTCCGAATGCTTGGCAACCGTCGGGCAGTTGTCGAATATCGAACATGGGCTGGAGAATTACGGAAAAGCGGGCAGGTCTCGCTGGAAGGGCATCCGTCCCAGTGTTCGCGGTTCGGCCATGAATCCCGTTGATCACCCGCATGGAGGCGGCGAAGGCCGACAACCCATCGGATTGAAGGCGCCTAAAACGCCCTGGGGCAAGCGAGCGATGGGTGTGAAAACGCGTAACCGGAAATCCTTAAGTTCAAAATACATTGTTTCGCGCCGAAGAAAATAACCAATAGTACGCATATGTCACGAAGTCTTAAAAAAGGTCCTTGGGTCGATCCGAAGCTGCTCAAAAAATTGGGCAAAGTTCGCATTGGCGACAAGGTAGTCATTAAAACCTGGTCGAGAGATTCGATGGTTTCTCCTGAAATGGTTGGTTTTACGCTCGGCGTGCATAATGGCAAGGTGCATATTCCGGTCTTTGTTACGGAAGAAATGGTTGGCCATCGACTGGGAGAATTCGCCGCAACGCGCAGATTCACGCGCCATGGCGGAAAAATGCAGAAAGAAATAGAACAGCGGCAGAAGGACGCGGAAATCGAATCGGCCAAAGCGGCAAAAGCATCCGGTCCGGAGAAAAAATAAGTCAGCTTCTTAGCTTCTTAGCTTCTTAGCTTCTTAGGAGATATCCTAAAAAGCTACAAGCTACAAGCTACAAGCTAGTTTGCGTGGCTATAATCGCAAAACTGAATTATCTTCGCATGTCGCCTCGGAAAATCCGCCTGGTCGCTGATGCGATTCGCGGCATGGATGTCGATGAGGCTGAAGTGCGACTCGAACATATTGCAAAGCGGGCGGCGGATCCGCTGAAAAAGCTGCTCAGATCGGCGGTTGCGAATGCCCTGCATAATTTTCAAAAAGATCATGCGGCGCTTTTCATTCAGTCGCTTACGGTTGATAAAGGGCCCATGCTGAAGCGGTATCGGGCGCGCGCATTCGGCAGGGCGGCGGACATTCATAAGCATACCAGCCATGTTACATTGATTCTTGGTGAGCGGGCCGTGGTAAGTAAAAAGCGGTTCACCAGAACAGCGCCCACCAAAGCCGCCAAAGCAAAGGAAGTTTCCACGCTTGAAGAAATGAGCGCGGAACGGGAACAGGCGACTTCAGATTTGTCGACGAGGCGCGCGAAACGGGAAGAAACGCATGGTTTGAAAAAAACCGTTACCGACATGGGAAGAAGATTTTTCAGGCGCAAAAGCGTCTAGTCAGCTTGTAGCTGATTAGCTTGTTAGCTTCTTAGAAAAAAGCATTGTAGCAAATCAATCTTTTCAACTAAAAAGCTAAAAAGCTAAAAAGCTAAAAAGCTATTACTGTGGGTCAGAAAATAAATCCATTATCATTCCGGCTTGGCTATATTGAACCGTGGCGATCGCGGTGGATGAATCGCAAGCATTTTCGCAGCCTGCTGCGCCAGGACGTTCAGATCCGTTCCTATCTGGATAAAAAGCTCAAGGGTGCCGCAGTGGATGTGATAGAGATCGAGCGGTCGCCCAATGCCGTCTCGGTCATTATTAAGACGGCGCGTCCCGGTATTGTGATCGGGAGGGGTGGCGGAGGCATTGAAGATCTGCAGAAGCAGTTGCAACAAATGCTTGGCTCCAAAGAGGCCGCGCAGCAGATAAAAGTTCGTGTCGAAGAGGTGAAGAGCGCCGAAACATCGGCGCGCATCATGGCCGAAAGCATTGCCGAGCAACTCGAGAAGCGCCTACCGCATCGGCGCATCATGAAACAGGCGCGCGACAAAATGCTTGCGAATAAAATCGTTGAAGGAGCAAAGATTATGTTGTCGGGACGGATCGGGGGTGCTGAGATCGCGCGGCGTGAATGGCTTGCGAAAGGACGGCTGCCCCTGCATACGCTCCGTGCGAATATTGACTTTGCCAGAGCGGAGGCGCATACGACCTATGGAGTTGTCGGTATAAAAGTGTGGATTTATAAAGGACAGGTATTTGAGAAGGACAGGAAATAACGCATGAAGCATGAAGCATGAAGCATGAAGCGTAAAAGTTTCAAGTTTCAAGTTTCAAGTTTCACGGCATGTCGTGCTTTTCCCAAAAAAAGTAAAACATCGCAAATGGCAGAAGGGACGAACCCGAGGAGTGGCGTCGCGCGGCACCTTGCTTGCTTTTGGCTCTTTCGGATTGAAATCGGACGGGACGCGATGGATTTCCGCGCGGCAGATCGAAGCTGCGCGGCGCGCAATGACCCATTTTGTACAGCGCGGCGGTAAAATTTGGATTCGGGTGTTTCCGGACAAGCCGGTCACCAAGAAAGGTACGGAAGTTCCTATGGGCGGTGGCAAGGGTGGCGTCGATCATTATGTGGTCGCCATTCAGCCGGGACGCATACTTTTTGAGATCGATGGCGTTACCGAAGAGCAGGCCCGGCAAGCGTTTCGGCTTGCCGCCCACAAACTGCCCATTAAGACGAAATTCATAAAAAAATAACATGACAACGCAAAAACCAATCAAGCGGAGAAAACTTACCGGTACCGTGGTCTCTGACAAAATGCAGAAGACCGTTGTGGTCCGCGTTGAACGCCTGAAGAAGCATCCGAAATACGAACAGCGATTTCGCGTATCGAAAAAATTCAAAGCACACGATGAGACGGGCGCGTATCACACGGGTGACAAGGTTATTATCGAGGAAACGCGGCCGATTTCGCGGGATAAGCGCTGGCGCGTGATCGAAAAAATCGGTGAAGATCGGCATTTAATCTTATCCAAACCCGAATTGGAATCGGAGGCGGAAAGTAAGTAGTATCAGCTGATGGCTAGGCGCCGATAGCTTATGGGAATCCCCAAAAGCTAAACGCGAAAAGCCAAAAGCTATTTGCATGATTCAAGCAGGCACATGGTTAACGGTAGCGGATAATACGGGAGCCAGGCTCGTAAAATGTTTTAAGGTATACGGCGGAACGCGCCGGAGGTATGCAGGCTTGGGCGATATCATCGTGGCTTCCGTAAAGGAAGCCGAACCGAGGAAAGCCGTCAAGAAGAAAGACATTGTGAAGGCGGTGATCGTTCGGACGCGAAAGGCAACGCGCCGTTCCGACGGCTCATATATTCGATTTGATGACAACGCGGTTGTTATTGTTGACGGAAAAGAACCGAAAGGAGGCCGCGTATTCGGTCCGGTTGCGCGGGAACTGCGGGATAGGGGATTTACGAAGATTATTTCATTGGCACCGGAAGTCGTATAATTTTATATAAAGGGAGGAAGATTTAGTAAGCATGTATTCATTACGTAATTCGTAAAGCCATGAAGATTCACAAAGGCGACAATGTAAAAATGCTTTCCGGAAAAGACCGTGGAAAAACGGGGAAAGTTATGGTTGCGCTGCCCGATGAAGGCAGGATACGGGTTGAAGGCTTGAACATCGCCAAAAAACACCTCCGACCGAAAAAAGCCGGTGAGAAGGGACAGATTGCGTCCATTCCGGCCCTGGTTTCCGTTGCCAAGGTTTCGCTGATGTGCCCGAAATGCGGTAAGGCGACGCGGGTCGGCTATGCCATGACAGATACGAAAAAGCAGCGGATATGTAAAAAGTGCAACAGCGAAGTATAATAATTCAAACTTTGCAAAGATATGTTATTGTTCGAGAAATACAAAAAAACCGTTGTCCCCCAGCTGGCCAAAGAATTCGGCTTTAAAAACGCCATGGCGGCTCCGCGCATTGAAAAGGTTACGATCAATATCGGTATCGGAAAATATTTGCGCGACGAAAAAGTGCTTGTGGATATCGAGCGGGATCTGGCGCGCATTAGCGGCCAGAAGCCGGTCAGAACAAAGGCGAAGAAGGCTATCGCGTCATTCAAGACCCGGCAGGGAATGGATATCGGATTTAAAATTACCCTTCGTGGAAAGCGCATGTGGGATTTTCTTGAGCGGATGGTGAGCGCCGCCCTTCCGCGAACCCGGGACTTTCGGGGTATTCCGGAAAAAGCGGTGGATCAAAGCGGCAACCTTTCGGTCGGCATCAAGGAGCACTTCGTGTTTCCTGAAGCGTCGGGCGATGATGTAAAGACCATTTTTGGATTTCAGGTTATTGTAACGACGACGGCGCAAGAGCGCGAACATGGACTTAAATTATTCAAATTGTTAGGGTTTCCGATTAAATAAATTGTTGCGATGCGATTCTGCGTAAATCCGCGTAGATATCCGCGCTAATCAGCTTCTACGGCGTGTACGATAGAAGCGGAAGTACGCAGATAGTGACGCGGAAGAACGCCGAATAAACTGAAGGAATATGGCAAAGACTTCTCAAGTAGCACGAGCAAAGAAAAAGCCAAAGTTTTCAACGCGCACCATTCGCCGATGTTTTCGGTGCGGACGCCGCAGGGGCTATATGCGCGACTTTGATCTTTGCAGGATTTGTTTCCGCGAACTGGCTCAGCGAGGAGAAATACCCGGCATTCGCAAATCCAGTTGGTAAATTTCTAGTTAACCTAATCAACCTAATTGACCTAAACACAAATTGAAATCATTTTTAAGTAAATGTTCTCAATGATTGTTTAGAAATTAGAGCAATTAGAAATTTGGTTAATTATCGCTCATGGATCCTATTGCAGACATGATCACCCGAATACGAAACGCAAATGCCATTCAGAGGGCATCTGTCGATGTTTTTTGCAGCACCCTGACGCAGGCCATAGCGGATGTGTTGGTGCGTGAAGGATGGATCGAAAGCGCGACGCGACAAGGAAAAAAAGGAAAGCAGGAGAAGAGTGAATTGGCATTGACGTTGAAATATGACGTGAAGGGAAAGGCCCGCATTGCCGCCCTCCGGAGGGTTTCCAAGCCCGGCAAACGCGTGTATCGCGGCTGGCGCGAGTTGCGTTCTGTCCGGCAAGGATACGGCGCGGCATTGGTCTCGACCCCGAAGGGCGTATTGACGGATGCGCAGGCCCGGAAAGAAAAAGTCGGCGGAGAAGTACTGTTCGAAATATGGTAAAGCCATATTTCAAAGGATAGCAAATACCGAATATTAGATATTCAATCATAGGCTGTTATTAGAAATTAGAGATTGGATATTCGATATTATTTACGTATGTCTAGAATCGGCAAATTACCCATTGTTATACCCAAAGGCGTAACCGTTGAAGTCAACGGCGGCTTGGTTTCCATTACGGGACCCAAAGGCGGACTGCGACGCTTGTTGCACGACGAAATTCGCGCGGAGATTAAAGACGGAGCCGTGGTGGTTATCCCGGCGCGTCAAAGTCGACGAACCCCTGCCTTATGGGGCCTTGAACGTGCGTTATTGGCGAATATGATCCGTGGGGTGACCAGCGGATACGAAAAGCGGCTCGAATTGGAAGGCGTTGGCTATCGCGTTCAGGCAACGGGTGAAAAACAATTGACGCTGGCGCTTGGTTTTTCTCATCCGGTTCTGGTGACGGCGCCCGAAGGTGTCACGTTCAAAGTGGAAAAAAACACCATAGTCATTTCGGGCATTAATAAAGAATTGGTTGGGCAAGTCGCCGCGGATATTCGTGCCAAAAAGCCGCCGGAACCGTATAAAGGAAAGGGTATTCATTATGTTGGCGAAGTTATTCGGCGCAAGGCCGGTAAAAAAGCGACCGCCGCAGCCAAATAACGTTTAAGATATGAAGAAAGATAAAACAAAAATGAAAACGCGATTGCGCCTAAAACGCCGGAAACGTATTCGCGGCAAGGTGCGTGGTGTGGCGTCAAATCCGCGGCTTTCGGTGTTTCGTTCCTCAAAATACGTATTTGCGCAACTTATCGATGATGAGACCGGACGCGTGCTGGCTATGGCAAGCTCTCGTGAAATACTGAAAAAAGGAAAAACTGCGGGAAACAAAACAAGTCAGTCGCACGCTACGGGGGCGTTGCTTGCTGAGCGCGCAAAGGCGAAGGGCGTCGCGCGCGTAACGTTCGATCGCGGCGGCTATGCGTATAAGGGGCGAGTGAAGGCGGTCGCCGAGGGTGCCCGCGAAGGCGGCCTCCAATTTTAACAGCTTCTTAGCTTCTTGGCTTTCTAGCTTTTTAGGAATTTATAAAAAGCTACAAGCTACAAGCTAAAAAGCCATAACGTGGCTCGACCACAACAGCAAAAAGAAAAAAGCGAATTTGAGCAAAAAACGCTCGAAATTCGCCGCGTTACCAGGGTCGTGGAAGGCGGCAAGCGTTTTAGTTTCCGCGCCGCGATAGTGCTGGGTGATCTTAAAGGAAGGGTCGGCATCGGCGTGGCCAAGGGAGGAGATGTCGCGCTTGCGATCGAAAAAGCGACGCGGCAGGCGAAAAAGGATATGATCTCGATTCCTATAACAGAAAAAGGATCGATCGCCCATGAAACGAGCGCCAAATACGGAACCGCCCAAGTGCTTTTGAAGCCCGCCACGGAGGGCAGGGGACTTGTTGCCGGCGGGCCGGTTCGCGCAGTCTGCGCATTGGTGGGGATTAAGCATATTACGGCGAAGATCATCCGTTCAAAGAACAAGGTTAATATTGCCCGATCGACGCTTGAAGCGCTCAAAAAACTTTAGATCAGCTTCTTGGCTTTCCGGCTTCTCAGCTTCTTGGGCGTTTCCAAAAAGCTGCAGGCCGCAAGTTAAAAAGCTAAAGGTGTGCAGTTACACAATCTTACAGGAAATAACAAGAAAAAAAGGCGGATTGGCAGGGGCGGCAAGCGCGGCACCACATCCGGTCGCGGCCAAAAAGGGCAGAAGTCGCGTTCCGGACACCGTATACGTCCGGCGATTCGCGACTATCTTAAACAGATTCCCAAGCGCAGGGGCCGCCACAAGCACAGCTTTATTTCTCCGGTCACCAAAGCGCTTACGGTAAATGTACGCGACCTCGATGCCCACTATGCCGCGGGCGATGTGGTTTCGCCCAAGTCGCTGGCGGCCAAGGATCTGATAACGGCTTTCGGCAAGCGCATGCCGCACGTGAAGATTTTGGGATCCGGCAAGCTTACCAAGCGCCTTATGATTAAGGCTTGCACGGTATCAGCGAGCGCAAAACAAGCGATTGAAGGTGCCGGCGGCTCGATACAATAGTATTCTTTTCCGCGTTCTTCCGCGTTACCCCGACGCATCCACCGATTAGGATTATGGAGCGGTCGGGATCCCGACTTTCCTATGCTTATGCAATGGAGCGTCGGGGCTATCTGCGTACTTCCGCTTCTACGATCGCCGTATAGAGAAGTGGATAGGCGTGGATATCTACACGGATAAACTATAGAAGCGGTAAACACGTAATGGACAAGATCCTTCAACTCTTCAAGGCAAAAGACCTTCGCGACAAGCTGCTTTTTATTGCGGCGCTTTTGATCGTGTTTCGGATCGCGTCGGCCATTCCCATTCCCGGCGTTGACGTTGTGCGGTTGCGGCAGTTTTTTGAGGGTAATCAGGTGTTCGGCCTGTTTAATTTGTTTTCCGGAGGGGGTCTGTCGAATTTTTCGCTGATGATGCTTGGTGTCGGTCCGTATATCACCGGTTCCATTATCATGCAGTTGCTGACCATGGTGTTTCCGAAACTGAAGGTAATGTATCAGGAAGAGGGCGAGGCCGGGCGGCAAAAGTTCAATCAAATTTCTCGGATGTTGACGGTTCCTTTGGCTTTATTGCAAGGATATGGCACGATCACGCTTCTGCAGAATCAACAGGTTGTGGCGCCCTTAGCACCCTTTACGCTGGTTACCACGTTGCTGACCGTAACCGCGGGTAGCGTGCTTTTAATGTGGCTGGGTGAGCTTATTTCGGAAAAAGGCATGGGTAATGGCGTCTCGCTCATTATCTTTGCCGGTATCGTCTCCGGCATTCCTTCCACGATCCAACAAACCCTGCTTACCGGAAGCCGGGCAAATATTCCCCTGTATGTCGTATTTGCGGTTGTCGCGGTTGCGGTGATCGCGGCGGTCACCTTTATCAGCGAGGCCGAACGGCTTATTCCGGTTTCATACGCAAAACGGGTTCGGGGAAATCGTGTTTTTGGCGGTGCTTCGACCTACTTGCCGCTTCGCGTAAATCAAGCCGGCGTTATTCCCATCATTTTTGCCCTTTCGATTATGTTGTTTCCCGGAATGATCGCCACATTTTTTTCTCAATCGACCGTTCCGTCTCTTGCGCAATTTTCTCGGATAATGGCAGGCCTTTTTACCGATCAGCGCGTTTACGGTCTGGTGTACTTTTTCCTCGTGATCGTATTCACTTATTTTTATACCGCCGTAACGTTTGAACCGCACCAAATTGCGGAAAACCTGCAGAAGCAAGGCGGTTTTGTTCCCGGCATACGTCCGGGCGCTCCTACGGCGGATCATCTTTCCTATATCATCAACCGGATTACGCTGGTGGGCGCGATCTTTTTGGGAGGCGTGGCCGTTTTGCCGTTTATCTTGCAGAGCGCCACGGGATTGTCCACGCTGACCATTGGCGGAACCGCCGTGCTTATCGTCGTGTCGGTGGTGCTCGAATCCATGAAGGCGGTCAATGCCCAGTTGACGATGCGGCAGTACGAAACATTCTAGCTTAGCTTTTAGCTTTTAGCTTTTAGCTTCTTAGCTTCTTAGGAACTTCTAAAAAGCTACAAGCTACACGCTACAAGCTAGACCGATGCCCTTCACCATTATTTTTCTCGGAAAAGCCGGTGCAGGAAAAGGCACGCAGGCGCATTTGCTGGAGCGCGCGCTCTCGGCAAAGATCATCGGCACGGGAGATATGCTGCGGGAATTTACGAAGCTCGACATACCGGCGGCGCGGCGTCTTAAAACGGAGCTCGTTGCGGGCAAGCTTGCCCCGTCATGGTTTGTCAGTTATTTGTGGATTTACGAGGTCATGCACACCGACACGGGCGTGCATATTATTTTTGACGGAAGCCCCCGCATGCTTCCGGAGGCGCTTATGATCGATGACGTGCTTGAGTGGGCGGGGCGAATCCCCCCGAAGGTATTTTTGCTCGATATCAGCGAGGACGAAGCGCGCGAGCGCCTGCTGTCGCGCCGCGTATGCGGGCGATGCAAGAAGATCTACATGGGGAATGCTCCCGAGATTCAACAGGGTATCTGCGATTGCGGAGGCGCTCTGGTAAAACGCGACGACGATACGCCCAAGGCGATCGAGAGCCGCTTGGCGTATTACCACACCGATGTCGAGCCGGTGGTAGTGCATTATGAAAAAAAAGAATGGCTTATCCGCATTGACGGCAAGCAATCGCCCGAACAAGTGCACGAAGACATTCTTAAGCACCTCAATTAATTTTCAATTTTCAAGTCACAATTTCCAATGAATGTTCCAATTGAATTATTGTATCATTCAGTAAAAATTGAAAATTGGCATTGAATCTAAAATCTCCCGACGATATTAAGAAAATGGCGCATGCCGGCTCAATACTGGCAAAGGTGTTGCAACGGGTACGCAAGGTTGTAAAACCCGGTGTGCGCACGAAAGATCTCGACGAGCTTGCGAACAAGCTCGTTTTGTCCTATAAAGCAAGGCCCGCGTTTTTGGGATATGTTTCGGGAGGCCGCCGGTATCCGGCATCTCTCTGTGTATCGGTAAACGAAGAAATAGTGCACGGGCTTCCGTCGGATCGCGTTCTTGCGGTCGGCGATGTCGTGGGTTTGGATTTTGGGGTTATATATGACGGCTGGTATGCCGATTCGGCCATAACGCTTCCGGTGGGTCCGGTGCACCCCCAAGCCGCGCGACTCCTTGCGGTTACCGAACGGGCGCTTCAGATCGGTATTGAGGCGGCGCGAGTCGGAAGCACGGTTGGCGACATTGGCCATGCAATCCAAGTATACGCGGAACACCAAGGTTTTTCGGTGGTACGGGATTTGGTCGGACACGGCATTGGTCGCGCTCTGCACGAAGATCCGCAGGTGCCGAATTTCGGGAACGCAAATGAGGGTGCGAAGCTTCAAGCGGGCATGGTGATCGCCATTGAGCCCATGTTGTCTGCAGGAGGTAAAGCTATTACGCTTGCCGATGACGGTTGGACGTACAAAACCGCCGACGAATCGTTATCGGCGCATTTTGAGCATACCATCGCCATTACCAAAAAAGGGCCAAAGGTCTTAACGAGGTGATGTCATAAAAAATCGGCGCAATACTTTTCCCTCGCCCAATGCGAGGTATTTTTGTATAATAAATAAAGCATTTCGATCTTTTTCTGCGTAAATCCGCGTAAATATCCGCGTTGATCCGCTTCTACAGCATGTATGATAGAGGCGGATTAACGCAGATAGCCCCGACGCTCCATTGCATAAGCATAGGAAAGTCGGGATCCCGACCGCTCCATAGCCCTAATTAGTGGATGCGTCGGGGTAACGCGGAAATATGACCATAGGAATATGCCCACACAACCCTTTCTTTCCATTATTATTCCTGCCTATAACGAGGAGCGAAGAATCGCCGCCACGCTTCTTGCGATCGACAAGTACGTCAATGCCCGGCGTTTCAAGGATATATTGCGCGACGAAGGGTACGCGCGGGACGGCGAAGGATATGAAATCTTGGTGGTCTCGGACGGCTCAAAGGACACTACCGTCAAGATCGTCGAACGCTTCTCCACCCTGATCCGCAACTTGCGTCTGGTTGCCAACGACCAAAACCACGGCAAAGGATACGTGGTACGGCAGGGCATGCTCGAGGCGAGGGGGCTTTTCCGGCTTTTTACGGATGCGGACAACGCCACGCCCATTGAAGAGATCGAAAAACTCCTTCCTTACATAAAAAATGTCAAATGGCGCGGACACGGCGCAGCCAAGGATAGCGGGCTCTATGACGTTGTTATTGGTTCTATCGGAATCAAGGGAAGCGCGGTGGAGCGCGCCGAATCATTGCCGCGCGTGGTTTTAGGAAAAATGTCGAACTGGCTTATTCAGATCGTGGCAGTGTGGGGCATTCATGACACGCAGCGGGGGTTTAAGCTCTTTACGCAGGAAGCGGCAAAAGACATTTTTTCGCGTCTTTATATTGATCGGTGGGGTTTTGATATTGAAGCGCTTGCGGTCGCCAGAAAATTCGCCTATCGCATCAAAGAAGTCCCCGTCCACTGGATCCACGATCCCGACAGCAAGGTGGGCCCGAGTGCGTATATTAAGACCTTCTGGGAATTATTTAAGATCAAATGGCTACTGCTTACGAATGCGCATCTTAAGAAATCACCAATGACCAAGCAACAATAACCAAACAAATCCAAATTATCAATTTTTAAAAATTCAAACAAATATAGATGGTCTGTTTGGATTTTCAGTGATTGATGCTTGGATATTGTTTGGTGTTCGGAGCTTGATATTTGGTTATTGTTTTGTCTTCTCAAAAAAAGCCTCTAAAGCACGTTGCGCAAAAGCCGTCAGAATTTAGACAGGACCTGGTAACCGGCGATTGGGTGGTGATTGCGACCGGTCGGGCACGGCGTCCGCATGCGTACGCGGCGGGCCGGCCGGTGGTGAACGATGATATTGCGACCTGTCCCTTCGAGGATTTGGTTAAATCCGGCAATGAAAAGCCGGTTTTGACGTTGAAAGACAAAAATGGTTGGACGGTGCTTGCCGTTTCCAATAAATATCCGGCGCTCACGCACGGCAATGGTACCTGCCCCATAGAGGCTTCCCAAGGGCTTTATCGGTACATGGAAGGAACGGGATTTCACGAGGTTGTCATTTTGCGTGATCACTATGCGACGCTCGCGGAACTTCCTGCAAGTCGTATTGTTCCGCTTATTGCCGTATACCGGCAGAGATTTTCCGTCCTAAAAAAGGAGCCTTGCATAAATTACATCTCGATTTTCCACAATAGCGGGAGAGAGGCCGGGGCAACGCTTACGCATCCGCACTCGCAATTGATCGCCTTACCGGTGGTGCCGCCCGACATCGCCCGAAGCATCGCGGGATCCGACCGGTATTATTTGGGTGAAAAAAAATGCGTCCACTGCGAACTTCTTTCCTATGAGCGAAAAGAGAAAAAACGCATAGTGTTTGAAAACGCCCACATGATCGTCATGGCGCCCTATGCATCCCGGTCCGCTTTTGAATTGCGCTTGTTTCCTAAACGGCACGGTCCGCATTTCGAGGAGATGACGTCCGGCCAGGAACATGCCGCCGCCGAGGCGCTGCATGCGGCCTTATGGAAGCTGCATAAAGGCCTGAAAAATCCCGCGTATAACTATTTTGTGCACACGGCGCCCACCAAAGGGCATCAGCACGATCATTACCACTGGCACATCGAGATCATTCCCAAAACCCAGATCTGGGCGGGGTTTGAGATCGGCACCGGTATCGAAATCTCCTCTATCGCTCCCGAAACCGCCGCCGCATATCTGCGTTCGATAAAGTGACGCCCGCTTTTACTCCATGAAAAAATCAGAACAACGAAATATGCTCATCGTCGGCAACTGGAAGGCATACATAACCTCGACTGCCGATATTGCCGGTTACGTCAATCTATTCAGTCGCGCGGCTGCGTACAGCAAAAATTTTGGAGCGGTTGAGGTGCGAACGTCTTCAAGGATCCGCGGTGCGGACGAAAAGAAAAAAATGACGGGCGCGGATGTGGTGCTTTGTCCCCCGTTCCCGTTTCTTTCCGGGGTTGCGGCACATGCAAAGCCCCTTGGAATCCACGTGGGCGCGCAAGATGTTTTTTGGGAGTCGAAAGGCCCCTATACCGGTGAAATAACTCCCGCCATGCTCAAGAGCATGGAGGTTTCTTATGTGATCATCGGCCACTCCGAGCGCAGGCGGAACTTTGGCGAAACGGACGAATCGGTGAGCAAGAAGGTTTGCGCCGTTCTTGCCGAAGGCCTGGCGCCGATCGTATGCGTTGGCGAATGGGAGAAGCCGCGCGGTCCGGAGATGGAGCGGAAGATGTACGACTTTGTCCGTGCCCAGGTGCGAACGGCATTGCGTCTTGTCGATGCGAAAAACCTCAAACGCGTCGTTTTTGCCTACGAGCCGGTATGGGCGATTACCGGGTCGGGAACGGGTGAGGCCGATACACCCGAGAATGCCGCGCGCATGATTGTTTTTATTCGCCGCATCATCGCTTCTCATGCCGACGCAAAAACCGCCCACGCCATGCGGGTTATTTACGGCGGTAGTGTTACCTCCCAGAATTGTGAAGGCTTCTTGAGCCATCAGGCTATTGATGGAGTATTGGCGGGCAGCGCAAGTACCCATCCGAAGGAATTCGCCAAGATCATCAGTATTGCCAATGCCATAAAAAAATAATCCTAGAATCAGTAAGAATGTCATTGCGAGGAATCCCTCACCCAGTTTTATATAGGGAGGGATGACGCGGCAATCTTTATCTTGATAGATCAAATCCATGCTTTCTCTTATTAAGCAGCCGGTAACCGGCAAGCGCGTTCTGGTGCGCGCGGATTTTAACGTATCATTCGAGTCGGATGGAAAAACCATTGCCGATGATTTTCGCATACGCGCCGCGCTTCCTACCATCCAATGGTTATGCGATCAAGGGGCGAAAGTGGTGCTTATGTCGCATCTCGGCCGACCCATAGGCGGCAAAGAAGAGCAGAAAACCCTTGAGCCTATCGCCAAATATTTGGCAAAATGTCTAAAAAAACCGGTGTTATGCGCTTCCGATTGCGTCGGCAGCGATGTCGAAGATGATGTGCTTGCCATGCAAAATGGCGACGTCATCATGCTCGAAAACCTTCGCTTTCATAAAGGTGAGACGGAGAATGATCCGATATTCGCAAAAAAACTCGCACGATTGGGTGAAGCATATGTGAACGATGCGTTCGGAGTTTCGCATCGCGCGCATGCGTCGGTTTCGGCTATTACGAAATTTCTTCCCGCATACACCGGATTTTTGCTCGAAAAAGAGCTGGAAACGCTTTCCGGGGTTCTTACCAAGCCGAAAAAACCGCTGGTGCTGGTGATTGGAGGGGCGAAGATAGAAACCAAGCTTCCGATCATAAAAAATCTTCTGCCTCAGGCATCCAAGGTTTTGGTGGGCGGAGCGGTTGCGAACACCTTTTTTGCCGCAAAAGGCCTTGGCGTCGGCGCTTCAAAGATCGAGACAGAATTTATTCCGCATGCCAAGCGCATATTAAAATCATCGCGGATCGTGCTTCCCTCCGATGTGCTGGCCACGCCCAATCCCTTGGGCCGGGCGCGTATAAAATTCCGCTCGGTCCGCACGGTGCGGGACGGCGAGATGATCCTTGATATCGGCCCCAAGACAACCGAGCAATTCGCGCAAATCATCACCAAAGCCGCAACCGTGGTATGGAATGGTCCGATGGGACTATTCGAGATTCCGGCGTTTGCCCATGGCACGATCGATCTGGCTCGCGCAATCGGTGCGGCGGACGGATTTTCGATCGTAGGCGGGGGAGAGACGGTGACGCTTCTGCGTAAACTCAAGCTCGAATCAAAGATCACATACATTTCCACGGGAGGCGGGGCCATGCTGGAATTTTTGGGCGGCAAAAAACTGCCGGGTTTGGAGGCATTGGGGTATTATCGGAAGGCACGCAGCAGGAAGTAGGAATCGTGCATCGCGTATTAATTCTTTTCCGCAAAGCGCTTGCGGATTTTTGTTTTTATGGTAGTTTGTAGCCGTTATGACCGTATTTGTAGGTGTAAAAAACTTTCTTCTCGATTTGTTATTCCCCGTGGAATGCCTGGGGTGCGGTACCGCGGGCACGTACCTATGCGCGGCATGTTTCGCCAAAATTCCCATTGAAGAGGCGTTTATATGCCCGATGTGCGCCAGGCCTTCATTTGAGGGCGCAACGTGCGCCGCATGTTACAAAAAACGGGGTCTTAACGGCTTGATCGCCGCTGCCGCCTACGACGCCGTGTTGGTGCGCAGACTGGTAACCGGCTGCAAGTACCGTTTTGTAAAGGATATGGCCGAACCCATGGCGCATCTTATTTTAAAACGCCTAGCCTCCCATGCGTTTTCCGTTTTTTACCGCAAGGATATTCTATTGGTTCCGGTGCCGCTCTCGCCCAGACGCCTGCGCCATCGCGGCTTTAATCAGGCCGATGAGATCGCCCGCATTGTGGCGCGGCAAGCCAATGTCGCGGTGAGTACCGAGGCCCTTGTGCGGGTTTCCAATACGCATCCACAGGTAGAAATGGAGAGCCGAGGCGAACGACGTGATAATATTCGCGACGCATTTGCGATCGCAAATTCTCAAAATATTCGAGGCCGCGCGGTGGTCCTTGTGGATGACGTGGCAACTACGCTTGCCACGCTTGGCGAATGCGCGCGGGTATTAAAAAAGGCCGGTGCGGCCGAAGTTTGGGGACTGGTGGTGGCAAGGGAATGGCTGAAGCGCTAACCAAAATCTAAGAAACTGTCTAAAAAGTCCGTCATCGCGAGCGAAATGAAATGGAGCGTGGCGAACTGTTCGATGCATCACTTTAAAATGACCAATGAAAAGATTGCTTCGTCATTCCTCCTGGCAATGACAGAATAGAAAGGCTTGCAATGACATTCTTCTATAGTTTCAATTTAAAAAAATCCCATGATCCATTTTATAATAAGCGCGCCGGCCAATCCCACGGGGATTCCTGCGGCAACATCGCTCCAGTAGTGCACATGCGCCAGAACCCGCGCGCCGCTAATAAGCAAAGCTGCGGCAAAAAACGGTAGACTTAAGAGTGGGCTTGAAAACGCGATATACCAGGCAATGCCAAAGAACACCGACGCATGCCCGGAAGGAAACGACGGCGCCGAAGGCCGCATCCATACCAAGGGAATAAGGTTCTTTGCGGCAAACGGCCGCTTGCGCCCGATCGTTCGCTGCAGCATTTCGGCGATGACAAGCCGTGAAACAAGTCCCGTGAGCACCGCACCGGCAACCAAGAGCCGGTGTTTTTGCAATGTGACATCGGTTGTGCCGATACATGCCATAGAGGCCAAAAACGCCCCCACCACGAATTGAAAGCAGGAGGCAAAGAACACGATAACGCGTGAAGAGAGATTATTATGCATGTGAATGAATGTCATTGCGAGCGACGAAGGAGCGCGGCAGTCTTCAGCGTTTTTCCGCGTAGATATCCGCGTTTATCCGCTTCTATATGAACAACCAAAAAACCAGCGCCAGGGCAACTCGGTATATGCCAAACGGCGTAAAGGTGTGGGTTTTTATGAATCGCAGAAGCCATAACACGCTTATAAGCGCGGTGATGAATGCCGCAATAAATCCGATCGCGAGCAAGTAGAATTCCGCGCCGGAGAAGGACTGGGCGTTTTTGATCAGGTCAAGCCCCGTTGCCGCGGCCATGGTCGGGATGGCGAGCAGAAAAGAAAATTCAACGATGGTTTTTCGTTCGATGCCGAGGGCCAATCCCCCGATAATGGTTGCCGCGGCTCGCGATACGCCCGGCACCATCGCCACCGATTGGCAAAGGCCGATCCATAAGGCTTGGCTGTAAGAAATGTGCGTATGCGATTCTTCGTCGCCGGAGGTGTAAAACGCATGTGTCCGCTTAACGTACCATTTTTCAAAAACAACCAGCCCGATGCCGCCCAAAAAAAGCATCCAAAGCACGATGCCCGTGTCGGCAAGCAAATAATCCTTCACGGTGCGATAGAGCGCCAGGCCAACAACCGCCGTAGGAATAAATGCGGCGACGATGCGCTTGGCCAATTCCGCATCTCGCCAAAGTCGGCGCGCATACAACACGACTACCGCAAGGATCGCCCCGGACTGGATGGCGATATCGAAGGATTTTAAAAATTCAGTCTGCGCAAGATTAAGCAGGCGCCCGGCGAGCATTAAATGGCCGGTGGATGATATCGGCAAAAACTCCGTAATGCCTTCGATGATGCCGAGAATGAGCGCGTCAATAAAAGTCATACAGAGTTCCTAGGTGCTGAAGTGCCTGGGTGCCTTAGTGCTTTGAAGCATCAGAATATTGAACCTGATGCCTCCATACACTTAAGCACTACCGTACAATGACACTATGGCACTTTTTAGTATGGCAGCGGAAACTTTTTGCATAACGCCCGCACGTCACGGCCAACCGTGCTCGCGGGGCGCCGTTTCACCAAAACATCGTGGATGTATCCGGCAATCAGGCGCATATGGCTTTCGCGCATATGGCGGGAAGTGAGCGACGGCGTACCCATGCGCACTCCCGAAGGATCAAACGGCTTTGTATCGCCGGGAACCGTGTTGCGATTGGCGATGATGCCCGCCTCTTCTAACGCATCTTGGGCTTGCTTGCCCGATATGCTCTTTGCCCGCAAGTCCATCAATAACAGATGCGTGTCGGTTCCTCCGGTGACGAGCACGTAGCCGAGTCTGATAAGCTCATCGGCAAGCGCCCGTGCGTTCTTTACGATCTGTCCGGCATATGCGGCAAATGAAGGCTTCAGTGCCTCTTCGAGCGCCGCACCTATGCCCGCGATCGAATGCAGATGCGGGCCGCCCTGCAGGCCGGGGAAAATGGCCTTATTTATTTTTTCCATCAATTCGCTCTTTGCCACGATGACGGCACCCCGCGGGCCCCGCAAGGTTTTGTGCGTGGTGAAGGTTACGATATCGGAGAAGGGAAAGGGCGACGGATGCGCGCCCGCCGCAACGAGTCCGGCGATATGCGAAATATCGGCCATTGCATAGGCGCCGATCCCCTTGGCGATATCGTGGAATTTTTTAAAATCAATAGTTCGTGGATACGCCGTGGCACCGGAGACGATAAGCTTTGGCTTGTGGCGCGCGGCGGCGTCGGCGATGGCTTCGTATTCCAATAGTCCCGTTTCGGGATTGACGAAGTATTTTACCGACGAGAAGAGTTTTCCGGTGGCCGATACTTTATGCCCGTGTGTAAGGTGTCCGCCGCTTGCAAGTTCCAGCCCCATCAACGGCTCGCCTGGCTCAAGAAGCGCCAAATATACCGCAAGGTTCGCGGGCGAACCCGAATGCGGCTGCACGTTTACCGCGTACGAATCATCGAGCTTGAAAACACGCCGCACTAAATTCTGCACATATGATTCCATTTCATCCGCAATAGCATTGCCGGGGTAATAGCGCCTGCCCGGGTAGCCCTCGGCATATTTGTTGATGAATGGCGAACCAACCGCTTTTAACACCGCGGGCGAGACGATGTTTTCGGATGGGATTAAGTCCAGCGTTTCTTGCTGCCGCTTAAGCTCTTTTTTTAGTAATGATGCAATTAGCATAATCTATTTAACGGAATCATCGGATAAGTTTTAAGCTCATATTTTTACACCCATCGCACGGAGATCTCGCTGGTCGACGGGGCGCAATAGCAGATTCTTGTATTGTATTAAAAGGGGCTTTGGCATGACGGGGATATGGAGGCCATAGACTGTTTTGATGACGCGGCGATTAAAGTTCGTACGAATGGGGATTTTTTGTTTAGTTTTTTTGTCACGCAGACTGCCGCTCGCCTCCGTCAGATCGATAAGCTGTCCTTTATAGCGGAGCGTCATGAGCCGAATATCCCAATATATATCCGTAAATCGGGCCGGACCAAACGTAATCCATGGCTCGACAAAACCTTTTATTTTTATAAGAGACTTGTCCGCGATATCAATATCGATATCCGCCAATTGCCGTCGCGATCCATAAAGTTTCGCCGCGAATCCGCCCGTAATCAAAAATGGAATATGGAGGCCTCGCAAAATTTCTACGATCCAGCAAAACGCTTCCTTTGTACGACGCTTAATGGGAGTTTTTTTCATGACAGCGTATTGAATAAGGCGAGAAGTTCATCCGGCCTTACCGGGCCTATGCGCAGGATTTTCGGCTTTGCACCGGCCAGATCGATGATCGTGGAGGGTGGAACGTCTTGCAGTATCCCGGCGTCTATCAAAAGATCGGGCTTGTGCCCCCTTTTTTTGAATTGATCGGCGACGCTTTGCGGGTCATAGAGCGATCCTTTACCCGATACGTTAGCGCTCGTTGCTGTTATCGGAAAATCTATGTATTTGAAGAGCGCTTCGCAAAAAGGGTGCCTCGGCATACGTAATCCGATGGTAACTTCGCCTCCCGTAAGCGCATCGGGCAGTGTCGAGCGCTTTTGCAGCACTACCGTTACCGGTCCCGGCCATATTTTTTCTAAAAATCGCTCTGCGACCGATGATAATGCCGCATATCGATCGATCATGTCAATATTTTTTATCGCGATGGAAAGCGGCTTTGCTTCGGATCTGCCCTTGATTGCGAAGATTTTTCGTATAACCTCGTTGTCGATCGCATTGCCACCCAAACCGTATGCCGTATCGGTCGGATACACAACAATTCCTCGCCGTTGTAAAACTTTTGCGGCCTCTTCGGCTGCATCAGCTAGACTTTTTTCGCTTTTGATGTCACAAATGATTCGTTTCACTTGCGCGGAGATAAAAATTGTGTTCTGTTATCCACAAAAAGTATAACAGACGCTTGACGCTATTACAACGTGAGGTAAGATGAATAGCGTAATGATGACAATAGCGACGACGAAGACCAAAGTATAAATTTTTTGTCTTTGTCGGAGTTGTGGTTACGCGCGAACATGCCCAAGGATCCTATCACCAGAGATGAAATGGAAGAATTGCTCGGTGAGTCGCAACAGTCGATCATTGAAGCCGTGG
>JAUYLV010000058.1 GCA_030699565.1 bacterium
GCATTTGCCAAAAGTCTCGGGGCATTCGAATCGTATGCCGCATTGCGTACGAGCATCGAAGACGGCATTCGCAGAGAAAAAGAGGAGCATGAATCCCATCGTGTGCGCATGGAAGCGGTGGAAAATATCGCCGTCAAATCCGTCATGGATATTCCCGATGCGCTGATCGATCGGGAGATCGAAAAAATGTTTTCTGATTTAGAGTCACGCCTGGCACCCATGGGAGCAAATGTTGACGCGTATCTGGGACACTTGAAAAAGACCCGCCAGGACCTTGTAAAAGAATGGCACGATGAGGCGGTTCGGCGCGTGCGCATCGCGCTTACCCTCCGGCAGATCGCCAAAGCCGAACGCATCGAACCTGTCGGCGAGGAGGTCGGGGAGAAAATGAATGAACTGATCAAGGAATTTCCATCGGCGGTCGAGGCAAAAAAGCGCTATAGCGAGGATAGTCTGCGCGAATATGCCCAGCAGGTGCTTGCCAATGAAGCGGTGCTGAAATTGGTGGAACAACATTGTGTAATAAATTGACCTAAGCGACCTAAGTGCTCTAATTTACCTAAACACATATTGAGACGCATTTGTTTAATGTTGCTCACCCATTGTTTAGATAATTAGATTAATTAGAAATTAGGTTAATTACGCTATATGGATTTGATTCCTATGGTCATCGAAAAAAGCCCCCTGGGAGAGCGTGCCTATGATATTTATTCGCGGCTTCTCAAGGATCGTATCGTGTTTTTGGGCACGCCCATCAATGACATGATCGCCAATGCGGTGATCGCGCAACTGTTGTTTTTGGACAACGACGATCCAAAAAAGCCGATCAATTTATATATAAACTCGCCCGGAGGGCAGGTGACGAGCGCCCTTGCCATTTACGACACCATTCAATACATCAAAGCTCCGGTGCATACGATGTGCATCGGCTTGGCCGCATCAGCCGCGGTCATTTTGCTGACTGCGGGTGAGAAGGGAAAACGGTATATTCTGCCCAATGCGGAAGTTTTGATCCATCAGGTCATGGTCGAGGGAGTGGGAGGGCAGGCGACGGAGGTTGAAATTTCCGCGCGTCATATTTTAAAGATGCGCGAGCGCCTCGATATTATTTTGGCTCAACGCACGGGCCAGACCGTTGAAAAAGTCCATGCCGATACCGAGCGCGACTTTTTCATGTCGGCGGAGGAGGCGAAAGCCTATGGCATCGTCGACGAGATCATTCAGAGCAGCAAAATCGAATTACCCAAGCAGGCAATGAACGGCAAGAAAAAATAAGGCAGGTGCCATCCATCGCAAATGCAAAAAACGAACCGTGTGAACGGTTCGTTTTGTTTTAGCTAAACATTACGAGTGCTTGGCTATCACCGCATCAATGATGCCGTAAGCCTTGGCTTCCAGGGCATTCATGATGTGATCGCGCTCGGTATCGCGGGCGATCTTTTCAATGTCCTGCCCGGTATGATTGGCCAGGATTTGATTCAGCGTCGCGCGCATGCGCAGGATCTCTTTTGCGGCGATATCGATGTCGGTGGCTTGACCCGAAAGCCCTTGCATGAGCGGCTGGTGAATCAGCACGCGGCTTGAGGGCAGCGAGAAGCGTTTGCCTTTGGTCCCGCCGGCTAAAAGCACGGCAGCCATGCTTGCGGCCTGGCCGATGCAGATGGTCGATACATCCGGGCGGATGAATTGCATGGTGTCGTAAATGGCCATGCCGGCCGTGATGGATCCGCCGGGACTGTTGATGTAAAGAAATACGTCCTTTTCCGCGTCTTCGGCTTCCAGAAAAAGCAACTGTGCGGTGACGAGGTTCGCCACGGCGTCATCGATGGGCGTGCCGATGAAAATGATATTTTCCTTCAGGAGCCGCGAAAATATGTCGTATGCCCGCTCTCCGCGCGAAGATTGCTCAATGACCATTGGTACGATATGTCCCATGAGAACCTCCCTTTCAAAAAAGCAATTTTCAAGAAACCGTCGCTATTTAATACAGTATCACGATGTAACAAATTTGCAACAATGGCAATCAAAAAAGCGCCCTTAGCGGCGTTAAAAATGCGATCGCGGGCGGCTTGCGCCCCCCGCGGGAAAATTGATTTATGGCAGACTGACTGCCGTGATAGGTTGTGCGGCGTTGCCGCGATGTTGGAGAAAGAACAGAAAAAAAGAGCGAGAAGAATACTTTTACTATATCATAAATGCGTCAATGGATCTGTGGATAACATCATTAATTCTACAACAATTCCAACAGGCTTCTTCCGGTCATCTCGGCCGGTTTTTTGACACCCAACAGTTCAAGGATGGTCGGGGCGATGTCGGCAAGTACGCCGGTAGGCTGCGTATAGCGTTTTCGCAGTTCTTCTTCGTCGCGCATGGCGCGAAATCGGTTGCGGCTTGTTACGTAATAGAGCGGTACCGGGTTGTCGCTGTGCCCGGTCTTCACTTCACCCGTGCGGATATTGAACATATCTTCCGCCCCTCCGTGATCGGCGGTGATCAAAAGCGCTCCCTTGCGGTGCACGACCGCCTGGTAGATGCTGCCAATGGCCTGATCGACTGCTTCGATGGCGCGGATGGTAGAGCGGTAGTTTCCCGTATGGGCTGCCGCGTCCGCGTCGGCAAAATTCACCACGATGCATTCGGCGGCCGTCCGATCGATCGCCCGAACCACCTCATCGCTTACGGCCGATGCCTGGGCTCCGGCGTAGATCTCGGCCGTTCCTTCGCTGGCGGATGGAATGATGACGCGATGCTCGAAGGGAAACGGCTCCTCCCTGCCGCCGTTGAAGAAATATGACACATGGGCGATCTTGCGCGACTCGGCGATCTTCAGCTGCTGCACGCCGTGCTTGGAAAGCATTTCCGAGAGCGAATCCCGAACATCCGGCGCGGGGAATGCGACCCCCGCGGGAAGGTCGGGATCATAGCGCGTGAAGGTGGCAAGATAGATATTCTGGGGAGGCGGCGGTTGGTTATCGGGAATGCCGCCTTGCGCCGCCAGTAGCCGCACGAACTGGCGTAGGCCGTCTTCTCGAAAATTAAAGCAAATGACCGCATCGTTTTGCTGGATGCGGGTATTTTGCTTCAGAATCGCAGGCGAAACGAATTCGTCGGTTACGCCTTTTTCGTAGGCGGCATTGAGCCAGTTGAGCGCATCGGGCACCTCCACCGCACCCGTTCCATTCGTGAGCGCCTGGTAGCCGGCAAAAATTCGGTCGCTTGTGCGCGTATCGTCGATCAGGAAATGCCGTCCCATGACCGAGGCGGGGATGACCGGGAATTGCTGGGCGCTTATTCTTGCGAGCACCTCTTCAAGAATCCGCATGCCCTGCCGGGGCGGGGCGTCTTTGCCGTCGGTAATGACGTGCAGAAGCGCGGGTATGTCGTTGCGCTTGGCAAGTTCGAAGAGCGCATAGAGATGATCGAGGTAGCTATGGACGGAAGCGCCCGATACGATGCCGACCAAGTGCAGCTTGCCGCGATTGTTTTTCGCATGGGCGATGGCGCCCAGGAGCACCGAATTTTCAAAAAAATTCTCGCTGCGGATCTCTTTCAGGATCCGGGGCAGATGATGATAGAGAATGCGGCCGGTGCCGATCGCCGTGTGTCCGGCCTCGGAGTTTCCCGGCTCACCCCATACCATGCCTACCGAAAACCCCGACGCTTGCAATACCAGCGAAGGGTGCCATGCGGCGATATGATCGATCGACGGCGTATAGGCGTCGTAGATGGCGTTACCCCGCGTATTGCGTGTCAGGCCCCATCCGTCGAGAATGGCCAGCACTATGGGACTGGTGATCATATGAATAGAAGCGGATAGGCGCGGATAGCCCCGACGCTTCAAATTATTAAAAATTGAAAAGTCGGGATCCCGACCGCTCCCATGTTTACAATCATTGATGCGTCGGGGCTACGCGGACGCCGTCGGCCATAGCCTATGGCGTCGGACGAAAAACGCGGAAGCTTAGTGATTGATGTTATAAGAGAAGTATACGGGGAAGGAGTATATTCGTGAACGGAAAAGCGCCATGATAAAGGCAAAACGTTGACAATCGTTTAACCCTCTGCTATGCTGAATCGAGGTGATATGCGGAAGTCCGTATGCCATCTCAAATCTATATCATTATCTATAACGAATGCTGCATCCGTTTCAAAAGCGCATCGATTTCGAACGAACAGCGGAAATCTTAAAAACAAACGGTACGTACCGTTGTTTTCGCAATGAACAATCTTTCAGACTTCATCGAGCAGGCCTATGCCGCTCGATGACCGCGTTTGCAACAAACCGGGCGGCATGATGCCGCCTGCCAAGTTGTCTGAAAATTTTTCGGCATTTTGAAACGGTTGATCGGCGCATGCCATATGACGATCAGCCTATTCTTCCTTCTTTCGGTGTTTGGATCGCTTGCCTTGGGCGCGATCCTGGGATACGTTGCGCGGCAGACGATTGCCAGGGGGCAAATCGATTCCGCCGAGGCGAAAATAGAAAAGCTGTTGCGAGATGCTCATGCCAAAGAGCAGGATATTTTGCTTAAGGCGAAGAACGAGGCCATGAAGCTTCTGGATGAGGTGAAGGGTGAAGAGCGCCAAGCCCGAACGGAACTGAAGCGCGCCGAAGACCGCATCGTGCGCCGCGAAGAGCAATTGGAACGGCGGGGGCAGGAGCTGGCCGGCGCGGAAGGCGAGTTGAAGGCGCGCGTTGCCAAGGTGAAGCAGGTGAAAGAGGAGATCGAGGCGCTGAAAGAAAGCGAGATGCGGGAATTGGAACGGATCGCGGGCCTTTCCGCGGGCGATGCTAAAAACGAGCTTTTCGCGAAAGCCGAAAAAGAAGCCGCCGAAGCCATTACCGAGCGCATGCGAAAGATCGAGCGCGAAGGGCAGGATGCGATCGAGCGCCGCGCCAAGAACATCATGGCGACCGTTATTCAGCGGTACGCCTCAACCTATGTTGCCGACGCCACCACGACCCTGGTACCCATACCGTCCGACGATCTAAAAGGGCGCATTATCGGCAAGGAAGGCCGTAATATTAAGGCATTGGAACGCCTGACGGGGGTTGACATTATCATTGACGATACACCCGAGGCGATCGTGCTTTCGTCATTCGATCCGGTGCGCCGGGCAACCGCCAAGATCGCGATCGAAAAGCTCGTTGCTGACGGGCGTATTCAGCCTGCCCGCATTGAGGATACCGTCGAGTGGGCAAAATCCCAGATCAATCAAAAAATGCGCGAAGCCGCGGAGCAGGCGGTATATGATGTGGGTATTTCCGGAGTTGATCCGCGGCTTTTGCAGATTTTGGGACGGCTCCACTATCGCACGAGTTTCGGCCAGAACGTGCTGCAGCATTCCGTGGAGATGGCGCATATCGCCGGCATGCTCGCCGGAGAGTTGAGCGCGGACGTGCAGGTGGCCAAGGCCGGAGCGCTCTTCCATGATATCGGCAAGGCGATCGACCATGAAGTGCCCGGCACGCATGTGGAGATCGGCCGCAAAATCCTGCAAAAGTTCGGCATCTCCGAGCCGGTGGTAAAGGCCATGCAGGCGCACCACGAGGAGTATCCCTATGAGACGATCGAATCGATCATTGTACAGGTTGCCGACCAGCTCTCCGGCGGCAGGCCGGGCGCGCGCAGGGACACGGCGGAGATCTATTTGAAGCGTCTGGAAGATTTGGAACGGATCGCCACCTCGTTCGAAGGGATCGAAAAATCCTATGCCATTCAGGCCGGACGCGAGGTTCGGGTATTCGTCACGCCCGAGAAGATCGGCGATGCCGAAGCGCATATTCTGGCAAAGAATATCGCCAACCGCATTCAGGAAGAGATGAAGTATCCGGGCGAGATCAAAGTCACGGTGATCCGGGAAACCCGGGCGATCGAATATGCACGATAAAATTTCTAATCAATCTAATTGATCTAATTAACCTAAATACGCATTGAGTGCCATTTATTAAAAAATATCACTCAGATTAATGTTTAGAAATTAGGGCAATTAGAAATTAGGGCAATTTTGAGCAGTATGCTAAAGATTTTATTCTTCGGTGATATTGTCGGACGGGTTGGCCGCGAGGCATTTGCCAAAGTCCTTCCCGAATGGCGTAAAACCTACGCCCCGGATTTTATTATCGCAAATGGCGAAAACATCGCGCATGGCAAGGGGGTATCGCGCGATACGCTAAAGGAAATTCTGGATGCGGGCGCGCAGGCCGTCACCACCGGCAATCACATATGGAGCTTTCCCGAAGCGCATGATTTGCTGCAAGAGGCGTCAATACCATTATTGCGTCCCGCGAATTTTACCGCGAAACTTCCGGGCAAGGGGTTTGCCGTGTTCAATGTGGGGGTATGGAGGGTCCTGGTGGTGAATCTGATGGGGCAGGCGGCGATGCATCAGCACCTGAATTCACCCTTTGAAAGGATCGACGAGATCCTTGAGGATTACGGCCTGCCGGGTGACGCCGACGGGAAAGAAATGGTACATGCGATCTTTGTCGATTGGCACGCCGAATTGACGAGCGAGAAGCTGGCGCTGGGATGGTATTTGGACGGCAGGGTGTCGGCGGTGCTCGGCACGCATACGCATGTGCCGACGGCCGATGAACGGATTTTACCCAAAGGAACGGCATTGCAGGCCGACGTTGGCATGGTCGGGGCGCATCACTCCATACTGGGGGTTGAGGTCGAGCCGAATCTGCGCAGGTTTTTATTGCAGGTTCCGGGCAAGATTCCGCCGGAAGAGCAGTTTCCCGCGGAGGTCAATGGCGCTCTGGTCGCCATAGATACCAAGACGGGACTGGCATGCGGAATCGAGCGTTTGCGTAAGATTGTGGAGAAAGAATGATTGAATATTTGCTTCATTCATGCTAAAATTCCCCCAATGTAAGGGAGTGATATAACCAAAAAGCCGTTATAATATTTTTTAGAAATTAGTGCAATTAGCAATTAGGTTAAATTGGCAAATATGTTGAATAAAGATTCCATCGTGGATGCGGTTGCGGCGCAAACGGGCCAGCCCAAGCGCGTGGTTGAGGACGTGATCGACGCTACGCTCGATGCGGTCACGCGGCAGCTGCAAAAAGGGGAGCGGGTCAACTTCAGCGGTTTCGGGCAGTTCATGGTTTCGGAGCGCAAAGGGCGCGCCGGGGTCAATCCCCGCACCAAAGAGGAGATCCAGATCCCGCCGGTGAAAGTTCCCAAGTTCCGTGCCGGAAAAACCCTGAAGGAAGCGGTGCGCTGATCGTCATTCCGGACATTCTATTTATTTAAAATTGGATGATCCGCCCCGATCAAGGTCGGGATCCCCCGATTTTCAAAACATTGCCGTAAGGAAATCGGGATCCTCGATATCATCGGGACCGACTGCTTCATACAAAAATTTGGATTGTCGGGGGAATCTATATTAAAAATCGAAAAGAGATTTTGGCAAACTAAAAACTC
>JAUYLV010000067.1 GCA_030699565.1 bacterium
AAAGGAGGAATGGGGAGTACTCCGAAGGAGGGAGGGATTTATTCTCCCTTTATAAAAGGGAGTACCGCGATAGCGGGGAGGGATTTATTGCCATAGCATCATTTTTTTGATATCGTCATTATTATTGTGGGGTCGTCTAACTTGCCCCGCCATACAAATTTATAACCACACCTGCGGGGTCGTCTAATGGTAGGACAGCGCCCTTTGAAAGCGTTTATCTTGGTTCGAATCCAGGCCCCGCAGGTGTGGTTATAAGGTGAGCGGCGGGGTGAAGTAGGACAGCGCCCTGCTTGCCCCGCCACACCGGCGGGGTGAAAAGGCGTTTATCTTGGTTCGAATCCGCATAAAAATACTTATGATCAATAAAAATGTCATTTCGTCTGTTGTGGGTGTAGTACTGCTTAGCGCGTCGACTCTTTTTGCTTTCGCGCAAAACATTGCTTTCGCGTCATCATATGATTCGAATATACCCGAAGGCGCATTAATTCGTGCTATTGGCGATGTTGATATATATATTGTGAAATATGTCGGCGCAAAAAGGTTTAAACGATTAATCTTGAGTCCAAGCGTATTCAATAATTACGGGCATTTGCGCTGGGAGGATGTTCGCGAGGTGGCGCCCGAAGTGCGAGACGGTTTTACGACCTCATATTTGGTGCGGGCGGTTGACGACGCGCGCGTATTTATGCTGTACCCCAAGGGTGATATCGGGGAGCGGCGTTGGATTGCTACGGCTGATATTTTCACCGCATATGGTTTTGATTGGGATAGTATTTATGAAATAAACAGCTTCGACCGCGATTCCTATGTTATGGGTGCCGATTGCACGTCAGGCGCGGGGCCGGGATTTTGCTGGGATCCAAAAAACTGCGAAACACCGGATTGTGTTATGTAGTTTCTGCTGAAAAAAATGCATATCCCTCGAGCCGACGGGCGAGCTGAAGACGCGGCCGCAATAGGGCTTTGCCCTATTTTGGACTTGGCATGGAATTTAGCCATACGTCGGCAGATGGGCTACGTACGACAAGAATGGTAAAGTATATAAAGTGACGGAAAATTAATCATGCTATTGAGTGGAGGTGAGCGTTATTGCTTTTACGGTTAGATTTTTGGCTGCGGAGCCAATATTTTTTTTCAAGCGAGATTCGGGAAAATGATAATAGCGGCTTTAACCTTAGAACGATTTCTATGCTAAAAAACAGGAACTTACTCATCATCGCTTTGATCGCAATGGTGAATATGCTCGGTTACGGCATCATCATCCCGTTGCTTTATGGCTACTCAAAAAAATTCGGCCTTTCGGATTTTGAGAACGGCCTCCTGTTCGCTTCATTTTCTATTTGCCAATTCATTGCCACGCCTATTATTGGCAGACTCTCCGATAGATACGGCAGGCGTCCGATGCTTTTGGTTTCCATTGCCGGTACCGCCGTGTCGTTCTTTATGATGGCTTTTGCGCCGAACGTATTGTTCCTCTTTCTGGCGCGGATGTTGGACGGGTTTACCGCCGGCAATATTCCGGTCGCGTTCGCGGTCATTTCTGATTCCACCAAACCGGAAGATCGGGCCGGAGCGTTCGGATTGATCGGCGCGGCGTTCAGCTTCGGGTTCATTTTCGGTCCGGCCGTCGCTTCGTTCACGGTAGGCCTGCACCAATCCCTGCCCTTTATCATTGCGGGCGTCATTACGGTAATTGCCGCGGTGATAACCGCTGCGTATTTGCCGGAGACCAATCCGCATATCGGGCAGGTGAAGCACGATAGATTGTTCGATTTTAAGAAGATGTGGACGATGCTGTACGATCCCAATGTCGGAGCGACATTCCTCATATCCCTCTTTTTCATTTTGGCATTTTCGTGCGCGATCATTTACGGTTTTCAGCCCTTCACCTTGAATGTGCTTAAGTTGACCCAATCGCAAAATGCCCTGCTATTCACCCTCTTCGGCATCATCGGCCTTATTACCCAGACATTTTTGGTGGGACGCATTACCAAAACGTTCGGCATGAAAAGGGCATTTGAATCATCTATATTTTTTGTTGCGATCTCCTTTATCGTTATGTATTTTTCGCATTCGGTTGGCGTCTTTGTTGCCGCGATGGTTTTTTTGGCGTTATTCAATAACGTGGTTCAGACCTTGATTCCCACCATTCTTTCGCGGGAGGCGGATGCGAGGGCGCAGGGTGCCATGATGGGGCTTAATGCCTCGTATCAGAGCATTGGCATGGTGGTGGGGCCCATTGTCGGGGGAGCGGTTGCCACGGTTTCCACGCCTTTGCCGTTTGCGCTGGGCAGTGTTTTGATTTTCATCTGTTTTTTCCTTTCACCCCGCGTGCTTCGCCCAAAGGTGTAGGAGATGGTGCATTTGGCGGCCTAAGAAGGCTGAAATTCCCCAATTTTAAGCCTTTTTTGCGTTAAATATTCGAATTGCGATAATTATATATTGACAAACGATAAATAGGGGATTAGCATGTGAGTATTAATTAGTTAAAAAGCGTATCGTATGAAACAAGGCTCAATACTATTCTTGAAAATAGTTACCGTGCTCATCGGCATCGTGGCGCTTGCGGGCTTGATTCGGTTTCCTATGACCGAAGGGAGGGCCGAAAACTTGGATCTGTTCAGTATTTACCGGGATCCGTTCATAGCCTATATGTATGTAGCGTCTATTCCGTTCTTTGTTGCGTTATACCAGGCGTTTAAATTACTCGGATACATCGGTCAAAATAACGTATTTACGCCGGATTCCGTAAAAGCATTGCGGACCATAAAATATTGCGCAATGGCTGGCGTCGGTTTTATTGTGGTGGGGGAGGCGGCCCTCATTATTACGCAGAGCGGCAAAGATGATTTTGCCGGCCCCGTTGCGCTGGGTATTTTTACGATGTTTGTATCCATCGTAATCGCCACCGTGACTTCGGTTTTTGAAAAGATTTTGCAGAATACCTTGGATAAAAAAATTTAAAAATAATCCGATAGCATAAGATCAAGCCTGTATAAGAATGTCATTGCGAGGACTCCGCCATACATGCATGAACAAACGAAGGGCGGGGGACGAAGCAATCTCTACCTTGGTCATTTTAAAATGGATCATTGAAAGGATCCCCTGGGCGGATTCCATTGATCAGAAACAGGGATGCCGCCCGTGAAATGCTCCTCCGGAGCATTTCACCCACGTCAAACGCGGAGTACCGTGTTTGACTCGCGATGACAGCACATTCTTCTACTGTCTCAAGACACACATTCATGAAACAAGCATCAACACTATTTTTGAAAGTAGTCCTTATTATACTCGGCGGCCTCGTGATGGCTTTTTGCATTTTTGCGATTCCCATGATGAGCAGGGGAGTTGGCATCGAGTGGCCCCAGCTTACCCATTTGAAATATCCGATTTTAATTGGCGGGTATCTGACTGCTCTACCGTTTTTTGTTGCATTGTATCAGGCCTTTAAACTCCTGACCTATATTGATCGGAGTATCGCCTTTTCGGATGTTTCGGTGCGGGCTCTCCGCTCTATAAAATATTGCGGAATCACGATGAGCATTTTGTATGCCGCAAGTACGCCGATCGTATTCCAAATCGCAGAAGCGGACGATGCTCCGGGTGCGGTGCTGTTTTGGATGCTTTTTGCTTTAGCTCCGGCCATCGTCGCAGTCTTTGCCGCGGTGCTTCAAAAGCTTGTCGAGAACGCCATCGATATTAAGTCGGAGAACGATCTGACGGTCTAATTACGCTTATATGTCTATTATCATAAATATCGATGTGATGCTGGCCAAAAGAAAAATGAGCGTTACGGAACTTGCGGATAAGGTCGGTATCACGATGGCCAATATCTCCATATTAAAAAACGGAAAGGCAAAAGCCATCCGATTCTCAACGCTCGCGGCGATCTGCAAGGCCTTGGAGTGCCAGCCCGGGGATATTTTGGAATACAAAGCGTAACAGGTATCCGGTTTATGCATCGCTCCATGCGGGAGGGCAGATGCTTCAAGAAGTATAAACGCTGCCTTCATAATCATTACCATTCAACAATATGGATCCACAAATTAATTTTCCATTCAACATTCGCTATTCCATTAATTTTAAGCTTTTGGTCGTCGGGGCATTGATTTTTATTTGCCTGGTTCCGACCTTCTTTGTCGGATTTTTGCTGTCCGAGCGCGAGAATAGGCAAAAAGAGGTTATCGGCGAAATAGCGGACCGCTGGGGCTTAAGCCAAGTGGTTGCCGGGCCGGTGCTTTTTCTGCCGTACCGCACGGTCGTTGTCGATGGCCAGGGAGTGCGGAGCGAAAAGACGGGCGTACTCAACGTGCTGCCCAATACTCTAACTTATGACGCCGTCGTCGATCCGGAGATTCGCTCCCGCGGCATATTCGATGCGATCGTGTACAAGTCGCTCATAAAGGGGTCGGGAACATTCACCGTGCCCGATCTGTCGTATTTAGCGGTGTTGCCTAATGAGATTCAGTGGGATAAGGCGTATGTGGCGATCGGCATTACCGATACGCGGGGAATTACCGAGCAGGTAAATCTGCAATGGAATGGTTCGCCCGTTCACTTCGAGCCCGGATCGAAAAATAATCTGGTCGGGGATAACGGTATACACGCGTTTGTGCCGCTGAAGGCGGGTGGGGAATTTGCCGAATTTGCCTTCGCGTTTAACGTTCAGGGAAGCGAAGAATTGGCGTTCGCACCGCTGGGAAGCGAAACAAAAGTGCATGTGCGGTCAGGCTGGAATTCGCCGAGTTTCATCGGGGCGTATCTTCCCGCCGAGCATGCGGTTGCCAATGGATTTTCCGCCGACTGGTCGGTGTCCTCGTTCGGGCGTTCCTATCCGCAACAATGGCTCGACCGCGAAGTCGAACGGCAGACGCTCATGGATTCAACATTCGGCGTCTCCCTTATACAAAGCGTCGACTTCTACACCATGATCAGCCGCACCATAAAATACGCGATCATGTTCATCGCCATAACGTTCATGGCGTTTTTCCTTTTTGAGATTTTGAGCAAGCTGAAGATCCATCCGTTCCAATATCTTCTGGTCGGGTTCGCGCTGGCGCTATTCTTTCTGCTGCTGCTTTCGCTGTCCGAACGGTTCGGCTTTTTGGCGGCGTATGCGATTTCAACGATTGCCATTATCGGGCTTATTACCAGCTACAGCGCCAAGGTATTGCGGGCGCATAAAAAAGCATTGACGGTTGCCGCGCTGCTTTTTCTCCTATATTCATACCTCTATGTCATTGTGCAGCTGGAAGATCTTGCCCTGCTCTATGGCTCGATCCTGCTGTTTATGCTTCTGGCACTGACCATGTATCTGACCAGGAATATTGATTGGTATCGTATTGAAACCGGAGAGCAAAATTAAGGAATAGCGAATTGCGTGGAGGAAAATGATTTTGAGGTTAATGCTGTTCTCACCCAAGTGATGTGAAATAGACAGCGTCTTTCTTAAAAAAACATAGCCCAAAAGCCTTTAATGGCTTGCTGGCGGTGGTTCCGGAGAAGTATCATAAGGTTATGAGCAACACTACGAACAATAAAAAAGAATTGTCGCCTAAACAGCGTGAAGAGCTGTTGGATCGCTTGAAGGCCCGTTTTCATAAAAACATGAACCGTCATAAGGGTATTCAATGGGACGACGTAGCTTCAAGGCTGCAAGCGCATGCCGAAAAACTGCGTTCGCTCGAAGAGATGGAAAGAACGGGCGGCGAGCCGGATGTTATCGGTTTTAATGCAAAGACTGCCGCCGGATCGGGGCAAGCGGGTGAATACATTTTTTACGATTGTTCGGCAGAAAGCCCCAAGGGCCGCAGAAGTCTTTGTTATGACCGCCAAGCGCTAGAGTCACGGAAAACTTTTAAACCAAAAGACAGCGCCATGGACATGGCAGCCGCCATGGGCATTGAGATGTTAACGGAAGAGCAATATCGAGCGTTGCAGAAACTTGGCGCTTTCGATACGAAGACGTCCAGTTGGGTGAAAACGCCTTCCGAGATCAGAAAACTCGGCGGCGCGATCTTTTGCGATCGAAGATACGATCAAGTATTTGTGTATCACAACGGCGCGGAATCATACTATGCCGTCAGAGGATTCCGCGGCTCGCTGAGGGTCTAAATGAGGTAGCCGTTTTGAATTATTCCGGGAGCCGAGCAAAGCCATTGGCTTCAGTTAAAAACGCTCCCCATCATTCAAGATTCTATTTCCGTTACAACCAACCCCTCGCGGGCTTTTTTACTTTATGCTATTCTGTCCTGTATACGTTAATTTTTCGGGTACTCGTTTTGCCGCATCCCGCATGCTTCGGCCCGGCAATGGATTTCTCCGCAGGTTTCAATTATTCATCTAAGAACAGTCTTATGTTGTACAAATTTACGTTTATACTCGCCGCAGGTTTGGTCATTTGTTATCCGGGTTTTGGCTTGGCCCAAACGGGTGCCACTTTGGAATTAGAGGCGCAGTCCGTCGTGGCAATGGAATACGGGTCTGGTGTGGTTGGCAAGGTATTTTTGCTGGATGGCACCCAAAGCGTGGATGATGGCGTGGTCAAAACATTTGCCTGGAAGCAGGTATCCGGGCCTTATCGGTTTACGTTGGATTCCGGTGCAAAAATTTCGGTTGTTCCGTCCGTGGCAGGAACGTATGTGTTCGAGTTGATCGCCACGGATAGCGCCGGCCAAAGTTCTGTGGCAAAAAAAATACAGGTCACCGTGGCAGAAAAGAGCGACTATATTTTTCAAAATAACCAAACCGATCTTGATTTTGTAAACAAACCAGCAGCTACCACATCTGTCGGCGGCACCGAGGATATAAATATTGGCATAGGAGAGCAGGAGAAAAAAGGCAATGTGGAAATAAACTGGAAAGTAGAAGAGGGGGAGAAGGCCAGTCCCGCACCTTCAGAGGGTGGTGTCATTATCGGCGAGTCGCCGGACAGCGAGAAAAAAGGCAATGTGGAAATAAACTGGAAAGTGGAAGAGGGGGAAAAACTAACTCCCGTGTTTCTGGAGATCGATACCATAAAAGGGGAATTATCCGACACCCAAGCAGCCGGAAGTGGCAATGACAGGTTAAAAAATGCCGTGCCTGAGGATGGCTGGCCGACGGGTGGCGTTCACGTGGCCGCAGGCGATATCAGTGGTCTAACCAACGAGCAAAAGCAGGATTTTTTGGCCACGGTGAAAACTTGGGCCGAAGTTAAAAGCGAGCAGGATCTGCAGAATTTTGCTCTTGGCGTGATGATGGAGAAAGATCAGCCCGCCGAAAGCTTGAGCTTAAACTACGAAAAAATCCGTTTTACATACATCATGCCCGCGAAAATATTCGGCCTCGTGCCGACAAGCTATAAAGCGGAAGTGGAAATCGGAAAAGGCGATAATGAGAACTGGGATTTTGGCAGGGCGAAGGTAAAATTTTCCTGGTATGCGTTCTTACTGCGGAAGGGCACTTCGGTAAATGACCTGACGCGTGCGATGCAGCAAGATGCCGAAGCGGAGAGTAAGAAACAAGGCGCTCCGGAATCTATAGAAACGGAATCATGGAGCATCGGGGCTGCGCGGGTGATGCAGCGGGTGAGTAATGTAATGAAGACAAAGCATGATACGGTAAAAAATAGCATCGGCAATATTCGCTAAGCAAAAAAGTTCCGAACGAAAGGTATATTGCGTGTCTTGGTGTATTCGCGCAGCGGTATAACCATATTTAAAAACAGCCACCCCAATAAGGGGTGGCTGTTTACTGAATTGCACCAAAAAAAATTGAAACTTCCGCCTAGATTAAGGCACACATAAATTATTTATGAAGTAAAGTTAAATTATTTATAAATTTCGGTGTAAAAACTGGTTCTCAAACAAGGGTTATCCTGATACCCTTAAACAAAGGAGTCGTCGCTAACGCACACGCTCGAATATAAAAAATAAAACATATGGCAATTAAAGCTGGAAAATTTATTTTCGGTATTTTTATAGTAGTTGTCGCCATCGCTATCGGCTACGTTTTTTTATCGTCGCACAAGCGTTCCGCGGATGTCCAACCCTACTCGGGTCCGGTGGAAAAAATCAGCATCGGGACGGTTGCCGATTCTTCCGCGCTGGTGCTACTTGCCCAAGACCGCGGATACTTTGCGGATAACGGTCTTAAGGCGGACCTTGTGTCATATGGGCTTGGCATGTCGGGGCTGAATGATCTGGCAGGCGGCAAGCTTGATGCCGTTGTGGCATCCGATTTTGCCGGGGTGAGGAGCATCTTTCGCGGGGACCGTGTTAAGATCATCGCGTCGATCGCCAAGGCGAACGCGTACGAGATTGTTGCCCGAAAAGATCACGGCATTGAAGTTCCCGGAGACCTGAAGGGAAAGAAGATTGGCATCACCAAGGGTTCGGCGGGAGAATTCTGGCTTGGCATATTCCTTACCTATAACGAGCTTTTGGCGCGGGACGTGATCGTGGTCGATCTTGCGGTGGGGGAACTTACACCGGCGATCCTGAGTGGTCAGATCGACGCGGTCCTGAATCTGGAGCCTTATATGTATAATGCAAAACAGGGACTGGGCGACAACGCCGTAAGCTGGCGCGGGCAAAGCGGCCAAGGCGCCTACTCTCTGCTGTATGTTGCCGGAGATCTTGCAAAAAACCGTGTCGCGGTAATCGATCGGCTGATACGGACGCTCATCCAAGCCGAGTCATTTATGAATGCCAATCAACGCGACGCGCTTAATTTTATCGCGCGGCATTTTGAACACGACGACGCATACATGCAGTCCGTCGTTATGCCAAAATACACCTTTGGCGTTTCCCTTGAACAAGCGCTTCTTCTAGTCATGGAAGACGAAGCGCGATGGATGATCGAAAGGAAGCTCACCAACGCCTCGACTGTTCCGAATTATCTTGACTTTATGTATTTGGAAAGCCTCGCGGGCGCAAAACCCGACGCCGTGACCGTTATTCGTTAGATCCTGTTCGCTTATGCCGTTCAAGATGCGCCTTAAGGTCATTACCGTCACCGTGGCGGTGATTGCCGTGCTGCTCGGGGTTTTTTGCCGCGCTATTATTTCAAAAAGCCAGCAAGCCACCGGTAAAGCGTCTATTGCAAGTCGGATCATCCTTGAGATCTTTGAGAAAAGAATCCTACTCGACGAATACCTTCAAGCGGGGTCAGATCGTGCAAAGTCCCAGTGGTTTTCTCGGCAGGTGGCGCTGGCCGGGCTTATGCGTGATAACGAAGCGCTTTTCAAAACCGATGCGGAGAAAGAGCTGGTGCTTAAGATCAAAAAAAGCATAACGGAAAGTGAGGCTGTTTTTCTGGATTTGGTCGCGCTGTCCGAGCGGGATTTTGTAGAAGAGAACGAAGCGCTTCTTGAAGAAAAGGCTAGAAGGCTTTCAAGTCAATCACTGGTGAAGTCCCAGGAGATTATTGCCGCAGCTTCACGCCTGAAGAACATCAATGATGCATATGAGGCCGATGCATTCGGCAAGATCGTTCTGTCGTTCTCGATTGCCGGGGGGCTTTTTCTTGTATTGCTCATCGTATGTTTCCGGGAGATCTGGCGAGGCGTGGATGAGATGGCGAAGAAAAAATCCGAGGATGAAGGGATCTTAAGCGGCATTGGAGACGCGGTGTTCGCCGTCGATGCCCAAGGGAAAATTACGCTCTTTAACGACGCAACGAGTCAGATCACCGGGTTTGGCGCAAAAGAAGCGCTGGGAAGGCGCTATGACGAGGTGCTGAAGTTTGTGAATGAGAAGACCAAAGAGCCGGAGACCGAATTCATACAGGCCGCGCTTGTCGGAACCAAGACCCACATGCCGGAGGGGGTCGAGGTTATCGCCAAATCCGGCAACCCCATTCCCGTGGCGGATAGCGCTTCACCCATCGTGGATGCTAATGGATTAGTCGTGGGAGCCGTTATCGTGTTCAGGGACATTACCGTGGAGCGGGAGCTTAGCCGTGCGAAAGAGGAATTTGTGTATTTTGCCTCCCATCAGCTGCGTACGCCTCTTGCCGCCATCAAAGGGTACACCGAAATGCTTATTGCGGGAGACGCGGGAGCCATAAACGACAAACAGCGCGAGTATCTTTTGGAGATCGACGGATCTGATGCCCGCATACTCAATCTCATCAATAGCTTGCTAAACGTTTCGCGCATTGACATGGGGGTCTTTACCATCGAGCCGGAATCGCTTGTGCTTTCCGAAATCGCCAAAACCGCCCTCGGGGAACTTGCGCTGAAAACGAAGGAAAAGAATATAACCATGCACGCAGAGTTCGATGCGGACCTTCCGCGCATCAACGCTGATCCCAAGCTTGTGGGGATCATATTCCAGAACCTTCTGTCCAATGCGGTAAAATATACGTCCAAAGGCGGCAGCGTTAGCCTTACGATCGAAAAGCGCAATGCCGATGCGCATATCGCCGTCGCCGATACCGGCATAGGGATCCCCAAAAGCCAGCAGAAAAAAATATTCTCACGGCTGTTTCGCGCGGATAACGCCAGAATCGCCGATCACAGCGGAACGGGCCTTGGGCTTTATATTGTAAAAGCCATCGTGGAGGCCGCAGGCGGCAAAATTTGGTTCGAGTCGGAGGAGCAAAAAGGAACCGTATTTCATGTGCTGTTGCCCTTATCCGGAATGAAGAAGCGCGATGGCGCAAAAGGGCTTACGTAACCCGTTGTTTTGTTCTCCTATGGCAGATGCGTATACAAAAGATGAAACAAAATCCGTCTTTGATGCTCCGCGAGCGTTTGTTTGGGCTATACTCTTTGTTTTTACCGCCCTTGCGGGTGTTGCGGCGACTTTATTGATCGGTCGTTACGCCGAAAACCACGCGCGCAAGGATCTTGTGGCCAGAGCCGAATCCATTGCTGCCGGGATCGATAAAAACGATCTGGAAGAGCTTGGAGGAACCGAAGCTGATCTGGCTCTTCCCGCTTATCAAAATCTCAAGTCGAAAATGACGCGCATACGGCAGGCGAATCCCGACGCGCGTTTCGTTTATCTTGTCGGGTATCGCGATGCCTATTTGTTCATTTTCGTCGACTCGGAGCCTCCGGAATCGGAGGATTATTCGCCGCCGGGCGATATTTATGCGGAAGCGAGCGATTTTAAGGTCGGCAGTTACCTTGGCGGAGAGAGCTTTTCCGAGGGGCCTTATGTCGACCGATGGGGGGAGTGGGTGAGCGGTTATGCCCCCATTTTCGATCAGGATACGGGCAGGGTCATGGCGAGCGCCGCACTGGATATCGACGCGAAGTATTGGCGGCAAGAATTATGGTACGTACGGGCCCTGCCGGCGAGCGTTACGGTGCTTGCGCTGATAATTTTATGGATTTTGTATCGCCACAGAAAAGAAGAAGCGCTTTATATTAAACGCATCAGAATCGAGGAAGATAAGCTTGCGGCAAGCGAAAGCCGGTTCAGGTCCTTCATGGAACAGGCGCCATATGGGGTTGCTATATTTGCTCCGGATGGATTACTCACCTTCGCCAATTACGCATGGAGAAGTCTTCGCCCATCGCAGGTGGCTGGTGGCAGTGCATACAACATCAGGCATGACCGTCAACTTGTTGACGCGGGAATCGCCCCGTTGATCGAAAAAGCCTTTGCGCGGAACACGGTACACACGCCGGTATTTTTCTTCTCCGATTCCGCAAAAACCTTAAAAGCGGGATCGGGGCGATGGGTGCAGGCGATTTTCTATGCCGCAAAAGCCGTTTCTCAAAATTCCAACGAGATCGTGGCGGTGTTCACCGACATGACGGAACTGAAAGAAGCCCAGGAAAAATCTCTTAATCTCGAAGAGCGCACGCGCGAAGAATTCGTTTCCATGGCCTCGCACCAGTTGCGCACGCCTCTTACCACCATTCAGGGGTACGCCGATATGCTCTTGGTGGATGATGCCGGCGTGATTTCGGAAAAACAAAGGGATTTTATCCGGGAGATCCAAGTCGCCAATCACCGCATGCTCGATCTTATCAACGCGTTCCTTAACGCCTCCAGGGTAGACATGGGCATGTTCGCCATAGAGCCGCAGCTGGTCAACGCCTTCGACATCATAGAAGCGCAGCTGAGCGTGTTTTCCCATGACATTGAAGAAAAGGGTCTGGTGATTCAAAAGGATTTCGATCCCGTGCTGGAAAAGCTGCATTTGGACCCGAAGCTTACCGGAATTGTCATGCAGTGCCTTCTGTCGAATGCGGTAAGGTATTCCCGTAAAGGCGGCGCAATCCGCATAAGCATTAAAAAAACCCCGTCCGATTTTTACATCTCGGTCTCCGATGACGGCATCGGCATCCCGCTCCTGCAGCAGAATAAGATATTCCTTAAGGTTTTCAGGGCGGATAACGCGGCGGTGATCGATCCTAATGGCTCGGGTCTTGATCTCTATATTGTAAAAGCCATCGTGGAGGCGGCGGGGGGAACCATACGGTTCGAATCAAAAGAAGGGCGGGGCGCTACGTTTTACATCACCCTACCCCTTGAAGGCATGAAGAGGCGCGAAGGAATCAAGGGGCTTACCTGATAATTATTTTTTAAATAACGTTTTTATGGAAACACAATCACATATGCCTACGGTGCTTATTGTTGAAGACGAAGGGCCGCTGCTTAAGGGCCTGGGGGAGAAGTTTACGATAAGCGGGTTTGGGGTGTTTAAGGCCGCAAACGGCAGCGAGGGCCTTGCCCTTGCCTTGGCACAGCACCCGGATGTCATTATTATGGACGTGTTGATGCCCAATGTCGGCGGATTCGAAATGCTGCAGCAATTGCGCGCCGATGAATGGGGAAGGAATGCCAAAGCCATCATCTGGAGTAATTCCCGGAACCTGGACTTGGAAAAAGAGGCCAGGGAACTCGGAGTGGCGGATTTTTGGGTCAAAAGCGATTTTAATTTTTCAAAGATAGTCGAAAAAGTGCGAGCGCTTCTGGATGTTAAATGACTTATATCGGTTTTGCGGTGCGAAAGACTTCCATTCCGGTTTCGGGCGGGGGATTTTGCTTTGCGGACGATGGTTTGTAATGCTAGGCTAGCCTCATATCCGTAGAAATATATGAAAAAGAAAAAGCCAAGCGGTGAAATAGTTATTTATCAGGCAAAATCCGGAGCCATTGAAATTCACTCGAATCAAAACACCCCGCCATAGCGGGGTGTTTTTGTATGCTATGTTCCATGTCGCGGCAGGGGATGATGGGAGATATATGATGATTTTATAAATCAAATAAATCTAAAGAAAAGATAAAATATTTATAACATCTCCCGCTTTACAGCACCTTAAAAAGGCGGTATTTTTAGCTTACTATGTATACTACAAATATATATGATACAAAAAATGATATGAACGTATTAGGATTTATTTATTCAGATTACTTTCTATATTTCTGTATATTTCTTCTGATTTTGTTTGTTGTGTTTGTTTTGGTGCGAGAGATTATGTTGTGGTACTGGAGAATTAATGATTTTTACGAAAAAATGGAGGGCATGGAAAAACATCTCGGAAGCATTGCAGAAAATCTGTCCAAATCATTCACGACAAAAGGCGATTCCGTTAAAGATGTCATAGAGCAACTAAAAAAAGAGCAACCATATTAGTAGATTAAAATAGCTCTCATGACCCAAGAAAATAATAGTTATGCTGAAGGTATGTTAAAAGGCCGGATAGCCGAGACGTTGGTGAAGGAGTTGCTGCGGAAATGGGACGTGTACCAAAACTAAAAGACGCCAAAGAGCGCATCTCCGCTGTCGCGGAACGCAAGAGAATATTTTTATACTTTTGTGTAGCAATCGATAAATCTTATGCAAATAAAAGAACTCGGACATGTGGTGCTCTATGTTACGGATCTGGCCCGGATGGCGGATTTTTATCGTAACACGCTGGGATTCCGCCAAATCGCGCGTGACGGAGGATTTGCCGTCTTTTCATCAGGCAGGACGCATCACGAACTTTTGTTGATTGAAGTAGGCGGAAATCCCGTACCGAAAAAGCATCTTGCGCCAGGGCTTTATCACATAGGATTTAAAATCGGTGACTCAACCGAAGACGTAAAAAAAGCCCTCAAAGAACTTGAGGCGGCGGGCGTAACCATTATCGGCACGGCTGATCATGGCGTGACGCATAGCCTATACGTGCTCGACCCGGACGGAAACGAACTTGAACTCTACGCCGATGTTTCGGATGCATGGAAGGACGATCCGGCGGCCATTATGTCGCCCACAAAGCCGCTGGAGTTGTAACCCATTCGCAATTTCCACCCATACCTCCTTCGTGACGTTCTGACGTTCTTAAGAACGTCAGAACGTCACGAAGGAGGTATGGGTGGAAATTGCGAATGGGTTACAACTCCAGCGGCTTTGTGGGCGACATAATGGCCGCCGGATCGTCCTTCCATGCATCCGAAACATCGGCGTAGAGTTCAAGTTCGTTTCCGTCCGGGTCGAGCACGTATAGGCTATGCGTCACGCCATGATCAGCCGTGCCGATAATGGTTACGCCCGCCGCCTCAAGTTCTTTGAGGGCTTTTTTTACGTCTTCGGTTGAGTCACCGATTTTAAATCCTATGTGATAAAGCCCTGGCGCAAGATGCTTTTTCGGTACGGGATTTCCGCCTACTTCAATCAACAAAAGTTCGTGATGCGTCCTGCCTGATGAAAAGACGGCAAATCCTCCGTCACGCGCGATTTGGCGGAATCCCAGCGTGTTACGATAAAAATCCGCCATCCGGGCCAGATCCGTAACATAGAGCACCACATGTCCGAGTTCTTTTATTTGCATAAGATTTATCGATTGCTACACAAAAGTATAAAAATATTCTCTTGCGTTCCGCGACAGCGGAGATGCGCTCTTTGGCGTCTTTTAGTTTTGGTACACGTCCCATTTCCGCAGCAACTCCTTCACCAACGTCTCGGCTATCCGGCCTTTTAACATACCTTCAGCATAACTATTATTTTCTTGGGTCATGAGAGCTATTTTAATCTACTAATATGGTTGCTCTTTTTTTAGTTGCTCTATGACATCTTTAACGGAATCGCCTTTTGTCGTGAATGATTTGGACAGATTTTCTGCAATGCTTCCGAGATGTTTTTCCATGCCCTCCATTTTTTCGTAAAAATCATTAATTCTCCAGTACCACAACATAATCTCTCGCACCAAAACAAACACAACAAACAAAATCAGAAGAAATATACAGAAATATAGAAAGTAATCTGAATAAATAAATCCTAATACGTTCATATCATTTTTTGTATCATATATATTTGTAGTATACATAGTAAGCTAAAAATACCGCCTTTTTAAGGTGCTGTAAAGCGGGAGATGTTATAAATATTTTATCTTTTCTTTAGATTTATTTGATTTATAAAATCATCATATATCTCCCATCATCCCCTGCCGCGACATGGAACATAGCATACAAAAACACCCCGCTATGGCGGGGTGTTTTGATTCGAGTGAATTTCAATGGCTCCGGATTTTGCCTGATAAATAACTATTTCACCGCTTGGCTTTTTCTTTTTCATATATTTCTACGGATATGAGGCTAGCCTAGCATTACAAACCATCGTCCGCAAAGCAAAATCCCCCGCCCGAAACCGGAATGGAAGTCTTTCGCACCGCAAAACCGATATAAGTCATTTAACATCCAGAAGCGCTCGCACTTTTTCGACTATCTTTGAAAAATTAAAATCGCTTTTGACCCAAAAATCCGCCACTCCGAGTTCCCTGGCCTCTTTTTCCAAGTCCAGGTTCCGGGAATTACTCCAGATGATGGCTTTGGCATTCCTTCCCCATTCATCGGCGCGCAATTGCTGCAGCATTTCGAATCCGCCGACATTGGGCATCAACACGTCCATAATAATGACATCCGGGTGCTGTGCCAAGGCAAGGGCAAGGCCCTCGCTGCCGTTTGCGGCCTTAAACACCCCAAACCCGCTTATCGTAAACTTCTCCCCCAGGCCCTTAAGCAGCGGCCCTTCGTCTTCAACAATAAGCACCGTAGGCATATGTGATTGTGTTTCCATAAAAACGTTATTTAAAAAATAATTATCAGGTAAGCCCCTTGATTCCTTCGCGCCTCTTCATGCCTTCAAGGGGTAGGGTGATGTAAAACGTAGCGCCCCGCCCTTCTTTTGATTCGAACCGTATGGTTCCCCCCGCCGCCTCCACGATGGCTTTTACAATATAGAGATCAAGACCCGAGCCATTAGGATCGATCACCGCCGCGTTATCCGCCCTGAAAACCTTAAGGAATATCTTATTCTGCTGCAGGAGCGGGATGCCGATGCCGTCATCGGAGACCGAGATGTAAAAATCGGACGGGGTTTTTTTAATGCTTATGCGGATTGCGCCGCCTTTACGGGAATACCTTACCGCATTCGACAGAAGGCACTGCATGACAATTCCGGTAAGCTTCGGGTCCAAATGCAGCTTTTCCAGCACGGGATCGAAATCCTTTTGAATCACCAGACCCTTTTCTTCAATGTCATGGGAAAACACGCTCAGCTGCGCTTCTATGATGTCGAAGGCGTTGACCAGCTGCGGCTCTATGGCGAACATGCCCATGTCTACCCTGGAGGCGTTAAGGAACGCGTTGATAAGATCGAGCATGCGGTGATTGGCGACTTGGATCTCCCGGATAAAATCCCTTTGTTTTTCCGAAATCACGCCGGCATCATCCACCAAGAGCATATCGGCGTACCCCTGAATGGTGGTAAGAGGCGTGCGCAACTGGTGCGAGGCCATGGAAACGAATTCTTCGCGCGTGCGCTCTTCGAGATTAAGAGATTTTTCCTGGGCTTCTTTCAGTTCCGTCATGTCGGTGAACACCGCCACGATCTCGTTGGAATTTTGAGAAACGGCTTTTGCGGCATAGAAAATCGCCTGCACCCATCGCCCCGATCCCGCTTTTAAGGTTTTTGCGGAATCGGAGAAGAAAAATACCGGCGTGTGTACCGTGTTCCGCGCAAAGGCTTTTTCGATCAACGGGGCGATTCCCGCGTCAACAAGTTGACGGTCATGCCTGATGTTGTATGCACTGCCACCAGCCACCTGCGATGGGCGAAGACTTCTCCATGCGTAATTGGCGAAGGTGAGTAATCCATCCGGAGCAAATATAGCAACCCCATATGGCGCCTGTTCCATGAAGGACCTGAACCGGCTTTCGCTTGCCGCAAGCTTATCTTCCTCGATTCTGATGCGTTTAATATAAAGCGCTTCTTCTTTTCTGTGGCGATACAAAATCCATAAAATTATCAGCGCAAGCACCGTAACGCTCGCCGGCAGGGCCCGTACGTACCATAATTCTTGCCGCCAATACTTCGCGTCGATATCCAGTGCGGCGCTCGCCATGACCCTGCCCGTATCCTGATCGAAAATGGGGGCATAACCGCTCACCCACTCCCCCCATCGGTCGACATAAGGCCCCTCGGAAAAGCTCTCTCCGCCAAGGTAACTGCCGACCTTAAAATCGCTCGCTTCCGCATAAATATCGCCCGGCGGCGAATAATCCTCCGATTCCGGAGGCTCCGAGTCGACGAAAATGAACAAATAGGCATCGCGATACCCGACAAGATAAACGAAACGCGCGTCGGGATTCGCCTGCCGTATGCGCGTCATTTTCGACTTGAGATTTTGATAAGCGGGAAGAGCCAGATCAGCTTCGGTTCCTCCAAGCTCTTCCAGATCGTTTTTATCGATCCCGGCAGCAATGGATTCGGCTCTGGCCACAAGATCCTTGCGCGCGTGGTTTTCGGCGTAACGACCGATCAATAAAGTCGCCGCAACACCCGCAAGGGCGGTAAAAACAAAGAGTATAGCCCAAACAAACGCTCGCGGAGCATCAAAGACGGATTTTGTTTCATCTTTTGTATACGCATCTGCCATAGGAGAACAAAACAACGGGTTACGTAAGCCCTTTTGCGCCATCGCGCTTCTTCATTCCGGATAAGGGCAACAGCACATGAAATACGGTTCCTTTTTGCTCCTCCGACTCGAACCAAATTTTGCCGCCTGCGGCCTCCACGATGGCTTTTACAATATAAAGCCCAAGGCCCGTTCCGCTGTGATCGGCGATTCTGGCGTTATCCGCGCGAAACAGCCGTGAGAATATTTTTTTCTGCTGGCTTTTGGGGATCCCTATGCCGGTATCGGCGACGGCGATATGCGCATCGGCATTGCGCTTTTCGATCGTAAGGCTAACGCTGCCGCCTTTGGACGTATATTTTACCGCATTGGACAGAAGGTTCTGGAATATGATCCCCACAAGCTTGGGATCAGCGTTGATGCGCGGAAGGTCCGCATCGAACTCTGCGTGCATGGTTATATTCTTTTCCTTCGTTTTCAGCGCAAGTTCCCCGAGGGCGGTTTTGGCGATTTCGGAAAGCACAAGCGATTCCGGCTCGATGGTAAAGACCCCCATGTCAATGCGCGAAACGTTTAGCAAGCTATTGATGAGATTGAGTATGCGGGCATCAGATCCGTCGATCTCCAAAAGATACTCGCGCTGTTTGTCGTTTATGGCTCCCGCGTCTCCCGCAATAAGCATTTCGGTGTACCCTTTGATGGCGGCAAGAGGCGTACGCAGCTGATGGGAGGCAAAATACACAAATTCCTCTTTCGCACGGCTAAGCTCCCGCTCCACGGTAATGTCCCTGAACACGATAACGGCTCCCACGACTAATCCATTAGCATCCACGATGGGTGAAGCGCTATCCGCCACGGGAATGGGGTTGCCGGATTTGGCGATAACCTCGACCCCCTCCGGCATGTGGGTCTTGGTTCCGACAAGCGCGGCCTGTATGAATTCGGTCTCCGGCTCTTTGGTCTTCTCATTCACAAACTTCAGCACCTCGTCATAGCGCCTTCCCAGCGCTTCTTTTGCGCCAAACCCGGTGATCTGACTCGTTGCGTCGTTAAAGAGCGTAATTTTCCCTTGGGCATCGACGGCGAACACCGCGTCTCCAATGCCGCTTAAGATCCCTTCATCCTCGGATTTTTTCTTCGCCATCTCATCCACGCCTCGCCAGATCTCCCGGAAACATACGATGAGCAATACAAGAAAAAGCCCCCCGGCAATCGAGAACGACAGAACGATCTTGCCGAATGCATCGGCCTCATATGCATCATTGATGTTCTTCAGGCGTGAAGCTGCGGCAATAATCTCCTGGGACTTCACCAGTGATTGACTTGAAAGCCTTCTAGCCTTTTCTTCAAGAAGCGCTTCGTTCTCTTCTACAAAATCCCGCTCGGACAGCGCGACCAAATCCAGAAAAACAGCCTCACTTTCCGTTATGCTTTTTTTGATCTTAAGCACCAGCTCTTTCTCCGCATCGGTTTTGAAAAGCGCTTCGTTATCACGCATAAGCCCGGCCAGCGCCACCTGCCGAGAAAACCACTGGGACTTTGCACGATCTGACCCCGCTTGAAGGTATTCGTCGAGTAGGATTCTTTTCTCAAAGATCTCAAGGATGATCCGACTTGCAATAGACGCTTTACCGGTGGCTTGCTGGCTTTTTGAAATAATAGCGCGGCAAAAAACCCCGAGCAGCACGGCAATCACCGCCACGGTGACGGTAATGACCTTAAGGCGCATCTTGAACGGCATAAGCGAACAGGATCTAACGAATAACGGTCACGGCGTCGGGTTTTGCGCCCGCGAGGCTTTCCAAATACATAAAGTCAAGATAATTCGGAACAGTCGAGGCGTTGGTGAGCTTCCTTTCGATCATCCATCGCGCTTCGTCTTCCATGACTAGAAGAAGCGCTTGTTCAAGGGAAACGCCAAAGGTGTATTTTGGCATAACGACGGACTGCATGTATGCGTCGTCGTGTTCAAAATGCCGCGCGATAAAATTAAGCGCGTCGCGTTGATTGGCATTCATAAATGACTCGGCTTGGATGAGCGTCCGTATCAGCCGATCGATTACCGCGACACGGTTTTTTGCAAGATCTCCGGCAACATACAGCAGAGAGTAGGCGCCTTGGCCGCTTTGCCCGCGCCAGCTTACGGCGTTGTCGCCCAGTCCCTGTTTTGCATTATACATATAAGGCTCCAGATTCAGGACCGCGTCGATCTGACCACTCAGGATCGCCGGTGTAAGTTCCCCCACCGCAAGATCGACCACGATCACGTCCCGCGCCAAAAGCTCGTTATAGGTAAGGAATATGCCAAGCCAGAATTCTCCCGCCGAACCCTTGGTGATGCCAATCTTCTTTCCCTTCAGGTCTCCGGGAACTTCAATGCCGTGATCTTTTCGGGCAACAATCTCGTACGCGTTCGCCTTGGCGATCGACGCGATGATCTTAACACGGTCCCCGCGAAAGATGCTCCTCACCCCGGCAAAATCGGATGCCACAACGGCATCAAGCTTGCCGCCTGCCAGATCATTCAGCCCCGACATGCCAAGCCCATATGACACAAGGTCCGCCTTAAGACCGTTATCCGCAAAGTATCCGCGGTCTTGGGCAAGTAGCACCAGCGCGGAAGAATCGGCAACCGTCCCGATGCTGATTTTTTCCACCGGACCCGAGTAGGGTTGGACATCCGCGGAACGCTTGTGCGACGATAAAAAAACGTAGCCGATAGCGATGGCGACAACTACTATAAAAATACCGAAAATAAATTTTCCAGCTTTAATTGCCATATGTTTTATTTTTTATATTCGAGCGTGTGCGTTAGCGACGACTCCTTTGTTTAAGGGTATCAGGATAACCCTTGTTTGAGAACCAGTTTTTACACCGAAATTTATAAATAATTTAACTTTACTTCATAAATAATTTATGTGTGCCTTAATCTAGGCGGAAGTTTCAATTTTTTTTGGTGCAATTCAGTAAACAGCCACCCCTTATTGGGGTGGCTGTTTTTAAATATGGTTATACCGCTGCGCGAATACACCAAGACACGCAATATACCTTTCGTTCGGAACTTTTTTGCTTAGCGAATATTGCCGATGCTATTTTTTACCGTATCATGCTTTGTCTTCATTACATTACTCACCCGCTGCATCACCCGCGCAGCCCCGATGCTCCATGATTCCGTTTCTATAGATTCCGGAGCGCCTTGTTTCTTACTCTCCGCTTCGGCATCTTGCTGCATCGCACGCGTCAGGTCATTTACCGAAGTGCCCTTCCGCAGTAAGAACGCATACCAGGAAAATTTTACCTTCGCCCTGCCAAAATCCCAGTTCTCATTATCGCCTTTTCCGATTTCCACTTCCGCTTTATAGCTTGTCGGCACGAGGCCGAATATTTTCGCGGGCATGATGTATGTAAAACGGATTTTTTCGTAGTTTAAGCTCAAGCTTTCGGCGGGCTGATCTTTCTCCATCATCACGCCAAGAGCAAAATTCTGCAGATCCTGCTCGCTTTTAACTTCGGCCCAAGTTTTCACCGTGGCCAAAAAATCCTGCTTTTGCTCGTTGGTTAGACCACTGATATCGCCTGCGGCCACGTGAACGCCACCCGTCGGCCAGCCATCCTCAGGCACGGCATTTTTTAACCTGTCATTGCCACTTCCGGCTGCTTGGGTGTCGGATAATTCCCCTTTTATGGTATCGATCTCCAGAAACACGGGAGTTAGTTTTTCCCCCTCTTCCACTTTCCAGTTTATTTCCACATTGCCTTTTTTCTCGCTGTCCGGCGACTCGCCGATAATGACACCACCCTCTGAAGGTGCGGGACTGGCCTTCTCCCCCTCTTCTACTTTCCAGTTTATTTCCACATTGCCTTTTTTCTCCTGCTCTCCTATGCCAATATTTATATCCTCGGTGCCGCCGACAGATGTGGTAGCTGCTGGTTTGTTTACAAAATCAAGATCGGTTTGGTTATTTTGAAAAATATAGTCGCTCTTTTCTGCCACGGTGACCTGTATTTTTTTTGCCACAGAACTTTGGCCGGCGCTATCCGTGGCGATCAACTCGAACACATACGTTCCTGCCACGGACGGAACAACCGAAATTTTTGCACCGGAATCCAACGTAAACCGATAAGGCCCGGATACCTGCTTCCAGGCAAATGTTTTGACCACGCCATCATCCACGCTTTGGGTGCCATCCAGCAAAAATACCTTGCCAACCACACCAGACCCGTATTCCATTGCCACGACGGACTGCGCCTCTAATTCCAAAGTGGCACCCGTTTGGGCCAAGCCAAAACCCGGATAACAAATGACCAAACCTGCGGCGAGTATAAACGTAAATTTGTACAACATAAGACTGTTCTTAGATGAATAATTGAAACCTGCGGAGAAATCCATTGCCGGGCCGAAGCATGCGGGATGCGGCAAAACGAGTACCCGAAAAATTAACGTATACAGGACAGAATAGCATAAAGTAAAAAAGCCCGCGAGGGGTTGGTTGTAACGGAAATAGAATCTTGAATGATGGGGAGCGTTTTTAACTGAAGCCAATGGCTTTGCTCGGCTCCCGGAATAATTCAAAACGGCTACCTCATTTAGACCCTCAGCGAGCCGCGGAATCCTCTGACGGCATAGTATGATTCCGCGCCGTTGTGATACACAAATACTTGATCGTATCTTCGATCGCAAAAGATCGCGCCGCCGAGTTTTCTGATCTCGGAAGGCGTTTTCACCCAACTGGACGTCTTCGTATCGAAAGCGCCAAGTTTCTGCAACGCTCGATATTGCTCTTCCGTTAACATCTCAATGCCCATGGCGGCTGCCATGTCCATGGCGCTGTCTTTTGGTTTAAAAGTTTTCCGTGACTCTAGCGCTTGGCGGTCATAACAAAGACTTCTGCGGCCCTTGGGGCTTTCTGCCGAACAATCGTAAAAAATGTATTCACCCGCTTGCCCCGATCCGGCGGCAGTCTTTGCATTAAAACCGATAACATCCGGCTCGCCGCCCGTTCTTTCCATCTCTTCGAGCGAACGCAGTTTTTCGGCATGCGCTTGCAGCCTTGAAGCTACGTCGTCCCATTGAATACCCTTATGACGGTTCATGTTTTTATGAAAACGGGCCTTCAAGCGATCCAACAGCTCTTCACGCTGTTTAGGCGACAATTCTTTTTTATTGTTCGTAGTGTTGCTCATAACCTTATGATACTTCTCCGGAACCACCGCCAGCAAGCCATTAAAGGCTTTTGGGCTATGTTTTTTTAAGAAAGACGCTGTCTATTTCACATCACTTGGGTGAGAACAGCATTAACCTCAAAATCATTTTCCTCCACGCAATTCGCTATTCCTTAATTTTGCTCTCCGGTTTCAATACGATACCAATCAATATTCCTGGTCAGATACATGGTCAGTGCCAGAAGCATAAACAGCAGGATCGAGCCATAGAGCAGGGCAAGATCTTCCAGCTGCACAATGACATAGAGGTATGAATATAGGAGAAAAAGCAGCGCGGCAACCGTCAATGCTTTTTTATGCGCCCGCAATACCTTGGCGCTGTAGCTGGTAATAAGCCCGATAATGGCAATCGTTGAAATCGCATACGCCGCCAAAAAGCCGAACCGTTCGGACAGCGAAAGCAGCAGCAGAAAGAATAGCGCCAGCGCGAACCCGACCAGAAGATATTGGAACGGATGGATCTTCAGCTTGCTCAAAATCTCAAAAAGGAAAAACGCCATGAACGTTATGGCGATGAACATGATCGCGTATTTTATGGTGCGGCTGATCATGGTGTAGAAGTCGACGCTTTGTATAAGGGAGACGCCGAATGTTGAATCCATGAGCGTCTGCCGTTCGACTTCGCGGTCGAGCCATTGTTGCGGATAGGAACGCCCGAACGAGGACACCGACCAGTCGGCGGAAAATCCATTGGCAACCGCATGCTCGGCGGGAAGATACGCCCCGATGAAACTCGGCGAATTCCAGCCTGACCGCACATGCACTTTTGTTTCGCTTCCCAGCGGTGCGAACGCCAATTCTTCGCTTCCCTGAACGTTAAACGCGAAGGCAAATTCGGCAAATTCCCCACCCGCCTTCAGCGGCACAAACGCGTGTATACCGTTATCCCCGACCAGATTATTTTTCGATCCGGGCTCGAAGTGAACGGGCGAACCATTCCATTGCAGATTTACCTGCTCGGTAATTCCCCGCGTATCGGTAATGCCGATCGCCACATACGCCTTATCCCACTGAATCTCATTAGGCAACACCGCTAAATACGACAGATCGGGCACGGTGAATGTTCCCGACCCCTTTATGAGCGACTTGTACACGATCGCATCGAATATGCCGCGGGAGCGAATCTCCGGATCGACGACGGCGTCATAAGTTAGAGTATTGGGCAGCACGTTGAGTACGCCCGTCTTTTCGCTCCGCACTCCCTGGCCATCGACAACGACCGTGCGGTACGGCAGAAAAAGCACCGGCCCGGCAACCACTTGGCTTAAGCCCCAGCGGTCCGCTATTTCGCCGATAACCTCTTTTTGCCTATTCTCGCGCTCGGACAGCAAAAATCCGACAAAGAAGGTCGGAACCAGGCAAATAAAAATCAATGCCCCGACGACCAAAAGCTTAAAATTAATGGAATAGCGAATGTTGAATGGAAAATTAATTTGTGGATCCATATTGTTGAATGGTAATGATTATGAAGGCAGCGTTTATACTTCTTGAAGCATCTGCCCTCCCGCATGGAGCGATGCATAAACCGGATACCTGTTACGCTTTGTATTCCAAAATATCCCCGGGCTGGCACTCCAAGGCCTTGCAGATCGCCGCGAGCGTTGAGAATCGGATGGCTTTTGCCTTTCCGTTTTTTAATATGGAGATATTGGCCATCGTGATACCGACCTTATCCGCAAGTTCCGTAACGCTCATTTTTCTTTTGGCCAGCATCACATCGATATTTATGATAATAGACATATAAGCGTAATTAGACCGTCAGATCGTTCTCCGACTTAATATCGATGGCGTTCTCGACAAGCTTTTGAAGCACCGCGGCAAAGACTGCGACGATGGCCGGAGCTAAAGCAAAAAGCATCCAAAACAGCACCGCACCCGGAGCATCGTCCGCTTCTGCGATTTGGAATACGATCGGCGTACTTGCGGCATACAAAATGCTCATCGTGATTCCGCAATATTTTATAGAGCGGAGAGCCCGCACCGAAACATCCGAAAAGGCGATACTCCGATCAATATAGGTCAGGAGTTTAAAGGCCTGATACAATGCAACAAAAAACGGTAGAGCAGTCAGATACCCGCCAATTAAAATCGGATATTTCAAATGGGTAAGCTGGGGCCACTCGATGCCAACTCCCCTGCTCATCATGGGAATCGCAAAAATGCAAAAAGCCATCACGAGGCCGCCGAGTATAATAAGGACTACTTTCAAAAATAGTGTTGATGCTTGTTTCATGAATGTGTGTCTTGAGACAGTAGAAGAATGTGCTGTCATCGCGAGTCAAACACGGTACTCCGCGTTTGACGTGGGTGAAATGCTCCGGAGGAGCATTTCACGGGCGGCATCCCTGTTTCTGATCAATGGAATCCGCCCAGGGGATCCTTTCAATGATCCATTTTAAAATGACCAAGGTAGAGATTGCTTCGTCCCCCGCCCTTCGTTTGTTCATGCATGTATGGCGGAGTCCTCGCAATGACATTCTTATACAGGCTTGATCTTATGCTATCGGATTATTTTTAAATTTTTTTATCCAAGGTATTCTGCAAAATCTTTTCAAAAACCGAAGTCACGGTGGCGATTACGATGGATACAAACATCGTAAAAATACCCAGCGCAACGGGGCCGGCAAAATCATCTTTGCCGCTCTGCGTAATAATGAGGGCCGCCTCCCCCACCACAATAAAACCGACGCCAGCCATTGCGCAATATTTTATGGTCCGCAATGCTTTTACGGAATCCGGCGTAAATACGTTATTTTGACCGATGTATCCGAGTAATTTAAACGCCTGGTATAACGCAACAAAGAACGGAATAGACGCTACATACATATAGGCTATGAACGGATCCCGGTAAATACTGAACAGATCCAAGTTTTCGGCCCTCCCTTCGGTCATAGGAAACCGAATCAAGCCCGCAAGCGCCACGATGCCGATGAGCACGGTAACTATTTTCAAGAATAGTATTGAGCCTTGTTTCATACGATACGCTTTTTAACTAATTAATACTCACATGCTAATCCCCTATTTATCGTTTGTCAATATATAATTATCGCAATTCGAATATTTAACGCAAAAAAGGCTTAAAATTGGGGAATTTCAGCCTTCTTAGGCCGCCAAATGCACCATCTCCTACACCTTTGGGCGAAGCACGCGGGGTGAAAGGAAAAAACAGATGAAAATCAAAACACTGCCCAGCGCAAACGGCAAAGGCGTGGAAACCGTGGCAACCGCTCCCCCGACAATGGGCCCCACCACCATGCCAATGCTCTGATACGAGGCATTAAGCCCCATCATGGCACCCTGCGCCCTCGCATCCGCCTCCCGCGAAAGAATGGTGGGAATCAAGGTCTGAACCACGTTATTGAATAACGCCAAAAAAACCATCGCGGCAACAAAGACGCCAACCGAATGCGAAAAATACATAACGATAAAGGAGATCGCAACAAAAAATATAGATGATTCAAATGCCCTTTTCATGCCGAACGTTTTGGTAATGCGTCCCACCAAAAATGTCTGGGTAATAAGGCCGATGATGCCGAAGAGGGTGAATAGCAGGGCATTTTGCGATTGGGTCAACTTAAGCACATTCAAGGTGAAGGGCTGAAAACCGTAAATGATCGCGCACGAAAATGCCAAAATGAAAAAGAGGGATATGAGGAATGTCGCTCCGACATTGGGATCGTACAGCATCGTCCACATCTTCTTAAAATCGAACAATCTATCGTGCTTCACCTGCCCGATATGCGGATTGGTCTCCGGCAAATACGCAGCGGTTATCACCGCGGCAATTACCGTAATGACGCCCGCAATGATAAAGGGCAGGGATTGGTGCAGGCCTACCGTGAACGAAGCGACGGCCGGACCGAAAATGAACCCGAAGCTGAACGCCGCGCCGATCAATCCGAACGCTCCGGCCCGATCTTCCGGTTTGGTGGAATCAGAAATGACCGCGAACGCGACCGGAATATTGCCGGCGGTAAACCCGTCCAACATCCGCGCCAGAAAGAGGAACAATACGTTCGGCGCAAAAGCCATCATAAAGAACGACACGGCGGTACCGGCAATGGAAACCAAAAGCATCGGACGCCTGCCGTATCTATCGGAGAGTCTGCCAATAATAGGCGTGGCAATGAATTGGCAAATAGAAAATGAAGCGAACAGGAGGCCGTTCTCAAAATCCGAAAGGCCGAATTTTTTTGAGTAGCCATAAAGCAACGGGATGATGATGCCGTAACCGAGCATATTCACCATTGCGATCAAAGCGATGATGAGTAAGTTCCTGTTTTTTAGCATAGAAATCGTTCTAAGGTTAAAGCCGCTATTATCATTTTCCCGAATCTCGCTTGAAAAAAAATATTGGCTCCGCAGCCAAAAATCTAACCGTAAAAGCAATAACGCTCACCTCCACTCAATAGCATGATTAATTTTCCGTCACTTTATATACTTTACCATTCTTGTCGTACGTAGCCCATCTGCCGACGTATGGCTAAATTCCATGCCAAGTCCAAAATAGGGCAAAGCCCTATTGCGGCCGCGTCTTCAGCTCGCCCGTCGGCTCGAGGGATATGCATTTTTTTCAGCAGAAACTACATAACACAATCCGGTGTTTCGCAGTTTTTTGGATCCCAGCAAAATCCCGGCCCCGCGCCTGACGTGCAATCGGCACCCATAACATAGGAATCGCGGTCGAAGCTGTTTATTTCATAAATACTATCCCAATCAAAACCATATGCGGTGAAAATATCAGCCGTAGCAATCCAACGCCGCTCCCCGATATCACCCTTGGGGTACAGCATAAATACGCGCGCGTCGTCAACCGCCCGCACCAAATATGAGGTCGTAAAACCGTCTCGCACTTCGGGCGCCACCTCGCGAACATCCTCCCAGCGCAAATGCCCGTAATTATTGAATACGCTTGGACTCAAGATTAATCGTTTAAACCTTTTTGCGCCGACATATTTCACAATATATATATCAACATCGCCAATAGCACGAATTAATGCGCCTTCGGGTATATTCGAATCATATGATGACGCGAAAGCAATGTTTTGCGCGAAAGCAAAAAGAGTCGACGCGCTAAGCAGTACTACACCCACAACAGACGAAATGACATTTTTATTGATCATAAGTATTTTTATGCGGATTCGAACCAAGATAAACGCCTTTTCACCCCGCCGGTGTGGCGGGGCAAGCAGGGCGCTGTCCTACTTCACCCCGCCGCTCACCTTATAACCACACCTGCGGGGCCTGGATTCGAACCAAGATAAACGCTTTCAAAGGGCGCTGTCCTACCATTAGACGACCCCGCAGGTGTGGTTATAAATTTGTATGGCGGGGCAAGTTAGACGACCCCACAATAATAATGACGATATCAAAAAAATGATGCTATGGCAATAAATCCCTCCCCGCTATCGCGGTACTCCCTTTTATAAAGGGAGAATAAATCCCTCCCTCCTTCGGAGTACTCCCCATTCCTCCTTT
>JAUYLV010000074.1 GCA_030699565.1 bacterium
AGAAAAAAATTCCACGTTTTTCCGCGTTACTATCCGCGTATATCCGCTTCTATTATTAAATATCCAAATTCTTCACCTTCGTGGCATGCGTGGATATGAATCGTTTGCGCGGAGCCACATCGCTACCCATAAGCATCTCGAAGACTTCATCGGCTTTTTTCGCATCTTCAAAGTTCACCTTGCGCATCACGCGCACTTTCGGATCCATAGTGGTCTCCCACAGCTGCCCCGGGTTCATCTCACCAAGACCCTTATAGCGCTGAATCGTCACGCCCGCGACCTTCTCGCCCCCTTCCGATTCTGCAGATGCGCCAGCTTCCTCCCCTTCTTCAAGCTCAACCTCGTCAACGACCTTCCCCTGCTTTTTAATGACAAGCTTATCGCCGCCTTTCGCCTTTTTCCTGTCTTCTTTCAGTTTCAGGAGCGCTTTAAGCGTTTCATCTTTCTCCTTGTCGGCAAAAGCATAACGGACATCTTTGCCCGATTGCAGGCGATACAGGGGTGGCTCGGCAATGAAGAGATGCCCCGCCGCGATGATCGGCCTGAAGTAACGCCAAAAGAGCGTCAAAAGCAGGGTGCGGATATGCGCGCCGTCCACGTCCGCGTCGGTCATTAGCACGATGCGCTTGTATCGAAGTTTTGAGATGTCGAATTCTTCGGCAACGGCCGTGCCAATGGCGATTACCAGTGCCTTCACCTCGTTATTCGTAAGCATGCGATCAAGACGCGCCCGTTCCACATTCAGGATCTTTCCGCGCAAAGGCAAAATAGCCTGAAACCTGCGGTCGCGCGCCATCTTGGCCGAGCCACCCGCGCTGTCACCCTCGACAATGAACAGTTCCGATTCCTCCGGATCACGCGACTGACAATCAGCAAGCTTTCCGGGCAACGCCAGCCCCTCCAAAAGCCCTTTGCGCAGAACCATATCGCGCGCCGCCTTTGCGGCCTTGCGCGCTTTTTGAGCGATCACGCACTGTTCGATGATCGCGCGCGCATCCTGGGGGTTCTGTTCCAAATACGCCCCAAGAGCCTCACCGGCGACCGCGTCCACCGCGCTTCTCGACTCGGGATTGCCGAGTTTGGCTTTGGTCTGGCCTTCGAATTGGGGTTCCCTCAACTTTACTGAAATAATCGCCGTCAAACCCTCGCGCACGTCATCGCCGCTTAAATTTTCGTCCTGCTCCTTAATGTAGCCGCTCTTGCGGGCGTAATCGTTCAGCGTGCGCGTCAGCGCCGTGCGGAATCCCGTCACGTGCATCCCGCCTTCCGTGGTATGAATATTATTTGCAAAACCGTATTCGAAACCGGAAAGCGACTGGGTGTAGCGAAATGCAACCTCTACATGCACGGTTTCATACTGCTTGTCGGCATAAAATATATTCTGATGCCGGGGGATTTCGTGCCGCGTCAAAAACTTTACAAACGACACCACACCTCCTTCGAAATAAAACCCGTATTGCCTTCCGAATAAATTTTCACCCAGTACGCCGGTTTTTTTGGCTTCCTTCGGGGGTGATTCGCGATCGTCGAAGACCGAAATACGCACACCCTTGGTAAGGTATGACTGTTCGCGCAAGTGATCGATGATCGTTTTCCAGTCGAATTCGCCCGCCGTAGGAAATACCGACTTATCCGGTTCGAATATGATCGTAGTGCCCGTTTCCTTTGTGGCGCGCTCTTTTTTGACGGCACCTTTGGGCTTTCCCAGGGAATACTCCTGCGACCACACAAACCCGTCACGGGAAACTTCAGCCCGCATGTACGTGGAAAGCGCGTTCACCACCGAGGCACCCACCCCATGCAATCCACCCGAAACTTTATATGCGCCGCCGCCAAATTTGCCGCCCGCGTGCAACGTCGTTAGCACCGTCTCCAATGTAGATTTTTTCGTCTGCGGGTGCTTCTCGACCGGAATGCCACGACCGTCATCTGATACTTTGGCGCGCCCGTCGGGAAGCAGGGTTATCACGATATGCTTGGCATGCCCGGCCATAGCTTCATCCAGGCCATTATCCACGATTTCCCAAAGCAAGTGGTGCAGCCCCGCCGTACCCGTAGAGCCGATATACATGCCGGGACGCTTGCGCACCGGCTCCAGCCCTTCAAGAATAAAAATATCCTTGGCACCGTAACTGCCTTCTGCGTCTGTCTTTTTTGATTCTTTTTTATCTGGTGTTTTTGGCATATATTCCTTGCAGTCCTCCCACCTCCCCGAGGAGGGAGTAAAGAGGAAGGTGTGTTTATTCCTTAAGTACCCTCCTATTAAATTAAATACCCTTCAACTCCCCTTCGTTGCGCTCGGGGAATAAATATCCTGCCCATTCTGATTCTATAGAGATCCTTCTTTTATTTTTTAAACATTGAATCAGGATGACGCCTGCAATTTAAAAGTCTGTCATTTGATGTTGGATATTCGGTATTCAGTATTTGGTATTCATTCCCTAATCTCCCAACCTTCCTTTTTCAATGCTTCAATGATCTTATCCATAATCCCGCTCACTTCTTTATCGGTCAGGGTGCGCTCCGGAGATTGGAACACCAAATGGAACGCCATGCTCTCATTATTCTCGCCTATTTCCGCCCCTTCGTAAATATCGAATACATCCACATCCCATAGTAATTCGCTTCCTTCGCGCTCGATGACGCTTTGCACCGCCTCAAGTTTCGTTCCTACGGGAATAATGACCGCAACATCACGTATAACGGACGGAAAACGCGGGATCTCGGCGAATTCCCGCTCCCGATCCTCGGCCAGGCGCAGGGCATCCATACTGATATGCGCCCGCACGACCGCACCCTCAATGTCGTACAAATCCTTCAATTGCCTGCCGACCGCTCCAATGCTGCCGATGCTATTGCCGTTAATTTGAATTTCGGCGAGTCCCTCCGCCTCCATAAGCGGTCGCAAGGCCTCTTTGCGATCCTGCGACATTTCAACCAGCCTTGCATCCGCAAGTCCGTGCGCCGCAAAGAATGTATCAAGCAGGCCTTTCAGCTCGAACCACGCCTCATGGCGGCGGGATTCCTTTTTTATATAAAGCATAATGCCAAGTCCCCAATGTTCCTGTGACGCCTCGCCGCCGAAAAAGTGCTTACCGATCTCAAATAGCCGCACGGAAGAGCGGTGCTTGGCGCCCTTGGCAATCCCTTCAAGCAGGCTCGGCAAAATCGCCGGCCGCAGATATTTAGCGTCTTCCGTTAGTGGATTTGCAAGCTCCAAAAGATGAAATCCCGCTTTTTTAAAAATTTTCCCTACCTGCTCTCCCATGAGCGCATAACCCACGTGCTCCGAATAGCCCATTCCTGAAAGAATTTTCCGCGCCAAATCGTTCAGACGGAACATTGGCGCCTCTTTGCCGATCGTAAGCGCGACATGCGGAGATTTTGCCGAAATGTTTTCCCATCCAAACATGCGGCCGACTTCCTCGTAAAGATCTTGGGATTCGGAAAGATCAAAGCGTTCCGCCGGAGGCGTCACTAAAAAAGTGACGGGGTGATTTAAACGGGAAGGCTTTGCCTTCTCGATTCTACAGCCAAGCGACTCCAAACTTTTTTTCATTTCGGTTTCTTTCAAGTTTGTACCGAGGATCGCGTTGCATGCTGCCGGATCGAACAACACGCGCATGACCGGCCATTTTTTCGGGTATGCATCGATTGCGCCGCCATACACCGTCCCGCCCGCAAGTTTTCCGATAAGCGCAGTAAGCCGTTCCATAGCACGCTCGGCGACAACAGGATGAAGTCCACCGGAAAATCGTTTTGACGCATCGGTGAGAAGGCCAAGAGGCTGCGACGTGCGACGAATGCGCGTTTGATCAAAATTCGCCGCTTCCAAAATAAGATTCTTCGTTTTTGTAGTTACACCCGCATGCTTGCCGCCTTTTATGCCCGCAATCGCGAGCGCCTTTTGACTGTCCGCGATCAACAACTCGCTTCCGTCCAGATCGAATTTTTGGTCGTCGAGTGTTATAAACTTCTCCCCCTTCTTGGCCTTTCGCACAATAATCTCTTTTTTTAGTTCACCCCCACTCCTCTTCGAGGAGGGGCTGGGGGAGGTGTTTGATATTGCACCCGCATCAAACGCATGGAGCGGTTGCCCCATCTCAAGCATCACGTAGTTCGTCGCATCCACCACGTTATTGATCGGCCGCATACCGCAGGCGACAAGTCGCTCCTGCATCCACTTTGGCGATGGAGCGACCTTGACGCCTTCAATATACCGCCCGATGTATCGAGGACACCCCTCCGCATCCTCGATACGCACCGAAAGCATATCGGTTGTTTTCTTTTTCTTGTCTTCTGTTAATTTTTCGCTTTGCACTTTTAACTTTTCGCCTGTAAGCGCCGCAATTTCCTTCGCCACGCCCAGATGCGAATTCAAGTCATGCGCCCGATTCGGCAATACATCCATGCTCAACACCCAGTCATTGCCGATCTTCTCAATCGACTCAACCTCAACCACATGGAACGTCAAAAGTTCCGCAAGCTTTTCGGGTTTGGGCAGTTTCGGCACATATTCTTTTAGCCAGTTATAGGAAAGTTTCATTGAATATAAGTATCAGTCGAAGTTTATTCAGTAAGGCCACTGTATCTCAAACAATCTCTATAAAATATCTCTTTTAAATCCATTCTCCCTGCTTGATTTTGAGTAGTAATATCTAACGAATCCATGGACGAGTTAAAGGCCGAATCATTACATGCGATTCTGATTTTTTGAGGTCTTAGTTCGTGCCAATAAAAAGCAAAACTCATAGAGCCAAGAAGAAGAATTACTAGAATTAAAAACTGTGAATTTTTCATGCAAATAACTTACTTAAACTTATATCTAAAGATTGCTTCGTCCCCCGCCCTTCGCTTATTACATGCATGTATGGCGGGCCCTCGCAACGACTTTCAAGAAACATTTCTGCGTTTTTCTGCGTCACTATCGTCCGACGCCATAGGCTAAGGCCGACGCGTCCGCATCCATCCGCTTCTATGTATCAAAATTGCTCAATAAACCGCAAATCGCCCGAAAAGAATAGCCGAATGTCCGGAATCTGATGCTTTAGCATCGCAAGGCGCTCCACACCGAACGCAAACGCAATACCGGTCCATTCGCCCGGAACATACCCCGCCGCTCGAAACACGTTCGAATGCACCATGCCCGCGCCGCAGATCTCCACCCATCCGGTCGTGCACAATGTGCACTTTTTGCCACCGCAGCGGACACAGGTCATGTCGATTTCGAATCCGGGCTCCACGAACGGAAAATACGCCGGACGCAGCCGGATTTTTACGTCTTTTTTGAAAAAAAGCTTCAAAAACGTTTCGATGATAAATTTGAAATTCGCAACCGAAAGATTTTTATCGACATACAGTATTTCGAACTGATGGAACTGGTAATCATGCGTCGCATCCGTCGCGTCTCTGCGAAATGCCCTACCTTCGTAATAAATGCGGAACGGCGGTTGGTGTTTTTCCATATGCCGCACTTGAATGCCGGAGATGTGGGTGCGTAACAAGAAGTGTTGGAGTGACGGAGTGACGGAGTGAATGGAGGAATTATTTAAAATATCTTTTCCGATCACTTTGTCACTTTTATCCTCTGTCACTTTGCCACCGGATTGTTTGAGCCAGAACGTATCCTGCATCTCGCGCGCCGG
>JAUYLV010000087.1 GCA_030699565.1 bacterium
ACGGCCCTTGCCATGCATCCTAATGTTTTGGTGACATCACGGGTTGCATATAACACGCAGGATGCTCTTGAGGATGTTCTGGAAGCCACGGCAGAAAACATTAAGTCGTATTTTCGGGGATTTCCGCAACACATGGCCGGAAGTACCATATAAAAAACCCCTCTCGAATGAGACGGGTTTTTGAGGGCTTAATCGTTTTGCTCCTCACTTAAAGACCACGCGTGAAGGTGGATGAGCAGGCAAAGCATGTCCTCTTCGGTATAGCTTTTCAGTTCAAAGATCGGCTTGCCTTTGTTTTCCGCGCGCGCTTTGTCGCGACGGGCGCCGCCCGACCCCTCCCATCCCGGCAGAATGACAAAACCGTCGCAGGCCCGGTCGTAAATGGCGTCATCCAAGGCGTGGTAATAGGCTTCCGGGGCGTCTGCAAGTTTTTCGAATCTTGCGGTGTGGCTGTGTGGAGCGAAGAATCCTACAAGACTATTTTCGGCAAAGTGCCTTGCGATGGCAATCGTGACGTATTGGGCATTGGCGATATTGTGGTCTATGAGCCGCCGGTTAAAGCCGCTAATGTAGGGTCCGATGATGCCTACGATTTTCATGCGAAATTTCCTCCGGATGCGTAAAATACAAGGTACGTATTCGGCATGGTATCGGGAGTATGCTGTTTTGGCAATAGCTTAAGTATATGCGCAAATTCATCTATCTCATCATTGGAGTTGTTATTATATTTTTCGCGGCGAAGGACGGCCTGCAATATTGGCAGGCGTATATGACGCAGGATGCAGCTCCCACGCCGACCCCCACACCGACGCTCGATGCGATCGTGGGCACGCCCGAACCGGTTGCCAACAATAACATTATCGTTGCATCACCGGCAAAAGACGCATCGGTTTCGCTTCCGTTTACGATCACCGGAAGCGCCCGGGTTTTTGAGAATACCGTTTCTTTCTCGATTAAAGATGCCGAGACGGGGAATGAGATTTATAGGAATTTTACCACTGCGAATGCGGCCGATATGGGCCAATTCGGTCCCTACACGCATACCGTAACGTATATGGATGCCAAGCCGGTATCCGATCAGATCGTATTGGAAGTATTTTGGGACTCTCCCGAGGACGGGCGCCCGCTTGATGTCGTCGCCATTCCGCTGGTATTCAATCGGGCCGATATCAGATCGGTGGATATATATTTTACCAATGACCGGCTTGATCCGGAAGTTACCTGCGTAAAAGTATTTTCCACGGAACGGGTGATCGCGCGAACGGCAGCACCCGCGTCCGCCGCGATTGAATTGCTGCTGAAAGGGCCTACTGCCGGCGAGCGGGAGCGGCATTATGCTACGCAAATTCCAGAGGGCATAAAACTTCCGCGCCTTTCCATTGCGCAGGGGACGGCAACGATCGATTTCAATGCCGATATCGAAGCGGGCATGGCCGGCTCCTGCCGCGTACAGGCCGTACGAGCGCAAATAGAAAGAACGTTGTATCAATTTGCGAATATTTCGGGTGTGGTGATTTCGGTGGAAGGAAGAACGGAGGATATATTGCAGCCATGATTTATAAAATTACGAACTGCACAAATCACAAAAAACAAAATAAAAAAGAATAGCCTGGATGAATCCAGGCTATGGTATGAGTGCAGCGCGCGAGGCAGTCACCGGCTCTTAACGAGGAAGTGCTGGCTTGCGCGCCGGGAGGTGAACGATGAATGTACAACAAGTTGTGAAGCCTGACGGGGTGTGCGTTGACGAAGCCCCGATTGTGTACCGCCTATCGCGCCGCCTATTATGAGAGGAAGTCGGCAGCTGCGTTGGCGGATTCCTTGGCTACCATACGAACAGACACGGTCCGTTGCTGGGTTTCCAAGGATCAGGGGCCGGTACCCATCTTTCTGGCATATGCGCGGGTCGGCCGTTTATCAGGCTTCACAAGGAATGATAAGAGTATAGCATAGCTACAAAAATTGTCAAGTGGGCATTATCTGGTCATTCTGATCCATTGATTATTTATGATAAAAAGAAGAATCGAATCACACGCAAAAGCGCTGGACATTCTGGATATACAGGCAAACACATCATGTCATCGCGAGCCGATGCGGTACTCCGCATCGGCGTGGCAATCCGTTCAATATATCATTTTAAAATGATATAAGGATAAGATTGCTTCGTCATCCGCCTGCTGGCGGATTTCTCGCAATGACCAATGCCACATATTATGTTCACCGAACCAAAAATCTACACGGTCACGGAACTGAACGAGATCGTCAACGCCCAATTGTCGACGTTTACGGTGCGGGTCAAAGGCGAGATTTCGGATTTCCGTGTGAGCGGAAAATTCGTATATTTCGATTTAAAGGATGAGGGGTCGCGCATCAACTGCTTCGTGATGGCGTTTCAGCTTCAGCAAGAATTAGAAGATGGCATGGAAGTCATCGTTTCGGGCTCCCCGGGACTTTACGTGCCGTACGGCAAATATACATTTCGCGTACGTAGCATTGAGCCGGTGGGAGATGGAGCGCTCCGCCGCGCATTCGAACTAACCAAAAAAAAGCTGGAGGCCGAAGGGTTGTTTGCGCCCGAGCATAAAAAGCCGATCCCGCGCTTTCCGGAACGGATCGGGCTTATCACGTCGAAGGATGCGGCGGCGTATACGGATTTTTTACGCATTCTGAATAATCGGTGGGGCGGCGTCGAAGTGCTCTTCTTGAATGTGAAAGTGCAGGGCGAAGACGCGGTGCGGGAGATCGTGCGGGCATTCGAGATTTTTAATACGCACATGCCCGCACCCGATATTTTGGTGCTTACGCGCGGCGGCGGGTCGCTGGAGGATCTTGCCGCGTTCAACAGTGAACAGGCGGCACGCGCCATATTCGCATCCCGCATACCGGTGGTGGTCGGGGTCGGGCACGAACGCGACACGACCTTGAGCGACCTGGTTGGCGATTTTCGCGCTTCAACGCCGTCGAATGCCGCCGAATGCGTCGTACCGAGCCGGCAGAATATCGCATTCGAGGTGGAAACGTTTCGCGCCGCGCTCGATGCGTTTCCGGCGCGCTATGTGAATCGGTGGCGCGGAAGCATTCGTGGATTGCTAGATCGCATGGATCGCTTGTTGCGCGCGAACGCCGATCGGGGGCGTCTGCTTTCCGGCAGATTACATGCCGCATGGGCGGCCCGGTTAAAACATGCCGATGCCCAATACGCAAGGCTTTCGGGACTGCTCACCATGCTCAATCCGCAATCGATATTGCGCAGGGGATACTCGATCACCCGGAAAAATGGTAAAGTGATAAAAGATGCCGCAACGGTAAAGGCGGGTGAGCGGATCGAAACGATAGTGCATAAAGGAAGGTTCGAGGCAATCGTAGATTGATGAAATAAGTGACAGAGTGACAATGTGACAGAGTGATTGGCGTAGACATTATTTAAAATAATATTATTCCATTCACTTCGTCACTTAGTTGCTCCGTCACTTCTGAATTTATGACCGCCTTCATCCTTGCATTATGGTCGGCCACCCTGTCCGCTGCAGGATTTTTCGGGCAGCTTGTCATCGGTCTGCGTGGCGGCGCAATCCAATACGCCGCATCGGAACTTTCTGTTGCGGGTTTGGAGCGGCCGAAGCTGATGATGCTGTTTGCAGTCGGACTGTTCTTTCTCCCCACTTTTGTCAGTTGCTTTCTTACGCTGCGGCATATTAAGCGTACGGGGAGAACCGAGGGGCTCTATATTGCCTCGCTCTCATTGAACACATTTTCATTATTATATGGGTTGGTCTTGTATGGTGCGCTGCGTTAGACTTTACGAAGTACGAATACTACGAATATACGAAAGTCCTAAATGAGTCATTCTGATGCGATAGCTTAGATATAAAAGAAGAATCTGTTCTTACCCGTGACCCATGAAACCCTTCCTCTATTTTTAAAGCTATGGAATCAGGATGACCTGACTTCTTCGTCATTCTGATTCCTTAGTATAAAACAAGAAAGAAGAATCTACGTTCAGATACCCTGTGAGATCCTTCCTCTATTTTTTTAAAGCTATTGAATCAGGATGACACTTCAAATAATTTCGTAATTTCGCATAATTCGTATTTCGTAAAGATATGCCAAAACAAAAATTCAAATTCAAGGACGCGTTTGAGCGGCTCGAGAAGATCGTGTCATCCCTTGAGGGCGATGATATCGATGTCGAAGACGCCATGAAAAAATATGCGGAAGGGTTGGAGCTGGTCAAGCTTTGCAAGCAGAATCTTGAAGAAGTAGAAAACAAGGTTAAAGAAATTCGCAGCACCTATGCGGAATGACGATACGCTCCTATCCGGTGGCGAGGCGGTTGCAGATCCTTCTGCGCAGCTTTTGGATTCGTCGATCGGCCGCGCCTTGAGGCGGGAAGAGCCGGTGAAGCGGATGATCGAAGTTGTTGTCTATCGAAGGAAGGCGGAAGCGGCGGGGGAGGCGATTGTGCGGACGGCCCAAGAAGCCATTGCGGAGCTGGGGGCGGAACGCGCGGTCCGTTTTACGGCACATACTTGGGTACCATGGGCGATTTTACCCTTTTTAAAGGGCGCCCGGAGGCACCCTATTCTCGAAATCGAGGGAAGGGTGTATAGTGAGGGGACGGTTCCGGACAAGGAAATGCTCAAACGGCATCTACGAACTTTATTGACGTAATGTACAATGAGTTTCTATAAGTTACGCGGCGCAAAGCGACGCATATTTCTACAAGTTTCTCGACCCGAAACCACTTGAAATTAGTAGAAATTTATAGAAGTTAATTGTGTCACGTATGGCCAACATCCAAATCTACTCAACACCAACCTGCGTATACTGCCGCATGGCAAAGGAATTCTTGGGTGAGCATGACATTCCCTTTG
>JAUYLV010000091.1 GCA_030699565.1 bacterium
CCGGCAGCAAGGAGTGGTTTGTGGCGCTGCTCATCATCAACACCCTGGGCATTCTCGAAATTCTTTACCTCTACATTTTCAGTAAGCGTGCCAAGGCATCTGTTGATGCGCAATAATTTACAAAATCCAGATTCTTGAAAAATCGCGAGGTGAATCATGTTCAGGCTTTTGGATTGGAAAGACCGCCATCCGGGTTTGTGGGTCCTCGTAGGCGCCTTAATATCGCTCGCACTGATCATTGGCGTACTGGCTGCATTGGGCATGTTGATGGATGTACTGGTATATCTGCGCGAATTGGTCTTCGGTTTTTTTCGTCCGGAATATGAAGTTATTCCGATCGTGCCACCGCCGGAAGGATTACAATAACCACTCCCGTTTACGGGAGTGCTTTTATTGATGGCATGGGCGTTCTGAAATCCTTTGGAATAATATCCCATTCTATCTGCGGTCGCAGATAGAATTGGATGTTGCATTGATAAAAAATAAAGGTTATTAATTCCGCCCCTTGCCCCGAGGTTAATTTCTTTTATTATATAAGTACATATTCATGAGATTTACACGTTTACATTGCATCCTATGAAAATGAAATATTTTTTGCTTGGCATCGCCGGTGTTCTTGCGTTTGCGGGTGCTTTGGGGCTCATATTTTTTCTTGGCTGCGAGGACGACTGGTGCTACGTGACCCAATGGCAAAAAGTCGGCGCGGCCGACGGCTTTGAACGCTGCCAATCGCTTGGCTTTCCGGTCGCCGAATCCTATCCGCGCCAGTGCCATGCGGGCGAAAAAATATTCACCGAAGCCCTAAAACCCGTCTCCACCGACATGATCCGTATTGCCGAACCCTTGCCGGGCGCATTGGTGCAAAGTCCGCTTTTGGTGCGGGGCGAGGCGCGCGGCTTGTGGTATTTTGAGGCATCGTTTCCGGTGCGGCTTCGTGACGCCGATGGCAATGAGATCGGCCTGATACCCGCCCAGGCTACTAGCGATTGGATGACCACGGAATTCGTTCCATTCGAAGCTTCTTTAAGCTTTGATCCGCCTTTAAGTCGAACCGGACTTCTGCTATTGGAAAAGGACAATCCCTCGGGATTGCCGGAATATGACGATTCGGTATCGGTGCCGATCAGGTTCAGGTAAACCGTATAAATTAAAAAACCCGTCTCGGCAAGGGGCGGGCTTTTATTTTCGCAAAAACGGATTCGGCATGGGTGGGGCGGCGTAGGTGTCGGCATAACGTAGATGCAGCCGACGATAGGCGGCGGCATCCATGAGGTGGAAGGCATAACCCTTATTCGGGTCGATCCTCTGCCGAACGAGCCATGCGGCGGTATGCCGTAATTTTTCCGGGTAGAGCTTTTTAAAGAATGCCATGGTGGCCTGCGGCCTGTATCCCATGGCTATGGAAGTTTCCATGGCCATGATATCCGTCTCCTGTTCCTGTAATTCCCGCAAACCCGCTTGCAGTTCCGCAAGCTTGCCGAATGCCGCATTACAGGCGTCATCCGCGGGCGCGCAGGAGCGGACGGCTTGGCGCCAGGCGATGATCGGGGCTATTTCGGGCTGACGCAGGAATTCGATGCGGCGCATCTGGTGGCGTAGAATGCTGTGCGCCGCCTCGTGCGCCAACAGGTGCACGAGCGCCGCCTCGTCATCGGCCGCTGCAAAAAATCCCTCTTCGACGAAAATGGCGCCGCCGGGAAAACTCCAGGCTGCCGGCGTCTCACGCGGATTTTTGGAGCGCGTGCGGCCGAGGTACAGGCGGAAGTCGCCGGACACAAATGCGCCAAGGGGCATGACGGCCAGCACCTGACGCAAGAGGGCGTTCAGATAATGCTCCGCCTCGGCATCCTGCGAGAGCATGAAGTCGCCGCTCGCCAAAAGTTCATCGGTATGCATGGCACCCAAAGCGGTATCGGCGCCGACGGATTGCGGAAGCGCCGCACTCCGGGTGCGTTCGAAGAATACCGCGGAATCTTCTTGAGGAATGGGTGGAGGCGCTTTGCGTGTTTCCGAGTGCGTTGCCGAAGCGCGCGGCGCAAGCATGATCATGATGCCAAAAACGATCGCGCATGCAAATTGAGCTTTCATGGCAGATCCTCCTTGTTTGCAAGGGACTTGGAACTATGCACCCTATCATGCAGGCGGATTTACCGCAATATTCGCGTAAAGCCATGCGACGCCTTAACGACTACATGGATGAGCGCTATACTGCGGATGATGCGGTGCATTCGATACGTCTTATTCCCGGTGCGTGGGCGGTGACGAAGAGCAGGTAATTGGCATCTGTCCGGATTCATGAAAACCACAGCTTTTAAAACGATGCTGTTATTATGGATATTCACCTAAAACCAAAACAAATCGGCGTTATCGCGATTGTCGCCTTGGCGGGTTTTTGGATCTGGGGGCTGTTGTCATCCGAAGGCATTGTCGATCGCGGGGAAGCCATATTACGCATGTATGCCGATCGCAATGTTGCCGTGGCATTTCTCGCCTTCTTTGTATTCGCCGCACTTTCGGTGCTTCTGGGACCGTTTACATCCGGCCCCCTGGTTCCTGCGGCGGTTTTGCTGTGGGGGGAGCTGGCGACATTTTTATTGCTTTTTGCCGGATGGCTTGCCGGCGGCATGGCGGCGTATGCGATGGGACGGCGGGTGGGGTATCCGATCGTCCGGCGCATTGTTTCGGAAGAAAAGGCCGAATCATGGCGGCACTATATTTCCGAGCATACCACATTTTTTATGGCCTTATTATTCCGCGTGGCCATGCCCGCCGAAACCGGCTATGTATTCGGTATCGTGCGATACCATATTGTTAAGTACGCGCTGATCACCACCATTGTCGAAGCACCCCTTGCCGCAGCCCTCGTGTGGGCCTCGGATGCGCTGGTTGTGCAGGATATTTCTTTATTCATGGCATGGGTCGGCGGGATGCTGCTAGTGTTCGGCGGGGCGGGTTACGCGCTTCGCAATCAAATTCGACGCGCATCATAGAACGGGGCATAGGTTCTTGCTTCATATGGACAATGATCGGAAAAAATTCGTATTTGCAAAACTGCAGGCGCTCATCAGGAGGCGTGCCGGCGGCCGCCTGATGCTTCACTCCGGCACCATCGGGTCAAGTGCCAAGGGATCAAAACCCCAGTTGCATTTGTATGGTGTCAAAGAAGTCCAGATCGGCCGCCGACCGGCACAACAAACCTATGTGGCGGGCACGATATTACACAAGCGTTTCGCCGGGTTTTATTTGATGCCGATCTACTCGCATCCAAAACTTCTGGTCGGCATCTCAAAAGATCTTGGTAAGATGCTGAAGGGGAAATCCTGTTTCAATATTACCGTACTTACGCCGGCTATAGTGAAGGAACTGGAAAAATTGCTTAATGATGGCATTGCGATTTACCGCCGCGAAGGTTGGATCTGATCGTATCATGCGATCGGTCGTTAAAAAACCCCGTGATGGGGTTTTGCATTTACGTAATATTGCTTCAGTCAGAAGCGCCAGGTCGCGAGGCGATATAAAGGGTCAAGCCGGTTGCGGACAACGCGGCTACGCATATCGCAAGCCATGAAGTGGAGAAGAATACGCATGAAAATCCCACACTGACCCAGAGGCTTGTTATCGCTACAATTTTTGTTCTGCGCGTAATACTGCCTTCTTGCCGCCATTTGCGTATGACTTGGCCGATCATGGGGATGTGAAGCAGCCATTGGTGCAGGCGATCGGAACTTCTGGCAAAGCAGGCTGCGGCAACCAGCAAGAACGGAACGGTCGGTATGATCGGCAGAAATGCCCCAATGACGCCGAACGCCAGAAAGAGCATGCCGAGGGATGCAAAGAGCAATTTTTTCAAGCGTTGCACGTTTGGCCGCTCCTTTGGTAAAGATCCGTACAGACGACATGGTATACTATAAATCGGCAGTCGACAAATCGACTTCATGCATAACGGATTTATTCAGAATTTTCTATGAAACAAAAATATGTATGGGTGAGCGCGGCTGCGTTCTTAAGTATCGCTATCGCTTTGGCGCTGGCCGTCTATACGACGGGTGAACCGGGTCGATATCTATCTTTATACGATGCCGGAAAGGAAGTCGATACGTTTATCGGCACCGAGCATGCGGCGGAATTTGCGCCGGGTGCGCCCGACAAGGACGAGAAGCCCGCATTTCACGCGCTCTCCATTCCGGCGCTTGCGGCCTGGATCCCCGATGGGCGCAATTTTACGGTCGGGCGTCTGCTCGACGACAATACCGCATACCGCCGGTACTATATAACCTATGAAAGCGAAGGCCTTACGATTTCCGGAATTATGAACGTGCCGAAAGGCGAAGGAATTTTCCCGTTATTGCTTCTGAATCATGGGCACATCGATACGGCGGTTTACACCAATGGAAGAGGATTGAAGCGCGAGCAGGATTATCTTGCGCGACGGGGCTATGTGGTCATCCATTCCGATTATCGCAACCACGCTTTCTCCGGCAAGGATCCGGATACGGACGTGAACTTTCGTTTGGGTTATGCCAAAGATGTCATAAATGCCGCCGTGGCCGTGAAGATGGCGTCGCTGCCTTTTATCGATGCCGAACGCATCGGGGTATTGGGGCATTCCATGGGCGGAGGCGTGGCGCTTGCCATGATGACGGCAAAGCCGGAACTTGCGCGCGGCTATGTGCTGTTTGCGCCGGTGAGCGGGGATGCGCGGAAAAATTATGAGCGATGGATGTTGCGACGGCCCGAAACCGCCGAACGCATTGCATCGCTCTATGGCGCTCCGGATGCGAATCCCTCGTTCTGGGACGGAATCTCTCCCGTCACGCATCTTACGCGCACGGTTTCGCCCGTCATGATCCACCATGGGACTAACGACGAAAGCGTGCCTCTGGAGTGGTCGGAGGCGCTTGCAGTCGAAATGCGCGATGCCGAAAAAAATCCCCTTCTGTATGTGTATGAGGGGGAGCCGCATGAATTCATTAATGCCTGGCCCCTGGTGATGCAGAGGACAACTGAATTTTTCGATATGCATGTGCGGGGAGCGGCATCGGCAAAAAAATAAATTATTGCCAAAAACAAGATGCCCCCGTCATGACCGGCATGTTCGCGTTGGAACAGCACGGGTCGATGACGGGGGACAGTCTTCTCTTTTTTGTTGCCGTCGCCGTTTCGGCGGTCAGGCTTCCTTCTTAAGAACCTCATGTGGTTCCTCTGGAATCCTATCGATTCGCACCGCGGCTGACACGGCTGACGGGCCGTTGCCCGTCTAAGGGATGGAACGCGTTCCCGAGCGGGGTGGCGTTCACTCGGCGGTATGGCTATGAAACGCTCACGTTTTTTTGTCTCGGTTCAATTTATAAATGTGAGCGGCAGCCGAAAGAACAGTTACACGAAGATGATCACCCCCTTTTTTCCGCTTGCGGATGCTTTTTTATCCATCGTCACAGGCGGGGCCGAAGCCAGAATTGAACTAACTAAATATAGCATGTATTATGGAAATGTCAATATCAAAGAATAAAATTGGCTTAAAATAAGCAAAAATAGCATAAAACCAGGCAGACTATTAAAAAAACCGGCTTTTTAGGCCGGTTTACCCGTTAGAAACTTCTTGTTCGTGGAGCGAGGAATGTATTGCAGTTTCACCTCCGATAGAGCTGGGTTTCTAACGGGGTTTACGTATGTATGGTCGCGCGGAGTGCCTTGTCCAGATCTTTTATGGTTTTGGCGGCGTCTTCCGTGCTTACCGATAGACGAATATCGTTGTCTCGGATGCCGTAATTCTCGCGTTCGTCCGAAGTATGCGAATGATGCGAAAGGCATGCGGGGCTCTCGGCCATGTTGTGACCGCGTCCGCCGAGGGAAGCCTGGAACCAGCCTAAGCGATACAGGAATCGCTTGGCAACATCCAGATCCGCATCGCGGAGGGAAAACGAGATCATGCCGCCGAAGTACATGCCGTTGTCGATGGGCTCGATATATTTCAACGCATTCTTCTTGAAGGGATAGGAATCAAGTCCTGGGTACACGACATGTTCCACGCACGGATGCTCGGCAAGGAATTGCGCTACCTGCAAGGCATTTCTGCCGTGTGCCTTGAGGCGTTCATCAATGCTCCTTATGCAGAATGCTTGTGTGACGAACGATTCGAACGGATGCGGCGTGCCGCCGTAGGTGATCGACCACTGCATGCATGCCTGCCAAAGGTCCGGAAGCCGCTCGTTACACTCATAGGAGATTGTGCAGGATCCGAATGGCCACGCCGATTCTCCGGACAGGTATTTGGTTCCGCTTTCGACAACCATGTCGACGCCCCAACGAAAGGGCTTAGCCAGTCCAAACAGGAACGTATCGTCACAGACGACCACCGGGCAGGCCGGATGTGCATGTGCCACGTTGGCGATGCCTTGCATATCGGGAATCACCAGCGTGGGGTTTGTTTCCACCTCGAAGATGATCAATGCGGTTCGCGGTGTGATCGTATCGGCGAGTTTTTCCAAAAGCTGCGGATCGGCGGCGCGCAAATACGTTACCTTTACATTCTGGTACCAACTCTTTTCCAGCTGCCGTAGCATTTGGAACGTTTCTCCGTACGTCGGCCCGATGTGGATGATGTGATTTTTGCCTATCTGTTCCAATGGACCCCGAATTCCCATGCCGACGGCGCCCATGCCATCAGACCGGACGCGGGTTTTGTAGCCGTCTTCGCGTTGCGTGATCCATTCTTCGATCAGCTTTTGGTCAATTTGATTTCCCAGGCGGATGTAGCCGAGCACGTCGCCGGTACCGTTCAAGATGTCTTGCAGCGCTTGGTCGTTTCGTATGATATCCGATACGCCGAACTTCGGCGCCTTTCCGCACAGGCTTCTGCAGGTCTCTACTGTTGCATCGATGATGTTCCGGGCGGTTACGTTTTTACGGCGCCTCATCGCGCACCTCCTCTGTCTTTTATATAGTATTAATGTGCCATAGGTACCGTACCGCTTTCGGTGCCGTAACGCAAGTAGCCCAAAATCTTCAAAATTGCGATATGCAACTTAATGTGATATCGTGATGCTTCGATAGAACCTTGCAAATTTACGGAGGAATAATATGTCAACTACTGCCACCGGCGCCGAACAGGTGCGATGGGATTTGAGTGTTTTTTATTCAGGCATTGCCGATCCGCAGATTGATGCGGATATGGTGACGCTGACGGAAATGATGAAAAACTTCCATGCGCGGTATAAGGGGAAGCTTGCCGAGCGCTTGGGCGAGGCAATCGGGGATTATGCCGAAATTGCCATGCTTGAGCATAAGGTTATGGGTTATTTGCAATTGGCGCAGAGCCTGGATGTGGAAGCCGATGCCGTTAAGGAAAAATCCGCATACGCAAGTCGTCTTCTTGGCGAAGCTGAAGGCGCGCATATGACGTTTTTCACGATCGAACTCGTTTCGATCGATGCGGACGCCATGGATCGCCTGTATGCAATCGATTCCATTGTCGCGCTTCATCGCTCGTGGATCGAGTCCAAGCGGCTTTTGAAGCCCCATCTTTTAAGCGAACCGGTCGAGGCAGCCCTAACCAAGCGCGCATCATTCTCCGCGGAATCCTGGAGTGAGTTTTACGATACGGTCGAAAGCGGCCTTGCCTTCGCGTTCAACGGAACCAAAACATTGACGGAGATGCTCGATGTGCTTACGGAGTCCCGAGATGCCGATGAACGGGCAGCGATTCTCGGCGTTCTTAACTCGGGTCTTGGCGGTACGTTTGCCAAATATGCCGCGCAGACGCTGTACATGATCGCGGGATCCGCGGCGCTGGAACGGAAAGAACGCGGCTTGCGGCATCCTATGCAGGAGCGCAATATGTCCAATCGCATTCCCGACGCCGTCGCTGAAGCGCTGCACTATGCGGTCGAGCGTTACGCCGCTCCGCTTGCAAGGCGCCATTATCGTCTGAAGGCAAAGCATTTGGGCTTGCCGACGCTGCGGTGGAGCGATCGCAATGCGCCCTTGCCGTTTGCGGACGCGTCAAAAATTCCCTTTGCGGAAGCTAAAGACATCGTGCTTGCGGCATATGAAAGCTTCAGTCCCACGCTTGCGGGGCTTATACGCGATTTTTATGAAACTGCGCGCATTGACGGGCCGGCCGCAAAGGAAAAACGGAGCGGCGCGTTCAACCAATCGCTCGTATTACCGGGAAAGCGCGAGGTGGCGTTCACTTTTTTGAACTATCTGGGTTCCATGCGGGATGTAATGACGCTTGCGCACGAACTTGGCCACGGGGTGCACGGCATGCTTGCGGGAAAGGATCAGGGAGTCCTCATGTATCACGCGCCGATTGCGCTTTGCGAAACCGCTTCGGTCTTCGGAGAGATGACGACCTATGCGCATCTGAAGGATCGAAATGCAGGGGCGGATGCGACGTGCCGTCTTGCGCTGATCATGGAAAAGGTCGACGATATCATAAACACGTGCGTGCGGCAGATCAGCTTTTCGAATCTTGAGAGGCGCCTGCACGGGTGGGATCCGTCGACCGGCCGATGGGAAGAGCTACGCAAACTTTCCGTACCGGAACTGGATGCGATATGGCTTGAGGAGACAAGGCGCATGTATGGCGCGGACGGCGACGTATTCACGTACGAGAACGCAGAACATCTTTGGACGTACGTTAGCCATTTTCATAGGTCGTTCTATGTGTATGGCTACGCATTCGGCGAGCTCCTCACCCAAAGCCTCTATGCGCAAAAAGCGCGGCTTGGCGATCGGTTCGAGCCGCTGTATCTGGATATGCTCCGCGCGGGTTCTACGAAAGACGCGGTGGAGTTGCTGGCGCCGTTCGGTCTTGACCCGGCCAGCGAATCGTTCTGGGCCGATGGCATCGCGGTAAGCCTTGGCGCTATGGTGGAGGAGGCGGAGGCGCTGTCGCGCGACATGGGTATATCGGTCTAGGTAGACGCATCAATCAAACTCCGTTCGGAAGACGGAGTTTTTTGTTCTGCAGATATTTTCCTCCGGTCGTGTGGATGGTTCCTGTTCTCCTATGGTATGGTTTTGTCATGGAAACCGTCATCAAGCCAACTTCGCTTCGCTGCGTTCTGCATGGCAGCTTTCGGAAGCATTTTACGCTCATACGGGATGCGCATCGCGTGTTTACGAACGCGGGTATTACGGTCTTGGCACCCGATTTGCGGGAAATCTCCTCCATAGAAAACGGTTTTGCGTTTTTTGCGGGTGAGGAGGGGCGCGATCCGCGCCTGGTAGAGCTTCTCTATTTGCGGCATCTGAAGCGTCTGGGCGAAGGCGGCTTCAGCTACTTCGTCAATCCCGAAGGCTACATCGGCAAGAGCGCATCATATGAACTCGGCATTGCGCAAGCGACCAATGTGCGGTGCTTCTTTTACGCGCCACCCCAGGATCATCCCGTCTACGTTCACCGCAACGCGGTTTTCAAGCCCGAAGATCTTGCCGCATTCGTGCGGAAAAACGGGGGAATTCCCGAGCCCAAGGCGCGGCGGGATGAACGGAAAATCCACCGGCTTTGGGAGGATCTTATGGTGCCCGGATCGGTCGTGGCCGCGGGAGCCATCATCGAATACGATGGCGGCCGGAAGGGAAAAGAAGTGCTCATGGTAAAAACCCACAAATGGGGCGGACGGTATTCGATCGTGGGCGGCAAAGTTCGCAGAAATGAGCGGCTTTGCGACGCGCTTTTGCGCGAGGTGCGGGAAGAGACGGGACTTGCGGGCGTGGTGGGCAGGCATCTGGCCACATTCGATCAGATAAAAAATTCCGGCTACTACGCATCGGGCGTGCAGCATATATTCGTCGACAATATCGTGCATGTTTCAAACCGTCGCGTGCGCCTGAACGACGAGGCGCAGGAATATATATGGCTTCCGGCGAACATCGCCTTGAAGGAGCTTGGGCTGGAACCGAACGCCCGCCATACGATGGAGCGGTATGCGGAGATCGCACGCTGAAGAATCCGGTGTCATGCTTGGAGTTTTATCTTTACATGGGCTTCATGCTTCGCATATACTATTTTATATAAATCTTAATTTTCTTTTTTATGTTTAAGACGAAACTGCTTATTTTAATCTTAGCGGTGATCGCCACGGGTGTTGTGGCGGCAAAGTCATTTAATGCGACGCGCGGTCGGCAGGGAATTGCTACGAATGTCGAGATGCTCGCTTCCGACAGCCCCCGACCCATCACGGAACGCGATGTGGCCTATTTCGCCGATCGCATGGGTTTTTATACGGCTCCGCAAGAGGAGGGGAATTATCCCGGCGTGGTGATGATCCATGAATGGTGGGGCTTGAACGATAACATTCGCCAGATGGCCAGGGAGCTTGCCAAGGAGGGCTATGCCGTACTCGCCGTGGATCTGTTCGGAACCGTTGCCGCTACCGCCGAGGAGGCGCGTGTCCAGACCACGTCACTCGACCAGGCTGCCGCTTTGGAGAATTTGCGGGCGGCCATTCGGTATTTAAAGAGCCAAGGCGCGCAAAAAATCGCCTCGTTGGGTTGGTGTTTCGGGGGAGGGCAGTCCATGCAGCTGGCGCTTGCCGGCGAGGATCTTTCGGGAACCGTCATATACTACGGCAACGTGGTGACCGAACAAGAGCGTCTGGCGTCGATCGACTGGCCGGTACTTGGCATTTTCGGGGAGGCGGACCAGTCCATTCCGGCTGATCGCGTCAGGCAGTTCGATGCCGCGCTTGACGAAGCGGGAGTGGTCAATGCCGTCCATATCTATCCGGGGGTGGGGCATGCGTTCGCCAATCCGTCGGGAGCCAACTATGCGCCGGATGAGACGCAGGATGCATGGGATAAAACCCTCAGGTTCCTATCCGAAAACCTGAAAGATGGCGCGATGAACGCGTCAAAGGCGGCGGTAGCTGACGATTCGATTAAAGAATTTACCATGACGTCGTTCTACGAAGTGGTGGATGGCAAACCAAAGCCACAGTTTTCCCTGAAAGAAATACGTGTGAAAAGAGGTGATGCGGTACGTATTCACGTCACCAATACGCGCGGTATGCACGACTTTACACTTGATGAGTATGCTATATATGAAGAAACGCCCCTAGACAAAGAGGTGGTGATAACATTTACAGCCGACAAGGCAGGCGAATTCATCTATTATTGTTCCATGCCGAATCATCGTGATCTTGGGCAATGGGGAACGCTGGTGGTGGAAGAATAGCTGTTAATTGCAAGGTGCGCTACTGTGGTGAATAAAAAATTGCCCCGTTATGGCGGGGCGGTTTTAATTATCCGCTAATGTGTCTGGGGTAGCGCGAAACTTCTTCCATAAGCTCATCATTGGAATACCGTCTTCGCTCGATCTTGCGCCAACCGTAATCGCCTTTGGGGTCCCAGGGGCAGATGGATCGCACGGCTACAATGCGCGGCTCACGAATTTTTCCCGTGTCAGGATCCCGGCGCGTGTACCAGAGAATCTGGCAATTGCGGATGCGGTCAGGCATATCTTCCGATGCATCAAGCCGGATAAAATCATCATGCCCAAGGTTTCCAAGTTCCAATTGCAGCGCCCGCATCACATGTCCGTGGCATACCACGATAATGCGCTTGTCGGGGCATTCCCGCGCCAGATGGTTCAGAAAGTCTCGCATGCGCAGGCAGAGCATGGCGATGGATTCGCCGCCGCCGGCGGGGTACGAAAGAAACGGATCAATCGCATATTGCCGCTGTTCGAATTCGTATAGTTTTTGCTGCTCATCGAAGGGACAGTTGTCCATCAGTGCTTTGTCACGTTCGCGCAGCAGAAATTCGGAACGCCACTCGGCTGCGGGCAATACCAGGTATGCGGCGGTCTCCTTTGCGCGCACATAATCCGATACGTAAAAGCGGTCAAGCGGCATGATGACGTTTTTGCGCAGCCATTCGCCGGCGGTCATTGCCTGTGTAATGCCATTATCGGTGAGACGGAACGAACGGCTGTGACGCTGCCTGAATTCCGGCGTAAAAAAGCTGTTATCGCCGCGCTCACTGGCTTTATTGGCGACATTTCCCTCGGATTGTCCGTGACGGACAAGAATGAGATCGATGGGAAGCATTAATCCTCCTTTTGCAATGTATTGTTCAAGAGCAAATAATACCATACCGTATATTATGATTATTTTCAAACATTCGGATTTTAACGTTCGGAGGTTCCATGACCATGGCTTCGCGGGTGATCTATATTCTGGTGGGAGTGTCCGCTATTTACGAGATAGCCATGCTAAGCATTCCTGCAAATTGTGCAATCCCTCCGAAGGCGCGGCAATGCCATAGTATTGCAAAACAGTTTTAAAGCGACCCGCCGGTGACGGTGGGACGTTTTTTTATCGTCTTGTATTTTATTAAATCGTGTGGTTACATGGGGAGAAGTCTTGTTCGTTTTCAATAGCATATAAACTTGCTTTTAAGATACGGAAAGGGAGGTTCGCATGATCACATTCGGAAAGGGCAATCTGCGCATTCCAAAGTTTTCGCGGCCGGTATATATGGTGGCCGGGGGACTTACGGATTATCGAAAGTTCTACCCGGAAAAGCAATCAACGGAACTTTGCCGAGATGCCATGTGCGATGCCGTGCAGAATGGTCTTGGCATGGCGGTAAGGGACTTTAAGGAACTGGCGAATTTTTGCGTGTATTCGCAATTTGCGGATCATTTCGGCGACCAGTTACTTGCGTCCTCGAAGATTCATGACGGCCTGGGGTTTGAGCCGTTGGGAAACATGGAGAACAAAACCGGGGGCGCTACCGGCGGCGTATCGACCGTTTTGGGAGCAATGGCGGTCGCATCGGGCCTGGCCTCATGCGTTCCGGTCATCGGCTGGGAGCGCATGGACGAGGTGAGTACTCGGCAGGGCAATGCGTATATCGCCTCGGCCGCATGCAAGGATTTTGAATCGAAATTGGGCTGGTTGTATACCACCTATTACGCGCTCATGATGCGCCGGTATCTGCATGAAAATCATCCGCAGCGCGAAACGCTCGCCAAGATCGCGCAGAAAAATCACCGCTACGCGCGATTCTCGCCGTATACGCAGCTCGCGCACGACTATACGATCGACGAGATCCTCAATTCCGCGGTGGTATCCGAACCTCTTACGTATCCCGAGTGCTGCGCCATGAGCACGGGTGCGGCGGCCCTTATTCTCTGCGATGAAGAGACGGCGTTCCGCCTTACGGACAGGCCTGTCAAGATTCTGGGCGTAGGGATTGGTACCGATACGCTGCGAACGGCCGATCGCCGCGATATGCCGATCTTGCTTTTGCCGAACGAAACGGAAGAAATGTATCGGGAGAGAAAAAGCGACTGGCCCGGATTCACCAGTTTCAAGGCGGCGCGGTTTGCGGCCTATCAGGCCTATCACATGGCGGGTATCACCGATCCGGTCAGTGAACTCGATTTGGCCGAAACGCACGACGCATTTTCGGTTTCGGCTATTCAAACCTATGAAGATGTGGGTTTTCGTCCGTACGGGCGGGGTGCCGAATTCATCGAGTCGGGAGACGCGTATTTGGGCGGACGGCTCCCGGAGAATCTTTCCGGCGGGCTTATCGGCGGGATGCATTCCGTCGGTGCCACGGGAATTTTTCAGGTAGTGGAAGCGTTCTGGCAAATTCGCGGCGAGTGGGACAAGTTCCACGCCGACGAGCGATATTGGCAAAAATTCGGCAAGACCAAGCCCAAGGATTTTCAGAGCCTGCAGATTCCCAATGCCCGCCGCGGTATGGCGATCAGCCATGCCGGAACCGGTTCGCATGTTTCGGTGATCATACTTGAGAGGGGGTGGTAATCATGGAAAAAACCAGAACCAAGGTCGTGTTGCTCCAAGGGCAGAAGGTGGAACTGGTTAGGCGCCTTTTTAAGGAAGATGTACCCGAAGGCGTTATTGTCCGCCCCAACCCCCGCGTTATTACCCATTACCATACCTACGGAGGGATTTCGCGGTTCTTCGAAGGACTGGCGCAAGGGAAGTTAATGGGTACGTATTGTTCAACGATCAATTGCGAGCATCGTATCTGGCTTCCGCCGCGCGCGCATTGTCCCGACTGCTGGGAGCCCATGCATTGGGTCGAGATTCCTGCGGCTGGCGCAAAAGTGTATACGCATTCCACCACGAACTATCCGGGTGAAGGGTTTGAGTTGTCGGTTCCTTGCCCGTTGATATCGGTTGAAATTCCTGGGGTATGCACCAAGTTCATGAGTTATCTTTCGGAATTCGGCGAAGGGGAGCCGTATATCGGTATGCCCATCAAGCCGGCGTTTCGTACCGAAAATCCCACGTATTCGATTTTGGACGTAAGCTGGGTGCCGGCGGAGACGCTCTTGCCAAGTGGAAGTACGTGAACGTATCCCCGTCCCTCCGGTTCGGTCTGAACCGGAAAATGAAAACCCGCCTAAGTTTTTATAAAATTTAGGCGGGAAAAAACGGGCTTCGGTGAAGCCCGCACGTCTGCGCCAAGTTAATCGCTTGGCGCTTTTTGTATTCGCGATGAGAATCCAAGTGCCGAGATCTCGGCAACGACATCGGCGTTTTCGATCCGCGTCAGATCTCCCGGATCCTCGCCTTCCCACGCTTTGCGGATCATATTCCGCGGAATTTTCGCCGCGAAGTTTTTTGGCAGTGTGCGCACAACATGGATCTCATCAGGCTGTCCCATGGGATCATAGATTGTCTTGACGTGCCGCTTGATCGCCGAGACGATGTCCGGCGTCATTTCATTGGCGGCATATCCTGTCGCCGGAACCGCCAGCACCACGATGCGCTGACCGACCCGCTCGTCTCTAGCGCCGAAAGCCGCGGCGGCCGAAAATTTTGGCGGTCCGGGAAACACCATGATCGCTTCTTCGATCTTTGCCGGATCATGCTTGACGCCGCCTCGGACGATAAGGTCGTCGGCGCGGCCCCGCACGTACCACCAGCCGTCCGCGTCCACTTCAACCCGGTCACCATGAAACCAAACACCCGGCAATTTTTCGAAGTACGTTTTTAAGAAAAGTTCGTTATTGCCGAGGAATCCTCGGGTCATCGAAGGAAACGGTTTGCGGCAGACGAGATTTCCCGATCCGCACCGCACCGTGTTCCCGGCATCATCGACGACTTCCGTCGTCATGCCCAGGGCTGCGGCGCCGAGCGAGGCGGGCTTTTGCGGCATAATCGGCAGCGGTGACACAAGGCAGCCGATAACTTCGGTTCCGCCCGATATGTTCATGATGGGGCATTTTTCTTTGCCGAACGTTTCGAAGTACCAGCGCCAGGTTTCTTCGTCGATGGGTTCGCCGGTGGATCCGAGGATGCGGAGTTTTGCGTTTCGGTGCATCGAAAAATCCTCGCCGCACGATTTGAGGTCGCGCAACACGGTCGGGGTGCATCCGAAGATGGTGACGCCGAATCTGCGGATCAGGTCGAAGAGGCGATGGGGTGAGGGATCAAGATGCGTTCCTTCCGACAGCACCACGGAGGCGCCGAAGAAGAGGGAGCCGATGATCTCCCAGGGTGCCATCATCCATCCGATGTTCGTGAACCAATAGAATACGTCGCCTTCTCGGCAGTCGAATGCATAGCCGACTTCCTTGGGAACCTGTGCCATGATCCCGCCGTGCGTATGCACGATAGCCTTGGGCGTTCCGGTCGTTCCGGAACTATAGAGTAATAGGGCTTCGGCTTCCGCATCCAGCCAAGCGGTTTGAACGTCGCCGCCGATGCCGCTTTCGAGAAATGTACTCCAAAGGATGGCGTAGTCGGTATTTTGGTTGCTGGAGATGCGCGGAAAGACAATGCTTGTTTTTAGCGTCGGAAGATTTTCGATGAGCTTTCGGTTTGATGCGGACAGATCGAATGTCTTGCCGCCCCGCACATAGCCGTCCTGCGTACATAGCATCACCGGCTTACCTGGCGCGAGGCATTGCGTGAGTGCCGCATCCCCAAGGCGCGCGGGCGGCTGCATGCATGAGGCGCCGATCTTGAAGGCGGCTAGCATGACCGCAACGGCTTCGGGCGATATGGTCATGCGCATGGCGATGCGGTCGCCGGGTTTTACGCCAGCGCGCCGCATGGCGGAAGAGAGTTTATTGACCAGGCGGTATAGATCGCCGTAGGTTATGCCGCGCGAAAATCCATCGTCGGTTTCGAACCAAAGGGCATAGTCGAGCCACTTGCCGCCCGCGATATGCCGGTCAAGGCAGTTGTGGGTGATGTTGATCTTGCCGCCGCCGAACCACGTTGTCCACGGCATGCCGGCTGAGTCGTCATACAGTCGCGTATACGGCTCAAACCACTCCACGCCCAGATGCGCCAATGCGGAATTCCAGAACCACTCGATGTCGTTATTCGATCGTTCGATGAGTTCCTGCCATGTGGTGATTCCTTCATGCCGCATGAAATCGGCAATGCGCGATGTAAGATACGGGCCGTAAGGGCGCCATGCAATGGTGCGCATATGAAACCTCCGTCGCTTGCATAGGATATTTTAAAGGAGCTCAATTCACTATGCGCAATAGCGGTATGAAAGTCAATCTGTCGGCAGGAATCTGTCGGAAGACATGATAACCGCTAAAAAAATTCCCTACAGATGCGGGATTTTTTTCATACACGGGTTGGCTATATTTTAGCGGGCGCCTTCTTCCAGCCGATGAAGATGCCAAAGGTGTTCGGGTGTTGCGGGATTGATCGCCGGGCTTAGTGCCAGCGCCAGCACATTGCCGTCTTGTTCGACGGCCGCATGTAAAACATCCATGTGCCGTAAATGCTTCTGAATATTCTCCAACTCCACGTGATCGGCTTCATAGAAGGTTATGGCTCGTTCTCCGAAGAACCACGCGGCGATCTCCGGCTCCAGATCGGATACCTTGCCCCTCGCTACGGCAAAAGCTCGCGCCGCCACGCCCAGGCATGACTGGCTGATCAAGCGTAGCCATGCGGGATCCCGATTAGGCAGCGCCAAATCGCGGCGCATCAGCACGGCCATTGCGCGTTCGCGCCTAACCCTTAAACGCCCCATGGTAATACCGGGCACAGCGACAACGACAACGCCCACTACCAGATGGTGCATAGGCGAATAGGATGATCCGGAATGTTCCAACCATTGGTCAAACAATCTGCGCGCTTCTCGCGTGCCGCCGATCCGCTCATGTGTGATCGCTTCCAAAAGCCACTCGGCACGTTGTAATGCATTGATGTGATCAGTGGGCGCCAGAAGCGAAGTGGCATCCGGTTGAATACCGACGGACATTACCGGCTCGGAGGTTTGCGGGTGTTTTGGCGCATGCCGGCGGATCATGCGTGCCAGCATATTCGCAAATACCGCATGCTGTTGGGCATACGTGATCAGCGACGAGGCCAAGGCGACTCCATACGGCATGGGTGCGCGCTGAAGGAACGGTTGCGGCCAAACCGGCACCGGCAAGGACGCAGGGAGCAGGATGCGTATCTGCATATGCATCCAGTTAACGGGGTGTCCATGAACCTATCATGAAACACGCCGAAGTCCGTCTAAGTTTTTATAATTAATTGTCATAAGAGGTTTATACATGCAAATGCATGATAACGTATTTACTGTCAGGTATGCGCCGGGTATGTAGTAATAATTTTTTACGGAAAAAAACCGCGCCATGATTGGCGCGGGTATTACAACATCCCGTGTGCGGGAACAAGCAGCGTAAGCGCTTCCGGCATGATATGAAACTCCGCCGGAAGCCGGCCAAGAAGCTCCCCATCAGCCTGTACATACGCGATATGATCCTGGTCTTTAAGTGGCGTGCAATGCACATCGGCGACGTCGTATGCGGCGAAATCCGGCGTTGACACATCCCATCCTGTTGCGGCTTTGAGGAAATAGCGCAGATAGCCGGCGGGGTTTTTGCCGTTGCCGATGATGCATCGGAAACTGTTCTTGCGTAAAGATGCCCCGGGCGCGAAATGCCTCATGCGGGCACCCATGTTTCTTACGCGCATCGCAAGCATTTGCGTCGAAGTCGTGTAGTGATCGTCTCCGTTCGTGGTTGCATAATGCGATAAGAACGGTGTGAATTCCCGACGCCATAAGAGGCGTGCCATCGCGGCATAGTAAGCGGCGTTTCCATACCGCTCTTTCATTGTACTTGATGTGATGCGCATAAGCTTTGCGTCGATGCCGATTCCCGCTCCAATAACGAAATACCGAACCGACTGCATCTGTTCCGTCGGTAATGCCTCCAGTGGCGTATAGGCGACTTGCCCGACCGCGATCCGCAAAAGACGCGCATCGAGCAACGCCGCGGAGGCGATATAAGGATCGGGCGGCATGCCGATCTCCGTGGCAAGCATATTGCCCGTTCCCATGGGAATAACACCAAGCGGTACGGGGGTTTTTTGACGGACCATTTCCTGAACGATGTCATGGACGGTTCCGTCGCCTCCACAGGCGATCATGGCCTCATAGCCATCCGCGATCATGTCCATGGCCTGATTTCCGGCCGATCCTTTGCTGTGTGTGGAAACGAGTTCCACTATCGGCGTCTTCAACATGAACACTTTTTGGATCCGTTTCACCAACGCGATGCGCCGATCCCTGCTTGATCCGGATAAGGGATTGTAAATGAGCGCAATTTTTCGGAACGATACGGGCGCGTCAGGCGCAGTCATGCGAGCCCCCTTTGCTTCAAATTAAATATTTTATTAACTTGTGAACGAACGTGAATTTATACCATGAATATTCTATCAGCACAAGCGCGGAGAGAAATCCGAAGGTTGCGCGTGCAGTGGATTATCAGAACATGGTATACTGAATTTCATATGACGAAACGAAGTCCCGACAATGAAACAATGCCGTTGTTTGAGGAGGTATCGGGTGCGCCGCCGGATGTCATTGAAGTTGAAGGGGGCGGTGAGCCGATCGCCCTCGGGTATGTGCGCAATGCGCAAGGCGAAATCATAGATCAAAAAAGCGGCGATATGTACGATGAGAACGATGGATTAAAATCGGAAAAGCCGAGTCCGGCACTGGTGCGGGCGCGCCAGATCGTAGCCAAACATTACGGCGATGCATCGCCGGAAACGCAAAAAGAGTTGGTGCAATTTTATCGTCGGCAAATCGAGGCAAAAAAAGGATCCGAGGGAAAAAATTGAAGAGTGGCTATTCGCATTGCCAAGGAATCATGTATGCGATATTTCATCATCGCGGTTTTCCAATTCAGCGTGCTTGGCGCGCTTTGCCCGGTTACATTCGCGCATCATATGATGGCGCTTTCCGAGGAAGATGCCGATATGGACGGCCTTACGGTTGAAATGGAAGGGCGCTACGGTACCGATCCGGTTCGATCCGACACCGATGGTGATGGCTACCTTGACGGCGATGAGGTTGGCCACGGCTATGATCCGTCGCGTGCGGGTTCCGCGCGGCTTGCCAAGCGCATCACGGTTGATTTGAGCGAACAGCGCCTGTGGTATGCATACGGGGATTGGGGCGTGCAGGGAAGTTTTTTGATCTCGTCGGGCAAGCGCCGGACGCCCACGCCCATCGGAACATTCGCCATACAAGCCAAGCGCCCGGTGGTGCTGTACCGGGGCGCGGATTACTATTACCCAAATACCAAGTGGAATCTGCAGTTTTTGCCGCATTATTACATTCATGGCGCCTGGTGGCATAACAATTTCGGCTCGCCCATGAGCCATGGGTGCGTCAATGCGCCATACGGCGAAATGAAGCGGCTTTATGCGTTTGCCGACGCGGGAACGGAAATCGTCATTCGACCCTAGCGCGCCTAAGTTTTAATAAAGCTAAAGAAAAACACTCCGATGTTTCGGAGTGCGTTTTTTTACTATCGCATCGGTCAGGCTCTTTGCCGCCGCAAGAGCATTGCTAGGATCGGCGGCGTCATAAGCGTGGTGAGCATTACCACAATAACGACCGCGGAGAAAAGCGATGTGGTCACAACTCCCAATGCCAGGCCGATATTGGCGAAGATAAGTCCTACTTCTCCTCTGGGCGCCATGCCGAATCCCACGATCCAGCGATCCATGCCTTTTTCCGCGACAAGCCCACAAACAAGCTTGCCCACGAATGCCACGGCGGTCAGCATCAGCGCGATGCCGAGAATGGGCAGATTGCCCAGCGTCGCCAGATCCACGCTCATGCCTGTCATGACGAAGAATATGGGGGTGAAAATGAAGCCGAGCGTTTCCACCAATTCTTCGACATGCCGGTCGCGCGCGTGCGTCAGTTTTTCGGAGAAGGAGTTATATGTTTCGTGCACGGTTGAATGTAGGTCCGGATCGAGGTTCTTCTCAAGTGTTTCGTGGAATTCCTCGGCGTCCGTAACCAAATCAGGATCCTTAAAGCCCTTGAAGTGCACCGATTCCAGCACTAAGCCTCCGGCGAACGCGCCTACGATGGGAGCCAAGCCGACCACTTCCGCCAAAAATGCGAATACGAGGAAGAATACGACGGCCGTAATCAGCTTCATGGCATGTCCCGTATGAATCGTGGAAAACGTTCGCGAAAGGTGCGGGGCGGCAAGCTGACCCGCCCAGAGCGCTCCGCCCAGAAAGAGCACTGCTTTGACGATGATCCAGGAGACGGCTCCGGCGCTGACGCTTCCGGTGGTGACAAGGGCTGAGACGACCGCAAGGATGATAAGGCCCAGTACGTCGTCAATGACCGCCGCACCCAGAATGACCTGTGATTCCTTTGTCTGCAGTTTGCCAAGATCTTTCAATACGCGCGCGGTAATTCCTACGGATGTCGCGGTAAGCGTGGCACCGATGAATATCGCCGCGTATGAACTTATACCTTCTATTAACCATAAGCTCCCGAAATATCCCAGCGCGAAAGGCACCACAACGCCCGCGATCGCGACAATGAATGCGGTCTTGCCGACTTTGCGCATTTTTCCCACGGTGCTTTCCAGTCCGATCTGAAAGAGCAGGATTCCCACGCCCAGTTCCGCTAAAAACTTCAGGGCGGCATCCGTTTTCATCGGTTCAAACCAGTGAATGCCGAGCAGGGCAAGATTGCCAAGAACCACGCCGACCAGGATCTCTCCCAATACGGCCGGCTGCCCCTTACGCTCGATCATCTTGGCGATGCCGGCAACGGTAAGGATGATGGCGATCCAAAAGAAAGTCTGCCCTACGCCGTGGTGCCCGCCGGCGGCCGCACTCGAAGCCTCTTCAGCGGCGAACGACACGATTGGCGCAAAAAGGGTTAAAGCGGCCAGTAATCCCGCCCGAAGGCTGCGTTTGGTGCCAAATGGTATGAAGTTCATGGAGAATTTATTAAAAATAATCCGTGAGCGAGAATACCATGCCGAAAAGGATACGGCAATACAATGTCTTGCTGGGAGTTGCGAGCACATCGAAAGACGCTTTAATAACGAGGCAAGGCGCAGAAAGGCAGATGGTCGATATCCGTATAAGATCACTTATTTACTCCTTATAAGTTGTGAATGTTCAGCCGGGTCAGAAAACCCAAGATAGCAGCTTATCGTACCAAAAAAAATCCGTCAATCGCTGGTTGAGATCGCCGGTTGAGATGTGTCGGTTGAGATGTTTAGCCGTGCCGATGTAGACGGATGAGATGGGATTTACCGTAACAACCCGCCATGAAGCGGGCCCGTATCTTTCGGTGATTGATTTTGGTTATTCGTATGTTTTAGTGGCCAGCCATTCTTCGACGGCTTTGCCGTCGCGCGCCCGCCAGGCTGCGGCTACCCTGATGTGTTCCAGGACTTTTTCTATGGAACGGGAGGCGCTGGGCGCCGGATGCTCCGCAAAGAATTGCTCGATGTCGCCCGCATGCGCCTCATCGGCGAAATGGCCGGCCACCGCCTCGATGATGCGTCCCATTAATTTAAGCCCTCCTTCGCCATATCGCTCATCGAAGGCGCCCCAATGCGTCTTAAAAAATTTCCATACGCGGTCGCGTTCGCGGGGATTGCTGCCCGCTTGCGCCAAGACAAACATCGTATCCTGTGAGCGTACGTCAGCCGATAAGGAAAAGTCCAGCATGCGTGCCCCGAGCTCCGGATCCCTGAATTCGGCAAGCGCGCGCAAGTAGCGGATTTTTTCTTCATGCAGGGCTTCGGCGCGGTACCGATCGATCAGGAGGTCGAATAATTTCGCATCTCCTTCGCGCGCCGCCATGGCATAGACGGGAAATCGGATATTGGGATCGAGCGCCTGTTCTGAAGCCAGATGCCGATTGAGGCGGCGCTTTGCTTCGTCGATGGTCGGACGGTTCTCGTAGATGCCCAATGCGCTCAAAAGCATGCTGCGCAAGAGCGTTTCGGTGTGCGCCTCTTCCGCCCTGCGGTCCCAGCCGAGGCGTTCGGCGGCCGGTTTTATCAGTTGCCGTGCCCAGGCATTGAGCGCTTCGGTCGCGGGTCCCTCGTCGAGCCGCATGCGCAGGCGGCCAAGGATGCCGATGATTTCCGTCCAGACGATATAGTGCGTTTCTTCACGAAACGCCTCAAGCATGGTAAGCAGCTGCGTCGATGAAAATTTTCCCGCATCAACCAAGGCGGCGATATCGCTTACGATGCCGAAGCGGTCTATGATACCTACTTCGCCTTTGCGGATTGCCTCGCGGATCGCGCCCCATTGTTGGGGCGTGTAGTTTACGCGCAGGTAAGCCACTTGGTGGGCATTAAGCTTGATCCAGCCGTGCGTATGCGAAAGCGTTGCAATGGCCTCTTTTTGTTCGATCAGGAATGACGAAATCTCCCTGCCGCCCGAGGCGGTGACGCCGATGGGAATGGGAATCTTCCAAGTTTGCGCCGCTTCATTGGCGCCAAGCGGCCAGGGATTTTCAATGAACCGTTCCTGGCGTATGGCATATTCGTCTCCCGCGATATGCTGCACGGAGATGAGCGGATACCCCGCCTGTTTGGTCCAGGTATCCATAATGGCTCCTACCGGCTTGCCGCTTGCCTCTTCGAGCGCTCGCCAAAGGTCTTGAGTGGATGCATTGGCGTACTGGTGGCGCTTTAAATATTTGCGCAAGCCTTTCTGGAACACGCTGGGCGTCAGATAGGTCTCGATCATGCGTAAAATGGCCGCACCCTTCGAATAGCTGATGGCATCGAAGATCTGGCTTATTTCGCTTGGATTTTTTACCTCGATTTCGATGGCGTGGGTGCTGCGCGTTGCGTCATCCCGCAAGGCGGGCGCGTAGGTATCGGCGATGAACTGGGTCCATATCTCCCATTCGGGGAATAAGTGCTGCACGGCCATAAACTCGATGAACGTGGCGAATCCTTCATTGAGCCACAGGTGCGTCCACCAATCCATGGTGACGAGATTTCCAAACCACTGGTGCGCGATCTCGTGCGCCACCACGACCGCAACGCGCTGGCGGGCGCTTGCGGCGGATTGTTCCGGATCGATCAGGAGCGCCGTTTCTCGGAATGTTACGGCACCCCAGTTCTCCATGGCGCCCGCGGCGAAATCCGGGAGTGCGATCAGATCCAGTTTCGGCAGGGGATAGGGAATGGCAAAATAGTCGTCGAAATATTCCACGATGTTCACCGCCGCTTGCAATGCAAAGCGCCCCTGCTCTTTTTTTCCGGGCGTAGTGATGACGCGCACGGCAACGCCGCGTTTGGTTTTTGCTTCTATCCATTCAAGTTCGCCGGCGATGCACGCCACCAAATACGTGGACATAACGGGCGTACGCGCGAAACGGACGGATTTTTTTCCGCCCGGAACCGCCTCAATCGTTTCCGGCGGCATATTCGACACCGCCTCAAGCGCTTCGGGCACGATCAGCGTCATTTCGAACGTTGCCGGAATATTCGGTTCGTCCCAGCAAGGAAAACATCTGCGCGCGTCGGTGGCTTCAAACTGCGTTGCGGCCATGAAGCGGCTCGTTCCCTTCGGCTGTTCGTATCGCGACCGGTAAAAACCGTGCATGCGGTCGTTTAAGGCGCCTTCGAATGTCATGCGTAGCACGGCCGATCCTTCCGAAAGTTTGCGCGGAAACTCCAGTGATAGCTCTTCCCGCCCGGCTTCCTGCTTCCAGGTTGCCTGGCTTCTGCGCCCTCCGCGATCCACGTACGCTTCCAAGATCGTAAGATCAACCGCATGGAGTGTGATCCGGTCGGTCGGCTCGCTGATGGTGATTTCGACCGCGATTTTTCCGGAAAAAACAAAACGCTCAAGATCCGGCTCGAGCGTTATGGCGTAGTGCAGAGGCCGCACATGCGGGGGCAGACGATGCGAGAAGCGATGTTCGTGTTCGGGAGTTTTATCGCGATGCGGCATATGCCTTTTTTACTAAAATATGCATGCATTGAAGCATACAGGGGTATTTCCAGCAAGTCGCAGGATTTAATCCGCCTGTTGCGCGGTCTCTTCGATGCCGTTATCGATTGCCGATGCTATCAGCAAGACGGCTTTTTCGATAATGCGCGTCTCCGTTTCTCCGCCAATAGCCCGTTTTTTAAGCACATAGGCTTCTAAAGGCATATCGATGGGCGAGGCCGGCTTGATGCCGCACCGTATGCGCCAAAAATCTTTGGTGCCGAGCGCCTCTATAATGGATTCGACGCCCCGATGTCCCGCGGAGCGCGCATCGCGCGCGATGCGCACGTGTTGGAGGGGGATATCCGCCTCATCGTGCACGATCCAGATGTCTTTTGCGGGGATTTTATAGAATGTGGCAAGGCGCGCGACCGTCTGTCCCGAATTATTCATAAACGTTTCAGGCAGTGCTGTGATAATGCGCGTTTGGCGGAATGTTCCAGCGCTGATCAGGGCTTCGAATCGCTCTTCGGATGCGAACGGCGCAAGTCCCGCATTTTCGGCAAATCGCCTGACAATAGCACGCCCGATGTTGTGCGGGGTCTCTTCGTACGCGTTTCCCGGGTTTCCCAGGCCGACGAGCAATATCATGAAGCATGAAGCATGAGGCATGAATCAGGTAAGGAGGATTTCCTTGATTCATTATTCATGATCCCGATTATTATTCCTATATTTCGATCGCTATTTGGTTAGTATGGTCTCCACGTAACCGCGAATGGCGTCATAGTTTTCTATTCCCTCGATCGGTTTTACGATGCTTGCCCGCACTTCGCCGAACCAAAAGTCGCCGGTGGTGAAAAGGTGCTTCTCCCGATCGGCATCGAGCGGCGCCAGAATGACCGGGTCACCCGAAATATTTTTTCCCCACTCGAAGAATTGGAACAGCTCATCGGTGGTGATGTTTGTTTCTATGTGCGCATCTATGGATTCGAAGATCTTCAGGAACGTGGGCATGTCCCATACGATCGACAGGCCCGTGATTTTTTGCTTGAGCGCCTCCAGAAGCATCTGCTGGCGCTTCATGCGGCCGAAATCCCCTTCGGGATCGTTCCGCGTGCGGATAAAGCGCGACGCGGTCAAACCATCCAAGTAGCGCCACCCGCTTTTAAGCTCGAACGTTTCATACCCGAAGCCATTGGAGGGAAAGCGGGGATCGTGCAAATCTTTTTCAAGAAATATATTCACGCCGTCCAGGGCATCCACGATTTCGCGAACGGCCGCAAGGTCAATGACGATATAGCGGGTGATCTCGAGTCCGGTTATTTCTTCAGCCTTCAGGCGCAGCGCGGTGATTCCCCTCCGTTCGTAGAGGCCGTTGAGCTTGGTGTAGTAGGTGGCATCGGAAGGCTTGACCAGAAGATCTCGCGGGAGTGAAAACAATACGATGCGGCCGATGATCGGATCGGCGTGAACGACAAGGATCGTGTCGGTAAGATTCGGGGCCGGATTTCCTTTTCCCGGTACGCCCGCCACCAGCACCGTGATGGGCCGGGCAAGATGTTGGTCGGCGGTTTTGAAGAGCGCCGCGCTCAAGAACGGCAAAAGCGAAATATGGCGGTCGGCCCGGATGCTTGCCGGTGCGGCATCGGATGATGATGCCGATTCATGATATGCCGGCTTCTGCGGCGAGGCGTAGTCAACGCGTTTACCCGGCAGAACTATGGCCAAAGCACCTCCCGCAAGGAGCGCTAAGGCGGCAATGCCAACGATCTTTTTCATGGTGGTAAGATACCGCGACTTACCCATTGCGCCAAGGCAATGATTGCAGTACCCTAGGGGGGTTGCAGATGCCGGTGCGCACGTATCGCTTTACATATTCGTAATTTCGTACAATTCGTACTTCGTAAAGTCATGGAAACCCTCAAAAAAATTTGGCAGTTTATCTATGAAACCGGCAAAACGATCCTGGTATCGCTGGCGGTCGTATTGGTGGTGCGATCATTTATCGTGCAACCGTTTTATGTGCGTGGCGCCTCCATGGAGCCAAATTTTGAAGACGGGGAATATCTTATTATTAATGAAATCGTCTACACGTGTGTCAAATCCCACTGCGCCGGAATGCCCGAGCGGGGAGATGTCATTGTATTCCGTTATCCGCTTGATCCGTCCGAATATTTCATAAAGCGGGTCATCGGGCTGCCCGGCGATACCATCGATATCGATGCGGGAACGATAACGGTCAACGGGAAAGAACTGGAGGAGCCGTATCTTGATCCGTATCTGGAAACCTACGGCAAGGTGCATATTTCGCTGGGATCCGATGAATTTTACGTACTTGGCGATAACCGCTCGGCATCCAGCGATTCGCGCAGGTGGGGCGTGCTTAATCGGCGCAATATTGTGGGCAAGGTCTGGCTGCGCGGCTGGCCACCCGATCGGGTCGGCGTGATCTCGGATGAAGACCCTATATTACGATAGGTACATGCGAACATATGAACAACCCCGCCGTGGCGGGGTTGTTTTCAATCAATGATCGAACCTCGGAACGGTCTGCCGCCTATGCAGCGCTTGAAGTTCGTAAAATCCTCGGCGCGCACGATATCGATGCGCATGCGATGTCGTTGCGCGGCCTTGGCCGCAATAGGATCGACGGGAGCGCGGAGTCCGGGTTTCCAATGATTTCCAATAAGCGCGCGGTATGACTTCCAGTCCAGATGCGGCAGGCGCTTTGCATTGGGATACTTTTCGAAATCCTTGTCGTAGACGGCATCGTAGGTTCCGGCCACGATAACGCGTTTGGATCCGAAGCGGCGAGCCAGCATGACGGACACATAATCCGTCGACCAACCCGGGCGGGTGCCGCCGGCAATGAGCAGGTTCGGTCTTCCGTGGATCGGTTTTTTAAGGTCATCGACCACGACAGGGTAGGCGCGATTCCAAAAGATCGTGCGCAGCAGATGCGCGTTGAGCCGCGTGGCATGAATGCCCAACCAGTCAAGATCTTCGTTGGGTACGCGAACGATATGTGCCGCTGCCTTTTGGTATCGGCGGGTGATCTTGCCGCCGCCGGCTACGATCACGAAACGGTGACCTTGCCCGATGAGCTTTTCAATAAGCGCCCGAAACGGTTTTAAAAAATCGATCCGCACGTCGTCTTTGACGATGAGCGAACCACCCAAGGCAATGATGATGTATGGCTTTTTTTGCATAGCGCCTTTTGAATGCAGAAGTCCCACGCATCATAACAGAAGTTTTCGGTCTCTGCACGGACTGGTTCGGCCGGATGAGGACGTCCGGTCCGCGCCCCGTTTCCGGCCCGATGCGCGAATTGACGATGGCGCCGAGATGGTATACGGTTACGAACAGAAGCTCATTTCAATATAATAATATAGTAGGGAGTGTGCCATGCGACTGAAAACCGTATGCAAAGGGTTGCTCGTGGTCGTGTTGCTTGCGTGCAACATGGTAGCGTCACCCTCAAGGCTATTCGGGCAGAACGAATCCGTTCCCTTGAATAACGATATTGAACCGGTTATTTTACGTCCGAAAAAGATCGGTGTGTTCGTCACCGGCAAAGGCGGCAAGCCCGTCGAAGGCGTCTCGGCCAAGCAATGGCGGATTGTCGAAAAAGTTCCCCGACAGAATGACCCAAAGAAAAAGGACGAGGTCGCGCAGAAAGTCTATTCGGCTTTTTCGGGCGAAACGCCGCTTTGCTTCGTGCTCGCCATCGATAAGTCCGGAAGCGTTTTTTGGAACGCGGCGCGCGCGCGCGATATGAAGCGGGTCATCAAAAATTTCATCGCCGCGGCCGTCCGTCCGGGAAAGGATTGCGCGTTGATCCTGCCGTTCGGCGATATCGTCGAGAATCATCGCCCGTTTTCGGGTGATGTCCAGTGGCTACAGGCGGAAGTTGACGGCATTACGGGCGGAAACTCAACGCCGCTTCTCGATGTAATCCTTACGGCGCTTGATCGCGTGGAAGCGGAAGAGGAACGATTTGCCGAGCCGCGTCGTTTCGCGATCATTCTTTTGACCGACGGACAGGATGTTTCGCCGTGCGCGTTGAAGGGCGGCGATGTGGATGTTGCGTCGTATCGCCGCAAGCGCGCGCAGGTTGAATCGCGGCTTGGCGATTCCGGAATTCCGTTATACGCGCTGTATCCGAATGAAGTGCAAAATACGCATGCGCCGCTGATGCAATGCGGCAATGCGCCGGGATTGCAGGTAACCGCGGACGGCGCCTTGGACTGGCTTAAAAAGTATGCCACGCAATCCGGCGGGACATTCATGGATTACCTAAACCCGCGTCAGCAGGAGAAAGCCTTTACCCGCATTGCCGAAGAGTTGCGCGTGATGCACTGGCTGGTATTTTATCCGACGGAACGGGTCGGCAACGAATCAACGCGCCAAATCAAGGTTGAGGCGGTGATCGACCAGGGTGCGGATCGTCCGCCGAATAAGCGCTATAAGCGCGACGGGCGGTATGCCGTTCGCGCTCCCAAAGCGATCACATTTTCGTCGAAGTAGTAGCCTCTCCGACAAGGAAACCCCGCCATGGCGGGGTTTTTAACTTTACCGAATTTTTCAGCCAAATCGGCAAGAACGGGGCATATTGAATGAATGGCTGCGGGCGAGGTATACTTTTATCGTATGCCTCAGGTGCCATTTGATGTCGCTATTGTAGGATCCGGTCCCGCCGGCATGTTTGCGGCACTCGAACTTGTTCGGGTCAAACCAGGCTCGCGCGTTGTCTTATTCGAAAAAGGCCCGCTTCGGCTTGTCGACGAAAAAAAGAATCTGACCTGCGGATGGGGCGGATCGGGCGCGTTCTCGGACGGCAAGCTTAATCATACATGGCATTCGGGCGGGCAGCTGATCGATTTTTTTGCTCCCGACGCATTCGACCGCATCATGCTGGAAGTCGACCGGCTATATCTTGAATTTGGGGGTGATCCCAAGCTTGTATATGCTTCGAGCGAATCGATAGAAGATTTGCGGCGGCGAGCCATGGCGGCTGATTTGGAACTGGTGCACTTTCCCATCCGGCATCTCGGCACCGATAAATCGCGTCTAATCGTTGAAGCGATTCGGCAATATCTGGAAAAAGGCGGTGTCGAGATTCGCACCGATTGCGGCGTAAGCCGCATCAACCCAGGATTTGGCATGTTCGAAATAGCGACCGAAGACGGTCAGACCGTGATGGCGAAAAAAATCATCGTCTGCCCCGGGAGGGGCGGGGCGGAATGGTTTCAGGAAGAGGCCAGGCGCTTGGGGTTGGAGATGGAAAATAACGGCGTTGATATTGGCGTGCGGGTCGAAGTGCGCGATGAAATCATGAAGCCGGTCACGGATCTTTTGTATGAAATGAAGGTCTTGTACAACTCCAAGACGTTTCGCGACCGGGTCCGTACGTTTTGCATGTGTCCCTCCGGATTCGTGGCGATCGAAAATTACCGCGGGCTTACCACGGTCAACGGTCACAGCGCCAAAGACGTCAAATCCCACAATACGAATTTTGCGATTCTGGTGACTAAAACATTCACCCAGCCGTTCAATAATCCTCTGGAGTATGCGCGTTCCGTCTCGGGCCTTGCCAATCTTTTGGCCGGGGGGAGTGTATTGGTGCAGGCGTTGGGCGATTTGCGCGATCATCGCCGCAGCACGCCCGAAAAGATCGCCGATTCGTTCGTGCGCCCCACGCTTAAAGAGGCGGTGCCCGGTGATATCAGTCTGGCGTTGCCGCATCGGCATTTGGTTTCTATTATCGAGATCCTGGATGCGATGGACAAGGTTGTGCCCGGAGTGGCGAGCGATTCAACGTTGTTGTATGCAACCGAGGTAAAATTCTATTCAAATCGCGTAAAGGTGAAGCATGCGGGTTTTGAGACGTTTATTCCGGGATTGTATGTGGCCGGAGACGGCTCGGGGTATACCCGCGGGCTTATGCAATCTTCGATGCACGGCGTTATCGTGGCGCGGCATATTGCAAAAAATCTTTAACATGCAGCGGAAACTAAAACCCGAAATCAAAGCAATCTTCTTCGATGTGGGCGGGGTTATTATCAGTGGGATTTGCGCCAATACCATCATACAGATCAAAAAAGAATTCGGCCGGTGGATGACCGTGCCGCGTCTGCGCGTTGTGCGCCGCCATCTGCGCTTAGCGACAAGAGGCACGTGCACGGTTCCCAAGGCGGTTGGAAACATCTCAAAGGCGCTACGTCTGGCGCCCGCAGGCCGCAGAACGCTCCAATGCATCTTGTCATCGAAATGGTACGAACAGAACTCGAGAATTAATCGCAATGTTTTGGCGCTTGCCAGGCGCTTGGCGCGGCGATATATCGTCGGCATTATATCGGATACCATTCCGTCCCATACGCGCATCAATGCCCGGTGGGGTATTTATAAGCATTTTTCCCCTGTCGTGCTTTCGCACCGCACGCAGGCGTATAAACCCGAAGCGAAAATTTTCCGGTATGCGTTGCGCAAGGCCGGTGTTTTGGCTCCAGAAGTAATTTTTATAGATGATCGATCTGATAAATTGTCCGGAGCCGTTAAGCTTGGCATGCATGGCATCATTTTCAAGAATGCAACCAAATTAAAACATGATCTTATAAAGCTTGGTGTTTTATGGAAGTAAAAGAAAAGGTTATGCTTGCGCCATATACGAATTTTCGCGTTGGGGGTCCCGCGCGTTTTTTTGCCGAGGCCAAAAGCGTTGAAGATATAAAAGCGGCGTTGAAATTTGCACAAGAAAAAAGTTTGCCGATCTCGGTTCTTGGTGGCGGCACGAATGTTTTAATTTCCGACGCCGGCTTCGACGGCCTCATTCTCAGAGTTACGAGTTACGAGTTACGAGTTATCGGCTCCCGCATCGACGTAGGAGCGGGCGCCACCATGGGGCAAGTTGTGGCAGCGGCGCAGAAGGCCGGACTCACCGGCTTGGAATGGGCCGCGGGATTACCAGGCACGGTGGGAGGCGCGGTATACGGGAATAGTGGGTGTTTCGGCGGTGAAATAAAGGATGTAATTGAATCAGTTCAATTATTAAATCCATTAGATTACGAGTTACGAGTTACGAGTTACGAGTTGCTCGAGCCCAGCTATCGACATTCCCAACTTAAAGAAACAGGCGATATTGTTTTGTCGGCGACTTTTGGGCTTCGTAAGGGGAGCGCGGAAGAAATTACCGCATCAATTGATAAAATACGGGCCAAGGCTAAAGAGCGCATTGCCGAGCAGCCGCTTGGCGCGCGCACGGCCGGCAGCACATTCAAAGGTGTGGCGCTTACGCCGAGTTTAAGATTAAAGATTGAAGATTTAGGATTAAATGCGGAACAAGGCTCTAATCGGGCGGGCTTTTTGTCCGCAGGGTGGCTTGTCGAACAGGCGGGTTTGAAAGGGCATAAGACGGGTAACGCTTCATTCTCGGATCATCACGCGAACTTTATTATTAATCATGGAAGCGCGACCGCAAAAGACATCGTATCGCTCATTGCGCTTGCCAAATGCGCCGTGAAAGAGAAGTTCGGTATTGATTTGGAGGAAGAGATACGGTATATTGGATTATAGCTTAGCATGGGGCAGACGTACGTAAGTGCCATAGTGCTTAAGTGCATGGAGTTTTCTCTCTACGCTCGAATTTCTTTCAATAGAATTATAGAAGGCGATGTATCGCCATGCCAAGCACTTGAGTACGATAGCACTTGTGTACTTATGCACTTTTTTGAACTATGCATCTCCACATCAAAGCCACGCAAATCGATCTTACCGATCCTTTGCGGACATATCTGGACGAGAAGATCGCCAGTCTCGATCGATACATCGGTACCAGCGACGGCCCCGTAGAGGCCGTGGTCGAGGTCGGCCGTTCAACCCAGCACCATCGCAAGGCTGATGTCATGTTCGCGGAAGTGAATTTGCATCTTGGCGGAAAACTCCTCCGGGCCAAGGCATTTTCGCAGGATGTGCGGGCGGCGATCGACGAGGTGCGCGAAGAATTGTACCGTGAAATTTTAAAGACGAAGGGCCGACGCGAAACGTTATATAAGCGCGGAGCGCGGTCCATAAAGAAGTTCCTGAAATTATCGCCTCTGGCCAGATTCAGGCGAGGCAAGCTAGAAGAATGACAGAATATCCGCGCCTTACCCGTCACGAAGACCTCGAAGCGGATCGTCCGCTTATCGAAGAAAGCATGGCCAGGTATGGCTGGGCACCCGAACACAATACCGCGAATTTTTTCCATTCCCGCGATTCAGAAATGAAGGGCGCGTTTTTTGTCGCTCCGGAAGGCTGGGGAGCGCTTGTCTATACGCATGAAGAAGAATGGCATTTTTTTGCCGAACCCATGGCGCCTCCGCTTGCGCGGGCGCCGATGCTGCGGGCTGTGTGCGATGAGGCACTCCGTTCTCCGCGCGTTGAAAAGGTGGTTATGGAGGCGACAGGCGAAACCCGAAAAACCCTCTTAAAACTGCTCGGTCCCGATTTGCGTTCGCGGCGCATCGCCGAAACGTTCCGATGGCCGGTATTGGACCTTGCTAAGCACGATCCGGCATACCCGGGGTCGCGCTTTAAGGATCTGCGCAACGCCAAAAGCCGGCTTGGGCGCGAGCATCGTGTCGAGGTGGTTTCTGCGCAGGAAATTTTGCCTGCCGCATTGCACGATTTGGTGCGGCGGTGGGAGCAAAATCGCCGCGCAACGCACCAAAGCATTCCGGAGGCGTATCATGCGCTCATCGATGATGATTTTTCGGGCGCGATCCGTCCGCGCGTGATCGTTGTCGACGGCAAGCCGGAGTCGTTGAGCGCCGGGTGGCGCATTCACAACTCCAATACGTATTATCTGGCCGTGAGCCTGCATAGCTATGCCCACAAAGGTCTGGGGGAGACGGCGATGATGCTTGATATTGATTGGGCCAAGTCCGAGGGATTTGCCGCAGTGGATCTGGGCGGAAGCGATGCGAAGCTTCTTGCATTCAAAAAACAGTTCGGCGATATCCAATTCTACAAAACGCATCAGTTTTCAATCGTTAGAAAATAATTTTCAATAAATTTTTATTACCTCACTGCTTTAAAAAAATCCAACTCAAATTTTGTTTGAAAATTAAAAACTGAAAATTGAAAATTGTGTTCATGCATACTTATCCACACAAAAATCTATTGTATATGAAGTATGTGAGGTATACGATACATCTATGACGAACGGAGAAAAAAAGAACGGAAACGGATCGGGCGATCCTTCAAAGAAGAAGTTTCTTTTCGTGTCGTGGGAAAGTTTGAGCGGGGATCTGGCATGGAAGGTCAAGCAGGAGGGTCATGAGGTGAAGGCGTGCATCGATAATAAAAAGGAACGTGACGTGTATGACGGTTTTTTCGAAAAGGTGGACGACTGGAAGGCCTGGGTCGACTGGGCGGATGTGGTGGTGTTCGACGATACGGGATTCGGGAGCCATGCGGATGCGCTCCGCAAAAAAGGCAAGCATGTCGTCGGCGGCAGCGCCTATACCGATCGCTTGGAAGAAGACCGCGAGTTCGGCCAGGCGGAAATGAAGCGAGTCGGCATGCTGACGCTGCCGCATTGGGATTTCGAAAGCTTCGATGAGGGCATAGCCTTTCTTAAAGAGAATCCGGGTCGGTATATCTTCAAACCCTCGCAGGGCACTTATGGCGACATGCGGGGGATCGTTTTTTTGGGTGAGGAAGAAGACGGAAAAGATCTTATCGAAGTATTGGATCGCAATAAAGGCGCATGGCAAAAAAAGATCAGGCGGTTTCAGATCCAAAAACAGGCCACGGGCGTTGAGGTTGCCGTGGGCGCGTTCTTTAATGGGCAAGACTTCATATATCCCATAAACGTAAACTTCGAGCATAAAAAACTTTTTCCGGGCGACATTGGCCCGTATACCGGCGAGATGGGAACGCTGATGTACTGGTCGCCTGCCAATACGCTTTTCAACAGCACCCTTGCCAAGATGCGCGATGATTTGAAAAACGCGGGATATGCCGGGTACATCGACATCAACTGCATCGCCAATGCGCGGGGCATCTATCCCTTGGAGTTCACTTCTCGGTTCGGATACCCCACCATCTCGATCCAAATGGAAGGCATCACGCAAGAGATGGGCGAACTGTTACATGCCATGGCCGCGCACGAGCCCGTCGAGATCAAGACAAAGAAGGGATTTCAGGTCGGGGCGGTGGTTGCCGTGCCCCCGTTTCCCTATACCGACGAGGATGAATTCAGCATCTATAAGGATTTTTCCATTCTGTTTCGTAAGCCGAATCTCGACGGGATGCATTTGGGCGATGTAAAATTGGTCGATGGCGACTGGAAAGTTACCGGACAGATCGGGTATGCCTTGGTGGTGACCGGATCGGGGCTCACGGTGGAAGAGTCGCGCAAGCAGATGTACGGCAGGATGTCGAACATCATGCTGCAGAACATGTTTTACCGCACTGACATCGGCGCCAAATGGCCGGAAGATTCGGATCGGCTGCATATGTGGGGATACCTTTACTAAAAGCGCAATGCGCTTTTAGTAATTTTCAAATACCAATTTCCAATTTTCAAACAAGATTTGAGATGCATTATCTTGAAATGAGAAGTCGGAACAATTTACACATAATAGCTGAGACGAATTTATTTGAAGCATTGTAACATTGAAAATTTATTGAAAATTGAAAATTGTATGGAACTTTATATCGATATCGAAAAAGCGCGCCCGCTTATCGAGGAATGCATCAGAAAATTCGGGTATGCGCCCGAGCATAATGTCGATCACTATTTATATGGCGGGGTCGATTATGCAGAGACGATTTTCGTGCGATTTGAAGATGGAAGCGGACTTTTGACGTATCGCGACCCGAAGGCGTGGGATGTGTTTTCGGAGCCGCTTGCTCCGGAAGATAGGCGGGCGGGGATTCTCGCGGAATTCTTACGGGATGCATTCGGCGCCCCGGAGATAAAAAAGGTAAACCTCGAGCTGTACGAACGGACGCGCCATGCCCTTCTGAAAGCTCTTCCCGAAGATCTTCGCGCGCGCAGCGTCAATTATACATTGCTATGGCCACTGTTCGATCTTGGCGCGTTCGATCCGGATCTGCCCGGTGGGCGGTACAAAGATCTGCGCAACGCCCGCAACGCATTCCTTCGGGATCATACGGTTAATGTCGTGGATGCACGTACGATCGCAAAGGAGGAATTGCATAAGATTCCCATTGCATGGAAACAAACGCGCCGCGCACGCGATCGCGCGTATACCAAAATGTACGATGCGTATATCGACAACGATTTTCGCGGCACGACGCATGCACGTGCCATTATCGTGGATGGTCACGCGGCGGGTATTAATGCGGGTTGGACGATTCCGAACTCAAACGCCTATTATGCCGCCATCGGCTTGCATGATTATTCGTTCCGCGACTTGGGTGATGTATTGAATCTGGAGGATCTTGCGTTTTTAAAGCGCGCTGGCTATTCCCATGCGGATTTTGCCGGAGGTGAGAAGGCGCTGACGCAATACAAGCTTAAATTCGGTGACGCGAAAGTTTATAAATCATTCGTGTTTTCAATAGTGAAACGATAATCTAATCCGCGTAGATCTGCGTCACAATCCGCGTCCATCTGCTTCTGGGGCACCGTAGAAGTGGAATAACGCAGATAGTAACGCTGAAAAAACGCAGAACATCATGGTTCCTGCCAAGATATTCTTTACAAAAGGCGTTGGTGTTCACCGGGAGCGCCTTGCCTCGTTTGAGCTGGCGCTGCGCCAAGCCGGTATCGCGCATTGCAACCTTATTCTTGTCTCAAGCATATTCCCCCCGGGGTGCAAGCGGATTCCGAAAGAAGAGGGGGTTAAGGAGTTGAAGCCCGGTCAGATCGTCTTTTGCGTTTACGACCGGCTCGATACCTGCGAGCCGAACCGGCTAATCGCCGCGTCCGTCGGCGTTGCGATTCCCGCCGACGAGAGCCAGCATGGGTATCTTTCCGAACATCACGGCTACGGGGAAACGGATGAGAAGGCGGGGGATTATGCGGAGGACCTGGCGGCAAGCATGCTTGCCACGACCCTGGGCATTGAATTTGATCCGAATACGGCGTGGAACGAGCGGGAACAGATATATAAAATGAGCGGCAAGATCGTGCGCACCGCCAACATCACCCAATCGGCCATTGGCAATAAGGATGGCCTTTGGACGACGGTAATTGCGGCGGCGGTTTTGCTGCCGTAAGGGCTTTCGACGCTATAGAACAAGAAGGCTCCGCCATGGCGGAGCCTTCTTCAGGTAAATCTCATGAAGGTTTTGTAGACTATGCATGGGTAGAGTTGCTTTATATGCCAGAAGGAGGTTCTGCGTATGGAAAATGTTGCAATGGTGCCGACGGGTTGCAGGATAAGACCGCTCGCGGCCACGCAAGAAGTTACGGCACGAAGGATCACTGATCTCTATTTTATCGGTATGAGCTTGCCGCTTACGCTGGCCGAGCGAATTGAGCTTGAGTGTTTGGATGAAGAATACCGCAAATGCAAAGCCGTAAATGCGCAGGACAAGGAGGATGCAAGTCGCTCGCCTCCGGATCGATGATGAGGGGCGTCAAATCATCGGCGCGGTCGAAAAAATGCCCCGCTTATAAAAGCGGGGCTCTTTCATATGAAAGGATTATTCTTGTCAAAGCCGCATAAAAAACGTATACTGGCGGAGTTGCGTTATGTCAATATTCACCAAAATATTCGGCGATCCGAATGAAAAAGTTGTCAAAGGACTTCAACCGATCGTTGAGGAGATCAACGCGTTTGAGGCGGAATTGGAAGAATGTTCAGACGAGGATCTGCAGAAAAAAACCGAGGAATTGAAAAAGCGGCTTGCGCCGCGTTTTCGGGTCGGCTTTGTGCCGCCGCCTGATGGGGCCGAATCGGGCGATGAAGGGCAGACGCTGGAAGAGATTTCCGCAGAGGGACATGCGGGTGGTGCGGGATCCTCGGCTACCCTCGATGATATGGCGAGCGAGGACGGGACGGAGGGATCCGAATCGCTCGATGACCTGCTTCCCGAAGCCTTCGCGCTTGTGCGCGAGGCCGCAAAGCGCAGGCTCGGCCAGCGGCATTTCGATGTGCAGCTTATCGGCGGCATCGTATTGCACCGCGGGCAGATCGCCGAGATGCGCACCGGCGAGGGTAAAACGCTCACGGCCACGTTACCGCTTTATTTGAATGCGCTGACGGGCAAGGGCGCGCATCTGGTAACCGTCAACGATTACCTGGCAAGGCTTCATGGCGTGCAGATGGGGCAGATTTACCATGCATTGGGGCTTTCGACGGGAATCATCGTGCATGACCAGGCATTCGTTTACGATCCTTCCTATCACATCGAGCAGACGCACGAAACCGGCACGGATCCGGAAAAGAATGATCCGCACGATACGGAACGCGATACCATGGGCGCATTCAAAATTCAGCAGTCCTATCTGCGGCCGGTGGAACGGCGAGAAGCCTATGCCGCCGACATCACCTACGGCACCAATAACGAGTTCGGTTTCGATTATTTGCGCGACAACATGGTGTACGAAAAAGAGCGTGTGGCGCAGCACGATCATTATTTCGTCATTGTGGACGAAATCGATAGCATTCTTATCGACGAGGCACGCACCCCCCTCATTATTTCCGCGCCGGACACGGAATCGTCAAAATTATATGAACAGTTCGCCCATATCGTTCCGCGTCTTAAGCGCGACGAGGATTACAAGGTGGACGAAAAGTTCCGCTCGGTAACTCTTACGGAAGCGGGCATTAACAAGATCGAAGAGATTGTGGGCGGAGGGAATCTTTATGAGGAAGGAAGGGTTAAGGAGCTTCATGCATTGGAAAGCTCCTTGCGCGCTTTGGCGCTTTTTCAACGCGATAAAGAATACGTGGTAAAAGACGGCGAGATCGTCATTGTCGATGAGTTTACGGGGCGCCTTATGCCCGGCCGGCGGTATTCGGAAGGCTTGCACCAGGCCATTGAGGCAAAAGAAGGTGTCAAAGTGCAGCAGGAATCGCGCACGCTTGCCACCATCACCTTCCAGAATTTTTTCCGCATGTATAAAAAGCTTGCCGGTATGACCGGAACGGCCGCCACAAATGCCGAAGAATTCCATAAAGTATATAAACTCGATGTCGTCACCATACCCACCAACCGCCCCATGGTCCGGCGCGATATGTCCGATCTGGTGTTTAAGAGTGAAAAGGGAAAATTCATGGCCGTCGCGCGCGAGGTAAAAGCGCGGTATGAAGCGGGACAGCCCGTGCTGATCGGCACCGTCTCGATCGAAAAGAACGAATATCTCTCCGAGTTGTTGAAGCGCGAGGGGATTCCCCATGAGATGCTCAATGCAAAAAATCATGAACGCGAAGGCGCCATCATCGCTCAAGCCGGGCGCCGGGGCGCGGTAACGGTCGCCACCAATATGGCCGGCCGCGGCGTCGACATTATTTTGGGCGGCAATCCTCCGGATCCGGCGGAAGCCGCAAATATAAAAGAGCTCGGGGGGCTTTTTGTGATCGGAACCGAACGGCACGAAGCGCGCCGCATCGACAACCAGTTGCGCGGCAGAAGCGGCCGCCAGGGGGATCCCGGCATGTCGCAATTTTTCGTTTCGCTCCAAGACGAGTTGATGCGCATTTTCGGGGGCGACCGCATCCGCGGCCTTATGGAGCGCCTCGGCGTTCCGGAGGACGAACCGATCGCCAACCGTCTCATCTCCCGTTCCATCGAGCAGGCGCAGGGGCGCATTGAGGGGTATAACTTCGATATTCGCAAACACGTGCTCGAATACGACGAAGTGATGAACAAGCATCGCGAAGTGATCTATAAGCGGCGCCGCGACATTCTTGCCGATGTTGAAAATGGCAGCGAGGGAACCAAAGCGATCGTGATGGAAATGGTCGTGAGCCAATTGCAGGCTCTGATGATGCGTCATGTCGAATTGATAAAACAAAGCCTGGATGACGAAGATCAGCGCAAGGAACTCGTCAAGCTTTTCATGGAAGAGTTGGGCAAGCACGTGCCGCTTTCGCTCGAACACGCCAAAGCAATCGTCGACCAGGCGGAGAAGGGCTTTCCGAATCCCGAAAACCTCGAAGAGGAACTGGTTGCGTATGCGAAGCTCACGTATGAAGCCAAAGAAGGGCAATTGGGTGCCTCGTCGTTGCGGCAGGCCGAAAAAGCGGTGTTACTGCAGACGCTGGACATGCTTTGGATGGATCACCTGGATAATATGGAACATCTACGCGATGCCGTGCGCTTGCGCGCTTACGGCCAACGCGATCCGTTGATAGAATACAAGCACGAAGGCCATCGCATGTTTCAGGGGCTCCTCGCCACCTACGAAACCATGGTGGCGCAAACCATTTTCCGCGTCGGTCCCATTACGAAAAGAGGTGGCGAGGAATTGCGCCAGATCCGGGAGGAGAAGCGCGATATTTTCGGGGGCGATTCTCCCATGAAAGCCGAATCCGAACGGCATGGCGGCGTAGCATCCGCGCCGGCAAAGCCCGAAGCGGGCCGCAATGATCTTTGTCCATGCGGCAGCGGCAAGAAATATAAAAAGTGCCATGGGAAGTAAATGGTTAATCTGGGGATTGGCAGTGTTTCTTATCAGCGGGCTTGGCTGGTTCGTTTCGGTTGTTTTTGGCGTAGTGACTCTGGGAAAGTTCCGCCTGGCGGCAAATGTTTTCGGATATATCGCGGTATTTTCCTTGCCCATAACAATGCTTATCGCAATCGTCCATAAGAAAAAATGATGCCATGCGCCAGAATGCTTACGACAATCCCGATCCGCCCAAGCGGTCCGAGATAAAACCCGGCACTGCTGTTTGGATCATTGAGAAGGAAAACTATGGATCAAAAAATTACAAACAAGGCATTGTGCAGGATATTTTAAGTTCCGTCGGGAATCATCCGCGCGGTATCAAGGTCCGTCTCACCGACGGCTCCGTGGGAAGGGTTCAGTGGCTCATGCAGCATGAATAAAAGTCCCGCTTCTAAGCGGGGCTTTTGCTTCGGCCTATAATCGATTACTTCAGAAAAGTTTTCCGAATACCGATCGGACGATATTCCATAGGCGGCCGAGCCACGAAGAATTCGATGCGGCTTGAGCGGTTTCATTTTCGGATGTAATGGTGTCGGCTTGCGCTTCCGAGCCTTCAAGCAGCGACAGCGGGTTTACGGCTTCAATCTGGTCATTTTCGGTTCCTTCATCGTACGCTTCAGTTTCGTCCGGAGCGTCGCTTGCCCCCAGAATTTGAGGAGCGGGCGTTGAATTTACAGCTTGCGGCGAAAGCGCTATAGGCGAAGCGATTACCTGATTCGTTTCGGTATGAGATTCCGCTTCCAAGAATGGAATAGTACGGGGTGTCCCTGAAATCACGCTGACAGTCGCGCTGTCCGAAACGCTTGCGCCATTTTCGAAAACGATTTTGCCTTGATTCGCAATCGTAATGGGTGCGGCAATCGTTACCTTGGCCATGAAGGTCAGGATCAGCGGCGAGTCTCCGGCTTCGAGCGCGGGAATGGTAAAGCGTCCATCCTCCATGGTGTCGTCAGCGAGGTTGCCGTTTAAGAGCGTTGTGCGCGATATGGGTTGCAAGACCGACGGAAATAAGAAGTTTTCCAGAACGGCGCCCTCAACTTTTTTGACGGGAGAAATTTCGAAGGAAAATTCGACAATGTCCTGCGGATACGCTTCGGTAATCTTCGAAAATGCCGTCTCCGCTCCGCTTAAATTTCGTGTAAGCGCAAAGATGCGGGCCGCTTGTTCTCCGCCCGAAGGTAGGCCGGTTCCGCCGCCGGACGTGCTTTGCGATCCGCCTCCGCCGGCTGGCGCGGGAGCTGCTTGGGTCGGAGACGGCTGGGGAGTAGGCGAGGCGTCAGGTGTTGCCGTAGCCGAAGGCGTGGGTGTCGGAGTTTCCGACGGGGTGGGTGTCGGCGAAGAAGCGAGTGTCGGGCTTGGGGTGGCGGTGGGGGTAGGCGCAGGCGTTGCCGAAGGAGATGGGGTTGGTGTGGGGGTTGTGGGCGGCACGAATGCGTTCAGGCGACTTACGCCTTCTTCCATGGAAACTACTTTTATCTGCTTCTCGCCAATATACGTCAGAATGTCATCGAAAAGTTCTGAAGAAGTGCTAAGGCTGTCACCCTCCTTATTCATCGTATGAAAGACCAGAATAAGCCATTTTTTGTCGCGGATAGCTTTGTCGATCTCGGTCTTTATTTGTGCAAAATTCGAATCAGCTCTCACCCGCACGCGCGTAAGCAGATAGGGGTCGGCGTTTTTGTCGTTTGAGCCGTAATCGGTGGTGCGCGCGCCGATGAATCCGGAGTCTTTGACGATATCGATGATCGCGGCGTTGTATTCGCCAAAGGGGTAGGCGAATGTGGTCGGATCAATGCCAATATTCTCCAAATCATCTTTTGAACCGGCCACTTCTGAGCGGATTTGCGATGACGTCATGCCGAAAAAGTGGCCATGCGTGCGCGAATGGGCGCCGATCTCATGTCCCCGCCGGGCCAAGTCCAGTACCCGCGCCTCATCAATGTAGGCGTCAAATCCTCCGGGCAATGTCCGCGTGATGATGTAAAAAGTTCCCTTAAACCCCGCATCATCGAGTTTGGGCGCGGCAATGTCGTATTGGGATACGGTGCCGTCATCGAAATTAAGCGAGATCATTGCCTCGGAAAAGATATTTTCTGCAGCCCGGGTCGTGGCGGGAAGCCACCAAAGCAAAAACAGCGTGGCTGCAAACGGCATGCAGGCGATCATGCAGATTCCCATTTTTAGCGTATGTAGTCTTGTTTTATACATAGATTCTTCGATGTTTGCCCAATTTTCGATGAAAAATAGCGGTAATCTTCTGGCTGTTTTTTATGAGAATTGGTTAAATATGTTATTTTTTAGAGTTTCATCATTGAACTTCGAGATGAAATTTGAATTAAATTCGCTATTGCGCGTACCGTCGCTCCATGCGCCGCCGAGCAAAATAATGGTAGTATAGAGAACATGCGCAAGGAGAAAAAAATTATTCTGCGATTCCGTGCAGCCAATAAGGATTTTTTTATCGCGATCAAGAAAGGAGAAAAACGGGTCGAGACCCGCGCGGCAACCGCAAAATACCGGAACATGAATGCCGGAGACGTGGTAGAATTCGTCTGTGGAGCGGCAAGATTCAGGCGGACAGTGCGGCGCGCGAAAATATTCAAGAATATTTCTACACTTCTTAAAAAACATGATGTGACCGATATTGTGCCACAGGCGAATTCATCGAAAGAGTTGGCGGCCATGTATGCGAGCTTTCCGGCGTATCGGGAAAAAATAAAAAAATTCGGCATCATCGCGCTCGAATTCGCATAGGCATTTATATGAGCATATCTCCGGCAAAATGGTATACGCGAGTTGTTGGCTTATTTTTTGTCTTGGTGGCGCTTTCGCTGGCGGTTGATTTGGTAAAATTCGGATTTCGACCCGAGACGATGCATAAGATTTTCCATGTATTACTGGGAATCGCCGTGATACGATGGGGGTGGAATAACCACCGCTGGTGGAAGAAGTTTCCAATTATCAATGGCGCATTCTTCTGCGGTGTTGGGCTTTTCGGCTGGTTGTTTCCCGACTTTGGCGGGCTTGATGCTTTCAACCGGCTCGATACGATTCTGCATAGCACGGTAGGTGTTATGGGCTTGGTAGTTTGGTTTTTTGATCGGCAATTGCAAGCAAAAGCAGTTATATCGCGGTGACCAAATCCTCTTTGTATATTAGGACGCTCTTTCGATGTCATTCCCGCGGAAGCGGGAATCCAGATTTAAAGAATTATATAGATTCCCGCTGGAGTTTACCCCGTTGTCCAAACGGGGCCGGAATGACAAAAACGCGAAAGGAATTTTGTATGAATAAAATCACCACCGTCATATTCGACATGGATGGCGTCATATCCGATACGCAATCGGCACATTCGCGCATCGAGCAGGATATACTTGGCGAATACGGCATTCGCATGGATGCAGCCGAAATTACCCGGCGCTTTGCGGGGGTGACGGGACGTGAAATGTTTCCGAAGATTTTCAGCGAGTATGGCGTGGAACTTCCGGATATCGAAGGGGTGTTGCAGGATAAATGGCGTCGCATGCAGCAGGTCGCCGCTGAGGGAATTTCTGAAATACCCGGCGTGGCGTCCCTGATCAGGGATCTTCATGCAAATCGATTTCGCCTCGGCGTCGCCTCCGGATCGCGTTTGGCATTCATCGAGTTGGTGCTTTCCGCGTTGAACCTTGCCGATTATTTTCATGCCGTTTCAAGTTCTCAAGAAGTCGAACGCGGCAAGCCCGATCCCGCCATTTTTTTGCTTGCGGCAAAAAAGCTCGGCGCAAAGCCCGGCGAATGCCTTGTCATTGAAGACGCCGAAAGCGGGATGCTGGCGGCAAAGGGTGCCGGCATGAAGTGCGTCGGCCTCGTTTTGGATCGCCAAAGGTCCTATCCGGCCGATATGGTTATCGAGAATTTTGGCGAATTATCCGTTGAGCGGATTAGGGATTTGGAGGCATAATGCGTGCATGCCAAAAAAGAAGTTTTCATTCGTGGATGTTGCGGCGTTTGGATTTATATCGGAACCGCGATATTATTTTTATGGATGGTCGCGATCGGCCAGGGTATTTGGGAGGGAATCGGCAGTACAGGCTTTGCTAAGGGCGAAAAAATCTTTGCCGAAAGGATATTCTTTCAAAGTATGGGATTGCCGGCGGCCCCGAAGCGTGCAGCTTACAATGCTTGATAGTTTTTTTCGAAGATTCCGATCGCAGTATCCGCGCGCATCGAAATCCAAAATCGAAGAAATGGTTTTTCGTTTCGGCATGAAGCCATCTCGCCGCATCACACGTCTTGATACGCATCGCAACGGTGGGTCATTCGATCTTACGATTGTCGATAGGGCCGGTGGGGAGCTTTATATGGGTACCGATCACGACGATCTGACCCAAAAAGCCGCGACGGATTATTTCGAAAGCAAAACGAGCCTTTTGCCGCGGCATAAGGAAGCAAAGAAAAATCGGCGACTACTCAGTCGCGTCATGATAAAGGCCGGATTTATAAACTATGCCCGGGAGTGGTGGCATTGGAGTTATCCAAAATAATCTTCAGCAAATTTTAAGATACTATTAATACATTACTAATTAGCATCTCGTCATTGCGAGCGAAGCGCGGCAATCTATTCCTTAAATCATTTTAAAATGGTCTTTTGAAATGATCACCACATCGTAAACGGATTACCGTTTTCGATTCGCGATGACAGAGTATTTTCAGCATATGCCATACGAACTTCCCAAATTACCCTATGCGTACGATGCGCTTGAGCCATATCTCGATGCGCGTACTATGGAGTTGCATCATGCTAAGCATCACGCGACCTATGTCGAAAAGCTGAATGCGGCGCTCGATGGCCAGGGCGACCTTGCGGCAAAGCCTCTCGATGCTTTGTTGCGCGACATCACCGCGGTGCCAGAGGCGATCCGCATGGCAGTGAAGAATCATGGCGGCGGACATCATAATCATTCACTCTTCTGGAAATTAATGAAAAAGAACGGCGGCGGTGATCCTTCGGGGCCGGTTTCGGAGGCGATTACCCAATCGTTTGGCGATATCAAGTCGTTCCGTGACGCATTTACGAAGGCGGCAGTCGGCGTGTTCGGAAGTGGCTGGGCATGGCTTGTCATCGACGTTTCCGAGAAAATATCCATCATCACCACGCCAAATCAGGATTCGCCGCTTATGCAAGGGTTTGTGCCGTTGCTGGGACTCGACGTATGGGAGCACGCTTATTATTTGAAGTATCAGAATCGCCGGCCCGAATATGTCGAGGCATGGTGGCATGTGGTGAACTGGGATCAAGTTGCCGAAAACTTCGATGCAGCGATGTGATGGCCATTGGGTCGCTCTTTTTAAGGAGAGATCGGGAGAGGTATATATCGCTTCGCTTGAGGCGCGTATGTGTTAGTAGAATAGAAAATAGTATGAAGCGAAGTTTGACTTCGCCCTTATTACTCAAAAACCGAGTCCGACTCGGGGTTTTCTTTTTGATCAATCCGTGCTACCATTGTGCCCATGCCGCAACCCGTTGTTGATTTGAAAAACAAGGATCGTTCCGAAGTTGGTGTGCAAAAAAATCCCACCCAGGGCGTTCAGGCGTCGTCGCCGGAGGCGCTTCGGTGGGAAGCCCCCGAATATATAACCAGTCCCAAATCGCATATCTGGTACGGTGGCGTCATTTCGGTGGCCGCGCTGGTGGTGCTCGCCATGGCGCTTCTGGAAAACTACACGGCGGCTGTGTTCTTCGTGATCGCGACGTTTATCGTGACGTTGTATGCCGCAAAAGAACCCCGGGTATTGGAGTTTGAGATCGATGGGCGCGGTATTCGCATAGACGAGCGGCTCTATGCATATGAAGAGCTGCGCTCGTTCTGGATTTTTTACGAACCGGGGGTTCGAACGGAGCTTTCGTTGCGGTCGAAAAAAACCGTTATGCCTTATGTGCATGCGCAACTGGGGAAGGTGAATCCGGCGAAGGTGCATGCCCTGCTTTCGCGGTACTTGCCGGAGCGGCGGCACGCGGATTCGTTCGTGGACAACGTTTCTCATCGCATTGGCTTTTAACATTCCTTGCAGACCTCCCTCCTCTTCGAGGAGGGATTGAGGGAGGTGTGTTGATTTGATAATCATGCCCTCGTCGTTCAATGGATAGGACGCAAGCTTGCGGAGCTTGCAATATAGGTTCGATTCCTATCGAGGGCACCAATCCATAATAAACTGCGTGTGTCTATGTTATGGGAGTAGTTACTCGGGTTAAACGCTATTGGCGTCATTTTCCCATGTCATCCTCCAAAGCCGCAAAAGCATTCCATGTTTTTTGGGAAATCATCAATCGGGAGCGGGTCGTCTGGCCGCAGAAGAAAGAACTTCTTTCCCGCGCCCGGCGCGTAGCCGCCCTCAAGCGTGCCGGATATAATCTTTTCCGGCTCCCATCCCGCGCGGTGTTCATTGATCTTCTTACCGATAGCGGTACCGCCCGCATGTCGGAGGCGCAGTGGCTTTCGATGTTCCGGGGCGACGAATCATATGCGGGATCCGAAAGCTGGTTCCGCCTGCGCAAGAAGATCCAAGAAGTATTTACATTTTCATATGTGCTGCCGGTACATCAGGGGCGCGCGGCCGAGCGGGTCTTTTTTGAGGCGACTTTAAAGCCGCAAAAGAACATCATTGTCGGTAATACCCCGTTCGATACCACGCGCTATTGGATCGAAACGTGCGGAGGTAAGGTCGTGGATTGTCTATGCGCCGCCAATTACGACGACCCCGAGCAGGCACCGTTCTTCGGCAATGTTGATCTGCAAAAACTTGAATCGGCATTGAAAGCGCATCGGGGCGCTGTTGCCTGTATGCTTATCACCATAACCTGCAACAGTGCCGGAGGGCAGCCGGTTTCCTTCGAAAATATTCGCGCAGCGCGAAAGCTTGCCAAACGCTACGGTATTCCGCTCTTTTTGGATGCGGCCC
>JAUYLV010000001.1 GCA_030699565.1 bacterium
AGGCCGTGGTCGGTGGTTCGAGTCCACCCGCAGCCACTTATAGTGTAGCGAAGTGGGCGAATCCTCCGGTGGAGGATTCGCGGGCAGTTCCATGAAATATGTATTTCGACTGCCCGGGAAGAGCAAGGCTTTCATAAGGCCGTGGTCGGTGGTTCGAGTCCACCCGCAGCCACTTATAGTGTAGCGAAGTGGGCGAATCCTCCCTATTTACCCAAGGAATACGCTCAATACGAAAATAGAGTAAACTACATAAAATATTTATAAAATCCGCCCCGTAAAGGGCGGATTTTTCCCTATAGGTAAGATGCGGAATGGGATATACTGACAAGTATTAGAATTTAGATTTACGGAGGCTTGGCAAGGATTTTTTATGGTCTTTTTCGGGAAGTCGCACAATAAAGCAAAACAACGAATTATATTGGCTGTGTGGCGCCACGAGCATAAGGGGGCGACATTTTTCGGCGTTCGAAAGCGTACGCTTTTCGGTGCAGGAACAATGTTCGTTCTTGCTATTATGATAGCGGCGCACATTCTGCCCTTTCATATTTTGAGGGCGGGTGGACTTTCCGGGACGCAATGGCCGAAGTGGGGGCAGAACGAGCGCAACACGTCTCGTCAGTCGAATTTTTTTGTTCAAACAGGCGGTTTTACGCTTCACTGGACGCTCGATTTGGGTGGTTATGATCCGGGAGTGAATCTGCAAGCCGGAATCATTCTTGACAGCAACGGCACGCTTTATGGTGGGGGCTATACAAACAGTGCCCCATTCTATGCGATCGATCAAAGCGGATCTTTACTATGGCGCGTCGCGCTTGGCGACGGTTCACAGCCGGGCCACGCGGGATCCCCGGCGCTACATTCAGACGGAAATATCATCGTTGCCAATCCTTACGGAACGCACAAACTGAATCCTTCGAATGGGTCTGTCTTATGGAAATTTTCCCAATTTCGGACTTATACGAGTTCGCCGGCTATTGGATCGGACGGAACGATCTTCAGTTATGGCGTCAATCTGTCGAATGGCGCGGCCATGTTCTTTGCGCTGAATCCGGGTGACGGTTCGCTTAAATGGTCAAAGCAGCTGACCGGATCGTTCGATGGTGCGCCCGCGCTGGCATCCGATGGAACTATTTATATTACGACGAGCAATGGCCAGCTTTGGGCCATCAATCCCTCGGATGGTTCAACGGTTTGGACATACGCGCTCGGAGAGCAGCCAACGGCAAGCCCCATAGTCGGTGTGGACGGCACGATCTATGTGGGAGGCCTTGCATCCGTTTTTGCCGTCAACGCGAACGGAACGCTCAAATGGAGCTATGATACCGGTTCGGATTATTTCGGAGTCGGCATGGCCGAAGCCGAGGATGGCACGGTCTTTGCCAGCGGCATCGGATCGCAGTCATATATATTCGCGCTCAATCCGAACGGAACATTAAAATGGCAGCGACAAATGGATTCGCCCGTAGACGGGGGACTGTCCGTCGACGGTCAGGGTAATATCTATGCTCCGGCAAATGTAACGGTATATGCATTGCGCGGCTCGGACGGGAACGTTCTGTGGCAGTATGACAAGCCCTCCGGAGTTGATTTTTCATTTTTCAGCACGCCAATCATCTCGCCCGACAGCCGCCTTTTGCTTATTACGGGAGCCGATAACGGAGTGGTGACAGCGCTCATTCCCAAAGGGTTGCAGTCGCAGTTGCACATTTCAAAGCTTTCCAAGCCCCCGACGATCACCATTGAAAGCCCCAAGACAGGGGAGGCAGTCGGCGGATCGTTCACGCTTGTTTATAAAGCGGAAGATCCCGATGGCAACGGCAGCGAATTCGGCCTTGGCGACAAGCCTATTTGGATCGATTATTCGCTGAATCAGGGCATTCCCGGAACGTGGCAATCCTATCTTGCCGGCGTACCCAACGAGGGAAAAGTTGAATTCGACAAGGATCGGTTCGGAGACGGCGCGGCGGTATATTTTCGCGCGGTGGCCCGAGACCGGACGGGGTTATTCAGCGAGACAACGGTGGGACCGGTCGGAGTGGACGCAACGGCGCCGGCGTTTTTGGTGAAAGCGGAGTCTCCGGAAAAACCCGGCTTCATTACCTTAACCATAACGTCGACCGAAGCGCTTGCGGGCGCGCCCGATGTGCATGTGGATCAAGGGGGACGAGGCAAGGTGCTTGCGGTGACCCGCGGAGAAGGAAGGCGCTATGTTGCAGAGTATGAGGTCGTGCAGCATTTTGACGGCATCGCGACCGTCTACGTAACGGGCAAGGATCTTGCCGGGAACACCGGTGATAAAATTTTGTCCGGCGATCGTTTTTCGATATTTGTCACGCCACCCTCTTCGCCGAGCGTTACTTCTCCCGCGAATGGCGACGTTATTGCCGATGCCGTTGTCGATGTCGAGGGAACCGCCGTTGCGGGTGCCGAAGTCATCTTAACGGTGAACGGTATCGACCGGTATGTTACTACTCCCGATGCCGATGGCGCATTCCGCTTCGAGCGGATCGCGCTGTCACAGAGTAATCGCGGAGAAAATACCTTATCATTGGTTGCCGAGGATCGCGTGGGCGTTTCCGAGCCTGTTATTATAACTCTTTCGGTAAACGCGTTGCCGCAGGTGCTGGTGACTTCACCGCGGAACGTTCGGATACTTTCGGATGCCGTGCGCGTTGCTTGGTCCGCGCAAGATGCCAATGCCGATACGCTGCATTACGCGGTTGCGTATGCGCGAGAGGGGGGACCATGGATCACACTGGCGGAAAACCTTACCCAATCCGAGTATGTCTGGGATACGACGCTGGTGCCCGACGGACCCGGTACGCGCATCCGCATTACCGCAAGCGACGGCCGGGGATCCTCATTTACTACAGCGGGCCCCTTTAGCCTGCAGAATAATCTACCGACGATTGCGCTATCCTCTCCGGTTGATGAACATGAAGGGGCTTCGGAAGCGACGGCGATTTTTGTAAATGCCGTGCAACTTGATATCCGCGGCAGCGCACGGTCCGGAAAATATACGGTGCGCAATCTCGAATACCGCCGCGTCGGCCAGGCCGCCTGGATCACGATTCCCGCCAGCGATGGTTCTTATGATGGTGCCGCAGAATCATTCGCATTGATGCTGCCGCTCCAGCAGGGACTGGTTTCGTTGCAATTTAAGGCAACCGATGATCGCGGCAAGGCCGGATTCCGCGCGGTGGCCTTCACGTTCGATGCTACCCCGCCCGCTGCTCCGCGGGTATTACTGGAGTCGACGCCCGCGGTATTTGCCGATACGGACGACCGCGATTCGCAACTTCCAGGACTACAGGTTCCCCTGCGCGGCACCGCCGAAGGGGATTCGACAATACATATTTTATCCGGCGGCGAAGAAAGGTTCGTTGGCCAGGCTTCATCCCGAGGAGCGTTTGAAGGGGTGTTAACATTATCCGGGCATGGCGAGACCGGATTTGCCGCATATGCCGAAGATGCTGCCGGAAACCGAAGTCAAGCGGCGGCTTTTACGCTTATTGCAAATAATCCCCCGTCTCTGGCATTCACGTTTCCCCGATCCGATGAGGTTGTGGGCGCGCGGCATGTGATTTCGTGGCGCGCGGACGATTCCGATAGGGACCCGGTTGGCGGATTTTCGCTGGCATGGCGCCGGCGCGGCCAGCGAAATTGGACGAATATTGCGCGTGATTTATCCGGGTCTGAATTTACCTGGAACGGGGCGCAAGAGATGCAAAATGGGCTTTATGATCTTCAGTTGACGGGTTCCGATGGTTACGGAAGGCGCGAGATTATGGTGCCGATTCGCATTGATACCGTAGCACCGACGATAACCTTGCAGACGGTTATTCCTGATCGCCTTCGCGATCCCATTATCCGCGTGGATGGGACCGCCCGCGACGATGTATCGGGCGTGGAGGCGGTTGAATACGCGTTTATCGGGGATCAATTTACCAAGGCGACGCTGGTTTCGGGATGGCGAACACGGAATGCCGCCTGGCGTATAACGCTTCCGGCAAAGCTTGCCGATGGCGACTATACGCTTGCCATTCGGGCAGTTGACCGGGGCGAGAACGGCAGCGCTCCCGTTTCAACCGTATTTACCATAGACACCACGCCGCCGCGCATTGGCGCCTGGCGCGTCTCACTTGGTCCGCTGCAGCTTATGCCCGCCGACGACGGCGTTGTCGAAGTTTTCGCGCAGCCCTTGTATGATTTCGCCATCGCGGTTGCCGATGATGCCCGAGATGTCTCGCTGGCCGTCGGCGATCAATCCGTAACACTAACTCAAATGCCCGGAGGCCTGTTTGGCGGCACGATGCGTATTACAGAAGGGACGCATCCTATGGAGGTGTCCATTGCCGATGATCTGGGAAATACAAAATCAGCGCGCGTCGGATCGCTCCGCGCCATTTCTCCCGCGCGGGTGATACGCGCGCAAGACGCCAAACCCGTAGCCGATGCGGAGGTTTCCGCTTATGTTTTCGACGCGGATGAAAAGACCTGGCGCCTATTCGATGCCGCATCATACGGCCTAGTTAATCCTCAAAAAACCGACGAGGCGGGAATGTTTCACTATCTGCTGCCCCGGGGCACCTATGAGATTCGCGTCCGTGCCGACGGGTATATGCGCGTTAAAACAGCGCCATTCACGCTCGAGAGGCCAACGCTCATAACGCTTGCGCTCCCGCTCACCAAAGCGACCTTCTTCGAACGGGTGCTTGATATATTACCTTAGAGCATGTCTGGAAACCCCATTCCTGCCCAACCAACCCCGATGTCAGACTGCGACGCGCGTTTAGCCTCAATTGTCATGCTGATACCTTGATTAAAAACACAAGGGACCGCGTGCTGCCGTAGCTTTAGTCGCATGCCACCAAAGCTTCAGCGACGGAGCATGGTTGCGCAAGAATCTCCCATTCTCCCTTTCCCCGATGTTCCATAGTTATGGCATGAAGAAATCGGTCCCGATTATATCGAGGATCCCTATCTCCTTATAGCAAATATTTTGAAAATCGGGGGATCCCGACTTGAGTTGGGGCTCAAAAATCCTCCGCCCTTCCCTCCTGCGCCT
>JAUYLV010000003.1 GCA_030699565.1 bacterium
ATATCCTTTTGGTTGGAGCGGCTGGTCGCGTGGATACTGTCGCGGAGCAATTTGACTCCGTGCGATTTCAACATCGCAATCCGGCGCGTCCGGAATTTTACATTATCGTTGGATCGTACAAAGGGAAAGATGTTGCGGCTATGTCCGTCGGGATCGGCACGGATAATGTTGAGATTGCTGTAAACGAATTACATGCGCTTTTTGAATACGATCATGTATTGGATACATGGAGCAAGGAAAAGCCGAATGTGAATATTATTCGTGTTGGCACGTGTGGCACACCGCATGTAAAAATTCCTGTCGGCGCGTTTGCAATCTCTACACATGGACTAGGCCTAGATAACCTCGGAGCATTTTATCCTTTTCCGGAACAGAATCCGCGTGCGAGTGCCATCGAAAACGCATTTCGTGGTACGTCTGTCGGCAAGGTTAATTCTCTTGCCTACGCTAGCACGGCTACGCCGCATGTTGTAGATAAATTGCGGGAGGTAGCTATGAACGCGGGCGAGGGGGGCGTTGCCGTGTCGGTCGGCATCACGCTCGCCGCACCCGGATTTAATGCTCCGGAAGGACGGCAAATCGGTCGGCTTAAAACCGCATTTACCTATGACGAGTTTGTAGAGGCAACTCAAGCATTCCAATGCGAAGGCTTGTCTATTGTGAACTTCGAAATGGAAACGAGCGCACTTTTTCGGTTGGGACACGAACAGCTTGGCTATGCTGTTGGTGCTATTTGCGTGGTGATGGATAATCTGGCTACTGATGAATTTATTGATGCGGACAAGGCCGCCGAGCGCATGCGGCAATGCATCCATATTGCGCTTGAGGCGATCATAACGCTTTAAAAAACGCATACTAAAAAAAATTCCGACTGCAATCCAGCCGGAATTTTTATTTTTGCTACCGATTGCTCGTTACTCGTTTCTTCATTATGGCGTTACCGTGAGCGTTGCCACGCCGGCGCCATCGCATACGATGCTGTGAATGCCGACGGGCGAGGCGAAGATCGTAACATAGCTTTGCGGCGGAATGTTGAGCACTTGCGTGTCGACGTTAAGCTTGCGCGTCGTGTAATCGAGGTTTTCTACAATGAGGGTTGAGCTTTCCTTGAGCGTTACGGCGTTCGGAGTTGCCACGCATTGGGCAAGCCGTATGCGCGGGGCGGGGATTTCGGTCTGTTTTGACGTAGCGGGCGCCTTGGAGGTTACGGGTTTTGGCGACGGAGGCGGAACTTCCGGAGTTACGGTCGCACCGTTCAAATTTTCTTGGGCCGCCTGATCGCCGCCCAACGCGGGCAAGGGATCTGCCGCTCCTCCGCGTCCCAGCAACCATCCGCCCCATCCGGCCAAGACAACCATTAACGCGATAACGAAATATTTCATATATAGATATCTAATAATTAATGAAGCTAGTACCGTTACAAATTAATTTCGCATGATCATTGCGCTTAAGCATGTCTATTTCAAGCCCCTTTTTATCTCGCAATGGTTGCAGAATTAATTTGTAACGGTACTAGTATAGCAGATTTATTTATATTTGTCCAGTTATTTGTCCCCGCATAAGGGGCGTGGTAGGATTTGAGAAGTTACTATGCCTGCGATAGAAATTTCAGGACTAATAAAACGCTATGCGGTCGGCGATGGCGATTTTACCGCCGTTGACGGCATATCCCTTCGCGTCGAACACGGGGATGTCTTCGGGTTTTTGGGGCCGAACGGCGCCGGCAAAACCACGACCATGAAAATGCTTGTGGGGCTTGCGCAGCCAGACGAAGGATGGATCCGAATTCTCGGTGGAACTCCGAAGGACCCCGGCGTACGCCAAAAGATCGGCTTTATGCCGGAAACTCCCGCGTTCTATGCGCATTTGACCGGGCGCGAATTTTTATCGTTCGCGGCGGGTCTTTTCTCGTTGCCGATCGATGGGATGTCCGGCCGGATTCCGGAATTGCTGGGGCGCGTGGGGCTTGGCGTATTTGCGGATGTGGCGGCCCGGAAGTATTCCAAGGGTATGGTGCAGCGCCTGGGGCTTGCGCAAGCGCTTGTGAACGATCCGGATATATTGTTTTTGGACGAACCGTTGGACGGGCTTGATCCATTGGGGCGCGCGGAAGTCAAAAAGCTTCTTTTGGAATTGAAACATGCGGGAAAGACCATTTTTTTCAATTCGCATATTCTTGCCGATGTCGAAGAGATCTGCGATCATCTGGCCATTATCGACCACGGGAAGATCGTTTCCGCCGGGTCGGTCGGGGAAGTTAAGGGCACGCACGCCACGCTTGAAGAGGCGTTCGTTGCGATCATCAATGATGCGCGAATGAATGCTGCGGAGCAAAAGCACAAGCACCAACCACTAAGCATCAAATAAATTCAAAACCTCAATTTACAAATTAAGACGCAGAAGAATGTCATTGCGAGGAGTCCGCAAGCTAAGGGACGACGAAGCAATTTCTTCCATGGTCATTTTAATGTGAATTATTGAACGGATCACCATGTTCCTGCAGAGTACCGCAGAAACTCGCGATGACAAAAACATTCTTCTGCAGTTTCATTTTAAGCATTGGAATTTATTTGTGATTTGTGCAGTTTGTGATTTGTAATTTTTCTTTTTTATGTCACGTATCTTCACCATCGCCAAAAACACGTTTCGGGAAGCGGTGCGCGACCGCATTTTCATCATTGCGGCGGTTTTCGCGTTCTTTTTCATCGGCTTCTCGCTCTTTATCGGATCCATTTCGCTCGACGAAGACGCGCGCATCATCACCAATATGGGCCTGGCCGCGATTTTTTCGCTGCAACTCTTCGTGGCTATATTCGTGGGGGCGCAGCTGGTGTTCAAGGAAGTGGAGCGCCGCACATTCTTTTTGGTGCTACCCAAGGCCGTGACGCGCTCGCAGGTGCTTTGGGGGAAGTTTTTTGGGCTTGCCGCGACGGTTGCCTATGTGACGGCATTGGCGATGGCGGTCTTTTTCGCCGTCTTCGCTTTCAAGATACACTCACTTCAACTTATCCCGGGACTTTTAATCGCCATAGCGCTCGGGTATGCGGAAGCGCTAGTGGTGATTTCGATAAGCCTGCTTTTTTCTTCGCTTACCTCGCCCACGCTTTCCATATTTTATACGCTCGCCATCGTTTTTATCGGCCACTCGTCGGGTCTGCTTCTGGGCGTTATAGAAAAGCAATCCAACGTATTCGTGAAATACGCGCTCTGGGCGGCTTATTATGCGTTTCCCAATCTCGAAAAATTCAATATACGCAACGATGTGACCTACGGAGTATTCCCGGCACCCATGGTATTGGTTGCGGCATTGCTGTACGGGATCGCTTACGGGTGGTTCGCTATCATCGCCGCGCGGATTATTTTTGAGCGGCGGGAATTCTAGTTATAGAGGTGGATTTGCGCAGACGCCGTCGGCCATAGCCTATGGCGTCGGACGATATTAACGCGGAAAAACGCAGAAGCGGCTTGTGTATGGAAAAAGATTTTACCGGTACAAAAGCGCTTGTCGCGCTTATGATCGTGGCGCTTGGATCGGCGGTATTTTTGCAATACGCGCTCACCGGCGCTCCAAAGCCGCCTCGCACCCAAGAAGTGCTGCCGCTTTCGCTTCTGGTGCCGACGAGCGTGCTCGAGGCGGGGTCGCTGGGATTTCGGAACGCCATTGCCGATACGCTGTGGGTACTGGCCATACAGAACTTTTCGGGCTATCGCGGAACGGAACTTCTGCCGCGGTATCTTGATCGGATCACCGCAATTGATCCGAAGTTTGAACGCCCCTATCTGGTAGGTATTATGTTCCTACCATGGTATGGGCGCATGGACGAGGCCCAGGTCCTGGCCGATCGAGGCATGGCCGCCCTGCCCGAAAACTGGGAGATTCCCTTTTACCTTGGGGCGCAATACCATATTAATAATAATCTGGACGAAGCTCTGCGGCTGGTTACGCTGGCGGCCGACAAACCCGCTGCACCCATCCTGGTGCGGCGCATGCAGGCGGTGTATGCCGCGCGAACTGGAGCGCTCCAAACCGCCAAGGCCTTTTTTGCCACGATCCATGAAACAACTGATGACGATTCTACCAGGGAATTTGCGCTCGATTGGCTGAAAAAATTAGATGCCATGGAAGCGCTGCAGACGTCAATTTATGCATATCACGGCCGGTTCGGAACATTTCCGGACGATGTGGGCGAGATCGTACGCGCCGGTATCATAGGCGCCATTCCCGCGGAACTGGAGGGATTTTCGTTCAGTATAGATGGCGCGAGCGGGATGTTGCGCATCAAACGAAAATAATCTACCGTAAAAATACGAGCATTCGGTGTAATCCCGTGGTCTATGGATTCTTCATCTTTCTGGCGCGAATATCGGTGCAAGCAATGCGGAAAGCTCTTATTCAAGGGCATACTTGTCGAAAGCGAGATCGAAGTTAAATGCAGGGGATGTCATGAAATTTCGGTATTCAAGGGAGAAAATGCGAGCGAGCTTTTGTGCATGATTCCGGATTGTCCGCGCCGCATTCGACCGATACCCGCATCTGCTCAAAAGAGCGAATAACACCACAAGCGAGCGAATGGGAAATACTGGCGGCATTTTGCCGCCAGTTTCAATAAGCAAAGCCCAAGCGAGTCATTTTCAATTCGCCGAGCGTTACAAAAACGAGCTGCAAATTGAGGATCGGTTCGCACAACAAGCGGGCACCCCGAGGCTAAAAGCCGAGTAGGGTGTTTGTTGTGCGTAATACCGCAACGAAGATTTGCCGAGTTTTTGTACAGCGAGCGAATGGGAAATGCCGAACGAGTTATCCACTGTTGGCGCTGTAATGCGCCATGCTATAGTTGAAGCACGAAGCTCTTGAAGCTCGCGAAACATTCGCGGGCATTTATTTTTTTAACATAATCCGAAATTCAAGAACGTCATTATCCGGCTGACCGGTCGGTGCGAACCCTATAATGTGTTCGCGGTCGTTCTCGAATTCCGGATTTTTGTTCCCTTATGGTCACTAAACCATCTTCAAAGAACGCGGTGTTGGAGGACTTTGTCGTCATCAAGCGCGACGGCCGCGAAGTCCCGTTCGATAAAGAGCGCATCCGTTACGCCATTGAGCGCGCCGCGATCCGTACGGGGGAGTTTGGCGTTCCGGAGACGCGCAAGATCGCCGAGCAGGTGACGCATTTTATCTTCAAATCGCGCAAAAAGGACAAGCGCATCGCCGTCGAGGAGATCCAGGATATCGTGGAGTTCGCGCTTGCCAATGCGGGATACTTCACCACGGCGCGCGCGTATATCGTTTACCGCGAAAAGCGCGCGCAGGTCCGGTCGGTTAAAAATGTCGCGGTCGATGTGGAGAAGACGGTGAGCGAATATATCAATCGCAAGGACTGGCGGGTAAACGCCAATGCCAATCAGGGATATTCGCTCGGCGGGCTTATTCTGAACGCCGCCGGCAAACTCATCGCCAACTATTGGCTGAATTTTATCTACCCAAAGGAAATTCGCGATGCGCATGTGGAGGGCGATTTTCATATCCATGACCTGGACATGTTCACCGGATACTGCGCCGGCTGGAGTTTGCGGCAGCTTTTGGAAGAAGGATTCAACGGCGTGCCCGGCAAGGTGGAGTCGTCCCCGCCAAAACACTTGGAGACGGCGGTGGCGCAGATGGTGAATTTTTTGGGTACGCTACAGAATGAATGGGCGGGCGCGCAGGCGTTTTCGTCATTCGATACGTATTTGGCGCCGTTCATCAAAAAGGATAATCTCGATTACCGATCGGTAAAACAATCCATCCAGCAGTTTGTGTTCAATCTGAACGTGCCGTCGCGATGGGGCACGCAAACCCCGTTCAGCAACATTACCCTCGATTGGGTCTGCCCCGAAGATATGCGCGCAAAGCATCCTGTCGTGGGCGGCGCGGTTATGGATTTTACGTATGGCGACCTGCAGCGCGAGATGGACATGATCAACAAGGCGTACATCGAGGTGATGACCGAAGGGGATTGGAAGGGACGCATCTTCACGTTTCCCATTCCCACCTACAATATTACCAAGGACTTCGATTGGGATAACGAAAATGCGCGCGCTTTATTTGAGATGACGGCGAAGTTCGGTACGCCCTATTTTCAAAATTTCATCAATTCATCCCTCAATCCCAGCGATGTGCGCAGTATGTGCTGCCGTTTGCAGCTGGACCTTCGGGAACTTCGCAGCCGCGGCGGAGGACTCTTCGGATCGGCGGAAATGACCGGTTCCGTAGGCGTCGTTACTCTGAATCTGGCGCGGATCGGTTATTTGGCCAAAAGCCGGAACGATTTTTTTCAGCGCCTCGAACGGCTCATGGCGCTTGCTAAGCAGTCGTTGGAACTGAAGCGGAAAGTGGTCGAGGAAAACATCGAAAAAGGACTTCTCCCGTTCACCAAGCGTTATCTGCCGACGCTGCATAATCATTTCGGCACTATCGGTGTCAACGGCGCCAACGAGGCCATGCTCAATTTTCTCGGCAAAGACCTGTCCGATGCCGATGCCAAAGCTTTCATGCTCGACGTGCTCGAATTTATGCGCAAAAAACTCGGTGATTACCAGGAAGAAACCGGAAACCTTTTCAATCTCGAGGCGACGCCCGCCGAAGGTACTACGTATCGCTTTGCCAAAGAAGACCGCGAACGCTTTCCCGGCATACTGCAGGCCGGAGGAGACGAGGCGCCGTACTATACCAACTCAACCCATCTGCCGGTGGATTATACGGACGATCCATTGTTCGCGCTCGATCACCAGGACGCGCTGCAAACCAAGTACACGGGGGGTACGGTGTTGCATCTCTTTTTGGGAGAGCGCATGAAAGATTGGCAGACATGCCGCCAGTTTGTAAAAAAAGTCGCCCATGCCTATGCGTTGCCGTATTTTACCGTGACGCCCACGTTCAGCATCTGCCGCAATCATGGGTATCTGAACGGCGAATTCTCCACATGTACGACCTGCGGCGAAACATGCGAAGTCTGGTCGCGCATCGTGGGGTATTTTCGGCCGGTGGATCAGTGGAATAAGGGGAAAAAGAGCGAGTATGCCGATCGCCGCGAATATCTATTACCCGCGGAACAGCAAGAGCGCAATGAAAAAATCGCAGCGCCCGCGGTTTCGGCGGCATCGTGATGTTTTTGTGTTATAGCGGTAAAGAGTATTGGCCGTAAATTATCTTTTTGTGTATATCGCCGGCATGCAAAAACTTTCGCTTATCGATTATCCGGGCAAGGTTGCCGCGGTGGTCTTTACGCAAGGTTGCATCTTTCGCTGCCCCTACTGCCATAATCCGGATCTGGTGACTATGAAGCATGCCGGCAATCCCGCTGTGCGT